>JBAGRR010000001.1:1800000-2100000 GCA_036924835.1 Nitrobacteraceae bacterium AZCC 1564
ACGAACACGATCGGCAGCATGAAGCAGAAGGATCCGAGAAACCCAAGGACGATGACTGAGATTCGTGCCTTCCCGACATTCCCAGTCTTTCTCAGAATACGATCGCTGAGAATTCCACCGAGCGTATCGCCAACGACGCCAGCGAAGAACACCCCAGCTGCAAACAAAGCTGATTTTTTAAGATCAAGCTTGAATTCGTGCATGAAGAACGATGGCAACCAGTTGAGGTAGAGCCAGAGAATCCAGCCATAGCAAAAGTCCGTCAGGGTGACCGGCAGAATGCGCTTGAGCAATGGTCCCCACGGCACGTCCTTTCGCGTGGCTGCGACTGTCGCCGGAGGCAGCCCTTCGAGATCCTGTGGCGTAATTTGAGGGTGCGTGCGCGGATCGTCGCGGAAGTAAAACCACCACAGGGCAGCCCAAAGGAGACTTGCTGCGCCAAGCACGTAGAAGGAAACGCGCCAGGAGAACGCAACGACGAGCAACGCAATAAGGGGAGGCGTTACGGCATTGCCAAAGCGAGCAAAGGCGTGCGTGATGCCTTGCGCAAATCCACGCTGATCGGGCCGCATCCAATTGGAAAGTGCACGCGTCGCCGTAGGAAATGCAGGTCCCTCTCCAATGCCGAGGCAAAGCCTTGCGACAAAAAGCGCAACCAATCCGCCGACCATTCCTGTCCAGATGGTTGAGCCCGCGACGAGCAATGCGCAGAGAAGCAGCGTCACGCGTGGTCCGAGACGATCTCCAAGCCACCCGCCTGCGATCTGAAAGAAGGCGTAAGGATAAGCGAAAGCCGAGAAGGCGATTCCAAGTTGCGTTGCAGTAAGACCAAGATCTTTCTGCATGATCGGCGCCGCGGTCGAGAGATTGACGCGATCAACATAGAAAATAAGATACATAAGGCAGATAGTGAACAGGACGAGACGGCTCGCCTGGTTCCGCATGAGCATCATGTTCGCCTCCCAGCGATGTTTTACGATTTGTACCTTTGCCTTTTGAATTCGAGGTTCAGACTTCAACTTCGAACTTGGCAGGGCCATCGTTTCACGTACGCTACAACGCTCTTCGGTCAGTCACGAAATCGATAATCTGCATCGTCATCATTCGCGGGATTTATCATTGAGCCAGGACCTCGACATCGCTTTACTCAGAACGTTCGTTGCTATCGTTGATACCGGAGGCCTAACATCCGCAGGCAGACGCGTGGGACGAACACAACCGGCCATCACGCATCAGATAAAACGCTTGGAAGATTTGATTGGTCGGACACTTTTCGACGACAATCGCCGCAAACTAAGCCTCACGCATGATGGAGAGGTTCTGCTCGAGTTCGCACGTGCAATATTGAAATTGAATGCGGAGGCGCGCGCGCGATTTTCAGCACCGGATATTGCGGGCCATGTCACCCTAGGCACGCCGGATCTCTACGCGTCCTACATTCTTCCGGAAGTGCTCGAGACATTTTCCAAATCGCACCCGAATGTCGAGATTGAGTTGCGCTGCACACGCAGCGTCCAACTGCATGCGGCACTGGAGCGTGGAGAAATCGACATCGCATTGATGACCAATCAACCGGACTTCCGGCGCGGCGAACTCGTGAGGCGCGAGCCGCTTGTCTGGGTCGCCGGCATAGGCAGCGCGCCCGAGCTGAGAAAGCCGATTCCGCTTGCGGTGCTTCCTCAGGGCAGTGTGTACCGACATCACGCACTTGAAGCATTGGGCGCAGCAGGCCGTCAGTGGTCGATTCGCTCAGTCTGTGACAGCATCGCGGGCCTACAAGCCGCGGTGTTTGCCGGACTCGCCGTGTCTGTGTTTCCGCGTTGCGCAATCGTTCCGAACCTGCGCTGCCTCGACGAGGCGGATGGCTTGCCCAAGCTTCCGCCCATTGAGCTCGTCATGCATCGCAAACGCCAGGGCATCTCGGAGGCAGCAGAGCAGCTTGCGCAGCATATCTCCCGCGAACTCGGCGACGTAGACTCCGCCGCCTCGCTCGTTCCTGCCAAATAGCGATCGGTAAAAAAATGATGGCTGCGCAAGCGCAGCCATCATGAGCTCAAAACCGGGGTTATGGAGACCGCTTAGGCGACTTTCTGCGGCCGCATGTCCTCCCGCTTGATCCCGGCAACCTTGACCGGCTTCTTCATGGCGTCGCGCCGGAAGGGCTCGCCGAGCTCCTGGTTGAGCAAAACTTCGATGAATGTCGTGACGCCCATCTTCTGAGCTTCACAAGCCTTCCGCAGTGCGTCAGTGAGTTCGGTCTGCGTTTTTACCACGACGCCCTCGAGACCACAGGCTTGAGCCACTTTCGCGTAGCTCAAGTCCGTATTCAGCTCGGTGCCGACGAAGTTGTTATCGTACCAGAGAATCGAGTTGCGCTTTTCCGCACCCCACTGATAGTTGCGGAAGATCACCATTGTCACGCCCGGCCATTCCGCACGGCCGATCGATCCCATCTCATTCATTGAGATGCCGAACGCACCGTCACCAGCGAAGCCAACACAGGGCGTGTCCGGATTTCCGATCTTGGCGCCAATGATCGCCGGGAAACCGTAGCCGCAAGGTCCGAATAGACCGGGTGCAAGGTATTTCCGGCCGTTATCGAACGCCGGATAAGCATTCCCAATCGCGCAATTGTTGCCGATATCGCTCGATATGATGGCATCGCGCGGTAGCCCCGCCTGAATAGCGCGCCAGGCTTGGCGCGGGGACATCAGATCCTTGTCCCGCTTGCGGGCGTCTTCATTCCAGGTCGTGCCCGGATCGTCGTCTTCATGATCCATGCTGGACAGCGTCTGCAGCCATTTTGATTTGGTGGAATGCACCAGCGCCTTACGGTCTTCGCGGCCTGCATTCCCTGCGGTCGGTGTGAGTTGGGCCAGAATGCCTTGAGCAACCAACTTCGCATCGCCGCAAATTCCCACGGTCACTGGCTTGGTCAGGCCGATACGATCGGCATTGATGTCGACCTGAATGATCTTGGCGGTCTTTGGCCAGTAATCGATGCCATACCCAGGCAACGTCGAGAACGGATTCAAGCGGGTGCCCAGCGCCAACACGACATCCGCCTTCGCAACCAACTCCATGGCGGCCTTCGATCCATTGTAGCCGAGCGGACCGACGGCGAGCCGATGACTTCCGGGGAAACTGTCATTGTGCTGGTAGTTATTGCAGACCGGAGCATCGAGTCGTTCGGCCAAAGCAACGCAAGCGTCGATCGCGTTTCCGATCACCACGCCAGCGCCCGACAGGATCACGGGGAATTTTGCTTCCGACAGCAGCTTTGCCGCTTCCGCAACTGCTGCCTCGCCGCCTGCAGGACGTTCAAATTCCACGATGGCTGGCAGATTGATGTCGATCACCTGCGTCCAAAAATCGCGCGGAATGTTGAGCTGCGCCGGCGCGGAAAGCCGCTTCGCCTTGAGAATGACGCGGTTTAGCACCTCCGCGACGCGCGACGGATCCCGGACCTCCTCCTGATAGCAAACCATGTCACGGAACAGAGCCATCTGCTCAACTTCCTGGAAACCGCCCTGCCCGATCGTCTTGTTCGCGGCCTGCGGCGTCACCAGCAACATCGGTGTGTGATTCCAGTAAGCAGTCTTGATCGGGGTAACGAAGCCCGTGATGCCCGGACCATTTTGGGCAATCGCCATGGCCATCTTGCCGGTCGAACGCGTGTAACCGTCGCAGATCAGACCGCCATTGGCCTCGTGAGCTACATCCCAAAACGTGATGCCAGCCTGAGGAAACAGATCGGAAATCGGCATGAACGCCGAACCGATAATGCCGAATGCATGCTCGATGCCGTGCATCTGCAGCACTTTTACGAATGCTTCTTCCGTCGTCATTTTCATATTGCGTCTCCTCTGGCGTCCCGCGGGTTGGGCACGGCGTTTTGTTGGGGGCGTCCAATCAATGACACGTCAGATTTCTCCTCACAACATTTTTTTCATTTTTTTCATTTTTTCGTTCCACTTATTGGAATTTATGCTAATCATCAGCTTATGAACGATTTACAGGGCGTCCTCAAGCCACTCGCAGTGCTCGAAACTGTCGCAGGGATGCAGCATCCCGCGACGCTTGCTGAATTGGCGACAGGCATGGGTGTGCCGAAGCCAACCATGCATCGGTGGCTCGCCTCTCTCGAAGATGCAGGACTACTGCAGCGGACGCTTGATGGCCGCCGATACGAGCTTGCACCGCGCGCATCTCAACTCGCGTTCGCGATCCTTGCGAACAAACCAAATGGCGCAGTCAGGCACGAAATTCTGCGCAACGTTGTTCAGGACGTTGGCGAGGCCTGCAATCTCACCGTCCTCGACGGCACGCACGTCACGTATGTGGACAGGGTTGAATCGACGTGGCCGTTGCGGATCACGTTCCAGCAAGGCTCAAAAGTGCCGGCCTATTGTTCGGCGAGCGGCAAACTCTTTCTCGCCTTGATGCCACCAGCCAAACGCGATCCACTGCTTCGCCAAATCGCGCTGGAGCGCCTGACTGAAAATACCTTGACGGATCCACCCGCGCTTATGAGCGAGCTGAACGCCATTCGCCGCGACGGATTTGCTCTCGACCGAGAGGAATTCATGTCGGGCCTCGTCTGCCTGGCGGTGCCAATTTATCAAAAGAAGGGCAAAGCGCGCTCATGCGTTGCCGCACTTGCCATTCAGGCGCCCGTCACGCGTCTGCCTCTTGCTGAAATGCAAACCAAGCTCCCCGTCCTTCAGAAAGCCGCCGAGACACTAGCCGCAACATTGATCGAGTAGCCGGGAATTGCCATCATGCGCCAGAGTGAAAAAAACTACGACAGGCTCGATGCCCTCGAAGCTGCCGCACGCGGCAAAGGTCCCCTCGCGGTCGCAGTGGCTTATCCGTGTTCAACAGATTCATTGGCGGCGGCACTTTCTGCCCGCGACGATGGCGTCATCGACCCTGTGCTGGTTGGGCCTCGTAAAAGAATCGAAGCCTGCGCAAATACCTTGAAGGTCAGTCTTGAGGGATTGCGCTTCGTCGAAGCAGCGGACGATCCCATCGCATCATCACGAGCAGCGGTCGCACTGGTTGGCGCAGGTGAAGCCAGCGCGCTGATGAAAGGATCGCAACACACCGATGAACTTCTCGGCGCGGTCGTATCGCGCGACGCGAACCTGAGAACCTCACGGCGCATGAGCCACGTCTTCTGGTTTGACCTTCCAGCTTACCACAAGCCACTGATGGTGACGGATGCCGTCGTCAACATCGCACCCAGCTTGAAAGAGAAAGTTGATATTCTCGCAAACGCTATTGGATTGGCGCATGCGCTTGGGTTGAGTTCGCCCAAATTTGCATTGTTATCAGCCATTGAGACGGTCAACCCCGATCACGTCTCCAGCCTGGACGCTGCAGCCCTTTCGAGAATGGCTGATCGCGGCCAGTTCAGCGGCGCTGTCATCGATGGCCCACTGGCGTTCGACAACGCGATTTCTGCTGCATCGGCAGCGACCAAGGGAATCACGTCTCCTGTCGCTGGGGATCCGGATCTCTTGATGGTGCCGAATCTCGACGTCGGCAACGTCCTCTACAAGTCGTTCATTTATATGGGCGGCGGCGAATGCGCCGGACTCGTTTTGGGCGCGCGCGTGCCGATCATTCTCACCAGCCGGTCGGACTCACGGCGCGCACGCATTGCGTCATGCGCGCTGGCTCAGTTGTGTCTAAGTGGAAGCCAGGATAGCTCCGTTCACTGAGCTGGAGCGGATAGACCGCCACGCATTGATGCGTAGCGGTCAGTTTCTTAGATTTGGAGGCGCGAATTGAAGCCGATAGCAGCTTCAAGCGCTTGGCTCGCACGCAAGATAAGAGCTTCAGCGAACCGCGGCCCAACGATCTGCAAACCGATCGGAAGACCGGTGTCGGAAACACCACAAGGCAGAGAAGCTGCCGGCTGTCCTGTGAGGTTGAACGGCACTGTATAAGGAACTGCTACTTGCCAACGATCGTAATCCGGGCCGTTATAAAGAACGTCCGCGACTGGCGCAGTGGTCGGCGTAGTTGCCGTTAGCAGAAGCGGGTAGCGGCGATGGAATATCGTCATCTTTTCTGCGAGTTTCGCGCGTTCGCTCTCGGCGCGGTCCAATGCTTCAGCGCTCACATTCAATCCCGCCTCTGCCAATTCGCGGAAGCCGGGATCGAGCAAGTCCCATTGATCACGTGGAATTTGCCGCAGGCGCGCGGCGAAGCCAGCCCGCCAGTGATCTTCAAAGATTGGCCGCAACGGTTCAAGGACCGGTCCGACATCTTCGACCTCCGCACCAAGCTCGCGAGCAAGCGACACGGCCGACGCAATGGCACGTTCGACCTCCGGTGAAGGCGCGATACCCTGCAATGCAGGCGAGTATCCGATCTTCATGCCCTTGATGCCGGCTCCGAGATGATCCAACCAGCCAGCCTCTGGCGCAGGAACGGCATAGTAATCGCGATCGTCTGGACGCGCGAGAATCCGCAACATGGTCACCGCATCGGTTACTGATCGTGCGAGTGGTCCATTTGAAACGAGCGTGCAGAACAACCCTGACTGGACGTGAGGAACGCGCCCGAAGGTTGGCTTGATGCCGAACAATCCACAGAAGTTGGCGGGAATCCGAATTGATCCGCCGCCGTCATTGCCGAGCACAAGTGTGCCGACGCCGGCCGCCAACGCGGCTGCACCGCCTCCTGTCGATCCACCGGACGAGTGAGAGGCGTTCCAGGGATTTCGTGTGATGCCTCGCAACGAGCTGTCGGTGATGCCCTTCCAGCCAAATTCTGGAAGCGTGGTCTTGCCGAGAAAGACTGCCCCCGCCTCGCGCAATCGAGCAACGCTGGGTGAGTCTTCAGCTACCTGCTGTGCTGACGTCGTGAGCGAGCCAGATCGCGTCGGCAGACCCGCGACATCGAGGTTGTCCTTGATCGTCACAGGGACGCCGTCGAGTTCTCCAATTGAAGCACCCGCACGCCACCTTGCCTCGGACGCACGCGCCTGTTCACGCGCGAGATCCGGCGTCAGGAGTTGGAAGGTCGCGAACTGAGAGTTCACAAGCTCGGCGCGTTGAAGATGTCGCTCGACAACTTCAACCGGCGAGAGCTCCTTGCTGCGATACCGCGCCTTAAGCTCGGCGACTGACAAGCTCAGGACGTCGGTCACGCTTTTTCCACTCCGCACCAATCGGCAATGAAGAGCGCCATCGTCTGCGTGGCCTTGCGGAGGGTATCGAGGTTAACGCGTTCATTGAAACCATGCATCTGCTCGGCAACGGCACCGAACGAAAGGCTCGGAATGCCATGGTTGAGACCGTAGAACCGCGTGTCAGTGAGGCCAGTAAACGCGGCTTCGGGCAACTCGCCCCCATAGATCGCCGAATACGACTGTCGTAAGACTGCTTCTGGTTCTTCGGCATTGGTGAGTTCAAAGCCGTCCGACAAGAATCCGGACCAGACCACTTCCGGCGGGTTCGCCGCGAGGAAGGAATGCTTGCGCGAAGCCTCCGCAACACAGGCGAGAATTTCAGCCTGGCAATCCGAAACCTTCCAGCCCGGAAGAATGGCGATCCGGCAATCAACATCGCACCAAGCAGGAACGCTGGACGCCCACTCTCCGCCCTTGATGATGCCGGGATTGAAGTTGATCGGATGCACCACAGACTTGAAATGCTGATCGTTCACCGCGCGCCGATTCCACTCCTCCTCAAGACCTTCGATCGCCTGAATGAGATGATAAGCAGCCTTGATGGCATTCGAGCCAGATCCCGCCTGCGCGACGTGCGCCGGACGGCCCCGCACCTTTAAACGGAACCAGATGACGCCAACCTGCGACCGGATCAGCTGGCCCTGCGTGGGCTCCGGAATAAAACAACAATCCGCACGGTAGCCTCGTTGAAGGGTCGAGAGCGCGCCAACCCCTGTGCTCTCCTCCTCGATGACCGATTGGACATGGATGCGTGCAGTGGGCTTGAGGCCCGCGGCACGGAGAGCATCGAGAGCATAGATTGCACCGATCGTGCCGGATTTCATATCGCCTGCACCGCGTCCATACATCCATCCGTCCTTGACGGTCGGCTGGAATGGAGGTGTCTCCCACATGTCGAGCGGACCAGCAGGGACGACATCGCAATGGCCCTGCAGAATGAGAGATTTGCCGGCCGTCCGTTCCGGACGATAGGTGCCAACCACGGTGCGCGCACGGGAGAAATCGTGTTCGATCGGGCCGTATCCGGGCAGGTCCTTCAGATCGTCAATCTCGAGCTTCCAATCGTCAACCTCGTAGCCGCGCTGGTTGAGAAGATCCGCCATCATGTCCTGGCACGGCCCTTCGGCACCGCGCGTGCTCGGAATCGCGACGAATTCCTTCGTGGTCGCGAGCTGTTCGTCAAATCGCGCGGCGACGGCATCACAAATGCGACGCGAGGTATCGGAATCGACCATGTTTTTTTCTGGCTCCTTATTGCAGGTACGGGCAGTGAAGCAGCGGCGATCAGGCCCGCTGTTGTTTGTTTCGAACTCTCGGAGACTGCGAGCACGTCGGCTTCCGTCTGACAACTTAGGACGATTGCGCGCCCTTCCGGCGGGTGAAGAATGCAAGGCGCATGCTCGCAAGGCCCTTGGGCAAGAACAGCACGATGGCAACCAAAAGGACGCCGTAGATGAGCATGCGATACTCGCCAAATCCGCGCAGTCCTTCCAAGCCGAAGGTCAGAATGAACGCGCCGATGGTGGGACCCAGCAGACGTCCGATGCCGCCGATCAAGGTCATGGCGACAATCTGAATCATGATGTCGATCCCGAGCGCTGAACTCGGCGTGAGGATGAGCACATAGTGCGCGTAGAAAGCGCCGAGCACACCCGCGAGCATCGAACTCAGGGCGAAGACGAGGGTCTTGTAGCGCGTCAGATTGAGACCAAGGCTTTCAGCCGCAATCTGGGAGTCCCTGATCGCACGAAGCCCGAAGCCGAAACGATTGCGCAAGATCCAATAAGTCAAGCCGACAATGAGCAGCCACAGGAGCATGATGACGTAGAAGTAGGCCACCTTGTGGGCAGCATCGAACGTCACTTGGCCGATGAGCGGCAGCGAGAAGGACGTAAAAGGCGGGATGCCCCATAGACCAAGCTCGCCACGCGTGAAGTCCGTCAGGTTCGAACAGACAATGCGCACAATCTCGGCAAACGCCAGGGTCATGATCGCGATGTGAGGGATCGATCGGATACGCAACACCGGCATCGAAATGAAACATCCCAGTGCCGCGGACAACACGCCCGCGATCCACATCGTCAGCCACGGACTCAAGCCAAGCTTCATGCTCATCAATGCCGAGCCGTAAGCACCGAGACCAAAGAACGCTTGATGGCCGAATGTAAAAATTCCCGCATAGCCGTTGATCAAATTCCAGCTCGAGGCGAGAGCGCCAAACAGCAGGGCGAGGATGCAGATATGCAGGAAGTAAGCCTCCTGCGTGACAAGCGGCACGATGCAAAGAAGCACCGTAATGCCAATCAGGATGTAGGGATTGTTGAGGGGCTTTCTGTTGTCAGGCGCGGTCATGACTCAGCTTTCCTTCACACCGAACAGGCCCCAGGGCCGGAACCACAGGATAAGAATCAGGACGGAGAACGAGATCACCTCGCGCCACTGTGAGGACCATGCGATGACGCCAAGCGTCTCCACGATGCCAATAAGGATGCCGCCGATGATGGCTCCCTGAAAGCTGCCAAGGCCCCCGAGAACGACCACGACAAACCCCTTCAGCATCAAGGGTGCCCCCATCCACGGACTGATGGAATTGATGCTGGCCAGCATTGTTGCGGCGAGGCCCGCAAGCGCGGCCGCTATACCGAACGTCACCGTGAAAACGCGATACACATTGACGCCGTAAAGCACGGCGGCATCGCGATCCATCGCCGTTGCACGCAAGGCCATCCCGAAGCGCGTACGGCGCAGAAGATACCACATCGCCAACATAGTGCCGGCCGCAACAGCGAAAATGAGTAGACGTTGATACGACAAACGCATGCCCATAATCTTCACAACGCCATTGATGAAATACGGAACCGTTTTGAAGCGCTCACCCCAAATATGGAGGGCCGCATTTTGAAGAAAGATCGAGACGCCAAGGGTTGAGACCAGCGTGCTGAATTCCCATTGCGGCCGGCCGAGCAACGGATGAACTGACGCACGTTCGACGGCAAGGCCGGCAAGGAAGACAAGCGCAATGGCGAGCGGAACCGCCATCGCTGACGGCAGGCCCATGGATGACATCAGCAGGAAAAAGAAATATCCTCCCAGCATGTAGAACTCGCCATGAGCGAAGTTCAGCATCCGCATCGTGCCCCAGATCAGTGTCAGACCACTGGCAACGAGCGCATACATTGATCCGAGAATGATACCGTTGATGATTTGCTCAGCGAAAAGCGGCAGCGGCATTGAAAACATAATTCAAGCTCTTTCTCAGCGGTCTTCGTCAAAGACCTAGGTATGCTTCGCGAACGACGTCATCGTTCATCAGATCCGAAGCATTGCCGGTTTTAACGATGCGGCCGTTCTCCATCAGATAGGCGCGCCGTGCGGTTTCGAGTGCGAGCTGCGCATTCTGTTCGACGAGAACAATACCGACGCCTTCCGCATTGATGTTGCGGATGGTCTCGAATACCGTTTCGATAATCTTTGGTGCGAGGCCAAGAGACGGCTCGTCAAGCAACAGAAGCCGCGGCTTCGCCATCAGCGCCCGCCCAATGGCCGCCATCTGCTGCTCTCCGCCCGACATAGTACCGGCCAATTGCTCTCGCCGTTCTGCGAGGCGCGGAAATAAGGTGTAAACGCGCTCAAGGTCAGCGCGCCCATCCGCGTTACGATGGTAGGCGCCCATCATCAGGTTTTCCTGCACACTCATATCGCGGAAAAGGCGGCGCCCCTCGGGGACATGTGCGATGCCGCTCGACACCACCGACCACGGGTCGATCGCAGCAAGATCCTGACCATCGTATTTCAGGGTGCCTTCGCGCGGCTTCACCAGACCCGAAATCGTCCTCAGGACAGTACTTTTTCCCGCGCCGTTCGAGCCAATAATGGCGACGATCTCGCCCGGCTCAACGACCAGATCGATGCCGAACAACGCCTGCGCGTCACCGTAGAACGCGGAAACGTTGCTGAGCTCAAGCCGAGACATTGGCGGCCCCTCCAAGATAAGCTTCGATGACCGCCTCATTTCGCGTGATTTCGGCCGGAGATCCTTCGGCGATCAACTCCCCGTGGTGCAAAACAACGACACGGTCGGCTAATCCCATCACGGCACGCATCACATGCTCGATCATGATGATCGTCACACCTGTTGCACGAACTTGCCTGATGGCTTCCATGATTTCGCTCACTTCGTTTGACCGCAAGCCACCCATCACCTCATCCAGCAACAGCAGTGTCGGCTTTGTCGCGAGCGCGCGGGCCAATTCGAGCTTCTTGCGAGCGCCAAGAGGGAGCGAAGACGATTCATCAAACGCCCATCGTTCCAAGCCAACCTGACTGAGAATACGAGACGCTTCATCTTCAAGTTCGCCGGTATGCCCGCCCGCACCGAAGTGCAGCGCCACCATAACGTTTTCGAATACCGTCATCTGGGAGAATGGCTGTGGGATCTGGAAAGTCCGAGCGATACCCAGATGACATCGCTGATCGGGACGAAGCCGCGTAATGTCCCGCGAACGAAGGTCGATCGCGCCACTCGTCGGCTGCTCCTTGCCAGCAATCACATTAAACAGCGTGGTCTTCCCAGCACCGTTGGGGCCGATCAGGCCGAGAATTTCTCCATCCCAAACGTTAAGCGAGACATCCTTCAGCGCGACGACGCCAACGAAACTTTTGCGGATTTTCTTTGTCTCAAGAAGTGAGATTTTCGTCATGCTTCTACTGTTCGCTCCGTCGTGCGGACGCGGCTTGAATGGGAAAACGGGAGAGCGATAAACATTATCCCTCTCCCGCTATTTCTGTGTCAGCGAAGGTTGGGCTGAATTTTGTATTTGCCGACAGCACGCTGCTCCGGCCAAATTACGACGTTCTTGCCGTCTTGAATCTGCGCCGCCGGAACCGGAATGAACTCAGGACCCGACTTCGCGGTGTGGTTCTTCGGATCGAACGCCCAGTTTCCGTGCAAGCCCTTGTAGTTGGTCTTGCCGATCGCATCGGAAATCTTGTTGGCGTCACGGGATCCTACAGCATCGATCGCGCTTAGAGCGACGTTCAGAATGCCGTGGCCGAAAGTGTGATCCGACGAGCCGCCAGTGTTGTATTTCTGCTTGACGAGTTTGTCGAACTGCGCGTGGTCCTTGTTCGATTCCGGGTCATACTGCAACGGCACCCAGACCAAGCCTTCCGCCGCACTCCCAGCCTGAGCGAGGAATTCAGAACGCAGCGGATAATAGATACCAAGATGGAGAGCTTCGACGCCGAGCTCCTGGAACTGCTTCACGAGGCTCGCGCCGGAATTCACCGAGGTGAAGACCGAGACCAGCACGTCAGGTTCGAGCGAACGCATTTTGGTGAGCTGCGGATAAAAGTCAGCGTGGCCCAAGGGGACGGTCTCCAAAGCCACAACGTTCCACCCGTCTTTCTTGAAGAGGTCCGCCGTCGTCTCTGCGTTGGAACGTCCGTAATCCGTATCTTCCACCACAAACGCGATGGTTTTTTTCTTCGGCTTGAATCCGCTTGCAGCAATGCTCTTATAAACATCGTGCAAAGCCTCACCGTAGGCTTCGCTGTTAAAATCACCCTTCCAGAATAGCTTGTACTTCTCCGGATCAGCTTCGATCTTCTTGGAGATTTCAGAGCTGACTGGTTCGCCGCTAAGGATTGGAAGCTTGAACTGGGACGCAAGCTCCATCAGAGCGATGGTAACCGAGCTATGGAAGGCTTCACCGATGAGAAGGTCGATCTTGTCGCGATTGATCATCTTCTGAGCCGCGCTGACCCCGACTTCGGGACGCGACTGGGAGTCCTCGAAGATCACGGTCACAGGCGTCTTCTGACCATCAATGGTGACACCGCCTTTGGCATTCCATTCTGCCGCGGCAATCTCCATGCCCTGGCGCAATGCGATACCCGAATTGGCGGCGGGTCCCGTGAGCGGAGCAACCACGCCGATCTTGACCGGCTCTGCCGCCAGGCTCGGCTTGATCGTCAGGCCGAGCGCACTCACTCCGGCGCCGACCATCAATGTCCGTCTATTCAATGTCATATTTTTCATGGTCTCTCCTTTAACGATAATGGCCGGGGCAAAACCGCTCAGATCTCGCCTTACTTCCAAATGAGCTTGCCGACTGCACTGCACGTAACACGCAAGAAACGCCTTACGTGAATCTCCACGCCTTCTCAGGCGATGAGTGCTTTCGCCAATATGTCGAGCCCCTCGTCGACAATCTCGTCCGATGCCGTCAACGGGACAAGAATACGGATCGTATTAGCGTTCGTGCCGCAAGACAGAAGCACAAGCCCTTCTTCAAACGCCCGCTTCGTGACGCGACTGGTCGCAGCAGCGTCCGGCGTGTCGGTTCCACGCTCTTTCACGATATCGAAAGCAACCATGCCGCCGGGACCACGTATAGCGGCGATGGGCAAGAGATCGTTGCGCTGCTGCAGCGCCTTAATCCCGTCCTTTAACCTCTGACCAATGGCATTTGACCGGTCGAGGAGCTTCTCTTCCTCGAAGACATCGAGCACTGCCAGCGCTGCGGCACAGGACAGCGGATTGCCTGCATAGGTGCCGCCGAGTCCTCCGGGATCAGCCGCATCCATGATTGGAGCGCGTCCGATCACGCCAGAGAGCGGGAAGCCACCAGCCAGGCTCTTCGCAACGCAGATCATGTCAGGCGATACGTCGTAATGCTCCATGGCAAACATCTTGCCGGTGCGGCCAAAGCCCGTCTGCACTTCGTCCGCAATCAAGATGATGCCGTGCTCATCGCAGATCCGTCGCAGCGCGCGCATCAGCTCTGGCGGCGCCATGTGAAAGCCGCCTTCTCCCTGAACCGGCTCGACGATAATCGCGGCAACGCGCGAAGGATCAACGTCTGCCTTGAAGAGAAATGCGAGATATTTGAGCGCGTCCTCAACCGTGACGTCATGCTGTGGAACTGGGAAAGGGACGTGCCAAATCTCAGGGACAGTTGGACCGAGATTTTTCTTGTAAGGAACGACCTTACCCGTGAGGCTCATCGCCATCACGGTTCGACCGTGAAAGCCACCCGTGAAGGCGATCACGCCAGAGCGGCCGGTTGCCGCGCGTGCGATCTTGATGGCGTTTTCCGTCGCCTCTGCACCCGTTGTGAGAAGAATGGATTTGGCAGGTCCTGAAATCGGAGCCAGCGCATTAAGGCGTTCGCAGAGTTTAATGTAGGGTTCGTACATCACCACCTGGAAGCAGGTGTGCGTGAAGTGATCCATCTGCTTCCGTACAGCTTCCATCACGTGCGGATGACAATGTCCGGTGTTAAGGACAGCAATGCCGCCAGCGAAATCGACGTAGCGCTTGCCCTCCACATCCCAGATTTCTGCGTTAAGCGCACGTGCGGCCGAGATCTGAGATGCGTGTCCCACGCCGCGAACAACGGCCTCTTGCCGGCGGGCTGACAGTTCTGAATTCGTCGGCATGATCCGTTGCTCCAAGCTAGCCAAAATCGGGCCGCAACTTCCCGGTAAGTTCCTTGGAGAACAACTGCTTAATTTGCTTAGGTATGGTGCATTTTATGCACCAATTGAAAAAATCCTTCCTTGTCAGCAGGTTTTGCCGGAATAAGCCGTCCACATATCTCTTAGCGAGTAGGCGAAAGCTCTCGCAACCAGCTACGTAGTGCGACCATGTAAGGTTCATTCCACCGCTCGGCGGGTGCGTGAAGGTAGTAACCCCAAAAGCGGATGTCTGACGGAACGACCTCAATGAGTGCTCCGGTTTTGAGGTCATCCTCCACCAACAATTCGTTGGCCAGAGCAACACCTTGGCCAAGACGCGCCGCTTCAATCGCAAGATGAGCGTGCCAAAGACGGGGACCGCTCAACGGGTGAGGCGCGCTCGTCCCCGCAAGACCGAACCATCGGTCCCATTGATCGGTCGACTCTTCATGAATCAATGGAAGACGCAGCAGATCACCAGTCGTCTCGATGCCTGGATAGCGAGCCATGAACGTCGGACTGGCAACAGGAAAAACACGTGGGCGGGCCAACAATTCGGTGCACACTCCGTCGGAGTTCTCACTCCTATCTGTGTAAATCACTTCTGCATGCGCCTCGCCGCCGGTAAGGTTGGGGCGCGCAATCGTCGGATGAAGAAATATCTCCCATTCAGGCAGCAACGCCTCCAATTCCGGAAGATGGACCAGCAATCGGCGATTGGCCAAGCCGGGAAAACACCAGATGACAAGCTTACGTTGCGCAGCAGGTCGCAGGTCAGCGGTCGCCCGCGCAATAGCTTCAAATGCCCGCCCGATTTGCTCATGATAACGCGTGCCCTCGGCAGTGAGGACGACTCCACGACCACGCGCTTCGACAAGCTTGACTCCTAACCACTCTTCCAGATTTCGCAGGTGACGCGAAACGACTGTATGGCTGACCGCGAGTTCATCACCGGCCATGCGAATACTCTGCCTGCGGCCAACCGCATCGAAGGCACGCAAGGCAATCAGAGGAGGGAGACGCGAACTCTTCATGTCTCATGCGAATTTTGTGTCATGATCCTTCATACAGCCTTCGCCTTGCACGAGAGAAGACATTCATGTGGGCTGATTATGGAATAGAGCAAATGTGCCGCAGCCAAAGCAGTTAGGTCTCACTGCATGCAATATGGTGAAATCACTGGTGGCCCGGCAGGACACAAACCTGCAACCAGAACGTTACGAGCGAACCTAACGATATTTAGAACTGTGAAAAATCAGACACTTAGCTCGCATCCAACAACGTTTGCCGCCAATTTGGGCAGCGGTTTTATTGGCAAACGGGCGTTGGCCCATCGCAAGATCTCAAACTAAATGACCTTGCTGTCGAAGATCAGGTCTGCAGCCTACTTAGCAAGTGCATGTGGAGCGTTACGCAATCTCACACCCGCCACGCCTGAGCGTGTCATCTATCCAGCTTCGGTCAAGCGTGCCATTGCGAATGGCTTCCATCATCTTGCCCTCGGCTTCACCCTTTGCGATCGCATCACGTAGGACAGCATCGACGTCCGAAAATGGAATGCACAATACGCCATCGTCATCGGCAACGATGAGATCTCCTGCCTCGACCACCATCCCGGCAACCGAGACCGCGCCGTTGATTTCGCCTGGCCCGTCCTTGTACGGACCACGATGGGCGATACCGGCTGCAAACACCGGAAAGCTGCTCGCACGCACCACGGCGGAATCGCGAATAGCGCCATCGATGACGAATCCGGCTATGCCTCTGCGTTCAGCAAGGGTTGTCATGATCTCGCCGATGATCGCATTCGACAACTCGCCACCCGCATCGACAACGATGACGTCTCCCGGCTCGGCCATGTCGATGGCCTTGTGAACCATCAGATTATCGCCAGGGCGTGTCCGCACCGTCAGCGCCGGACCACTTAAGCATCCACCGCGATGCATGGGTCGCAACCGTGACGTCCCCGACAAGCGCGACATGACATCGCTGATATTCGCGACAGGAATTGACCGAAATCGCTCGACGATGTCCGACGACACCTTTCGTTTCGCCTTTGAAATTTTAAATCCGGCAGGCATATCTCATCCGCAGTGCTGCTCGTGCTTCACGCTCTCAGACGTTGATCATTGGGTGGCGCGACTATCATGAGCCGCCATGCATTCCCCATCGGCGCACCGTCAATCGCTCGATCGTCTGGAAGATAACCCCTTCCACGAACAACCCGACGATCATCACCGTGATCAGACCAGCGAACACCCCGGAGGTCTCGAGCAAGTTACGCTTTTCAAAAATGTACCAGCCAAGCCCACCCTGCCCAGCCGAGACACCAAACACCAATTCGGCGGCGACCAGCGTTCGCCATGCAAAGGCCCAGCCGATTTTGAGACCGCTGAGAATAGCCGGGAATGCCGCCGGGATGAGAATCCCGGTCACAAGCCGCATGCCACGCAAGCCGAATGTCTGGCCAGCCATTCGCAGCGTATTGGAGACTGCAAGAAAGCCCGCATGGGTGTTGAGCGCGACAGCCCACAGCACGGAATGAACGATCACGAAGATGAGGCTGGGCGTGCCGAGCCCGAACCACAACAGCGCCAGCGGCAGCAGCGCAATGGCCGGCATCGGATTGAACATCGCCGTCAAAGTGGACAGCACGTCGGTCGCGAAACGCATAGAGACCGCAAGCGTTGTGAGCAGCGCCGCCAGCACGATGCCGAGCCCATAACCCATCAGGAGGATGCGCAATGAGACTTGCAGCCGGTCCGGGAGAACTCCGTTACTCAGGTCTGCCCAGAGCGACGTCAGGGTTTCACCCAAGGTCGGGAAGCTCAGCGGATTATCGAGCCAGCGCGCATACCCTTCCCACAACGCAGCGATGATCGCGAGAATGACGATGCGCCGGACCAGGGACACACTCCAGATCCGCTGCATCAAGGGCAACGGCACATCGATTGCACCGATCTGCGACGCTGGAAGAACCTTGCGCGTGAAATCCTGACGCTTCACGCGGCCCCGCACGGTCCAAGGCCGGGAACCGGCGCTATCCATGTCAGTCGACGTCATTGGACTTTCCCCTCCTTGGACGGGAAGAGCAGATCGTGAATGCGGCGGCAAACGTTCTGAAAATCCTCTCCGCTGGCATTCGGCCCGCCAAACTCCTCGACATTTATTTCAGCGCAAACTTGCCCCGGGTGCGGAGACAACACCACAATGCGGCTTCCGACCAAAACGGCTTCCTCGATCGAATGCGTTACGAAGATTAGCGTGAATCCGACTTCTTCCCACAGCGCAACCAGCTCTTCCTGCATCTTGCGGCGTGTCAAAGCATCAAGTGCCGCGAATGGTTCGTCCATGAGCAAAATCTGAGGACGCATCGCCATGGCACGAGCAATCGCCACGCGCTGCTTCATGCCGCCGGAGAGCGTATGAGGATAGGAATCGATAAAACCAGATAAGTTGACGCTGTTGATTACTTGCTCTGCGCGCCGGTTAGCCTCGTCGGCTGGCACACCATTGCAACGCAGCGGATATGTCACGTTATGCCGAACCGTCTTCCACGGCAGAAGCTGATCAAACTCCTGGAAAACCATCATTCGGTCCGGTCCGGGATGAACGACCGGAGCGCCGTTCAGCCGGATCGATCCTTCAACTGGACGGATGAATCCGGCGATAGCTTTCAGTAGTGTGGACTTTCCGCAACCTGATGGCCCCAGCAAAATCAGCCGCTCGCCGGGCTGGATATCGAAGTCGACCCTATACGTCGCGGTGACCCGCCGCTGCGGCGTGCTGTACTGAAGCGTCACACCATCGACCTGCAAAAGCGCTGCAGCGCCGGCTAAATCATTCAAGGCAGGCTGGAGCATGCTTACTTCCCGAAGCCAAAGCACATCGTCAAGGTTTCGAGCCGCCATCGATTGAAAAGAATACTTCCTTCCAATCAGCCGGCATCTTTCGCAACATGCCCTGATCGGCCATGAACTTGGCGAACAGCTCGATCCCTTCGGGAGCAGTTGAGTAGCTGATCGAGCCATCAGTCAAAATCTTCTCCACCTCATCGGTAGTCATCTGGACTTTCTCGGACTTGAGGTAGATTTCAGCAGCCTGCTTTGGATCATCTTTGATCAACTTGTCAGCCTCCTGAAGACCACGCAGCAGCGCCTGCGCAACCTTCGGGTTGGCGTCGACAAAAGACTGCTGAGCAGTCAGCATCGCTCCGGTGAGCTTTTCGCCGTCGCTGATTGCCGTCGACTTCATGATGGCGCGAACTTTCGGGTCCTTTTCCACCATTTGGGTGAATGGCGGGGTCGCAAAGTACCCGCCGATCGCCTGTCCGCTCATGATGGATGCGGAGGCGTCGGGATGCGGCAAGCTCACCATCAGCTTGTCGGCTCTCGATTTGTCGCCTTCCTTTGCTGTCATCGCACGCAACAGAATCGCCTGCGGTGAATTAAAGGCCGGTACCGCAATCTTGTCATTCGGCGTAAAATCCTTGAATGACTTGATGTTCTCTCGATTGGTAAAGAGCACATAGACGATGCTCGACAACGATCCGATCGTCTTGATCTGCTGCTGACCGCGCGTCTTGTCCCATGCGATCAGAGCTCCGGCAGTGCCTAGTGTGCCGGCCTCGACGCTCTTGGACAGCAATGCCTCGTTCATTGCCGTCGAGCCGCTGAAGCGCACCAGTTCGACGTCGAGCCCCGGCAACCCCAATGCCTTGGCGTTCTTGTCGAACAGGCCAGCGCTCTGTCCAACCACGACGGGAAGGTAGGTCAGCCCATACTGAAGCCCGATACGCACCTTCGAAACTTCAGCCACGGAAGGATCGATCAATCCGCAACCTAATACGATGACCAGAAGGAGCCGTTTGGTGATGGACAATGGTTTCATTTTTCTTCCCTAATATTCTTTATTTGAGTGCCTGGTCCAGCCGGAATCTGGCAACCACAGATGACTACCGGCTTCTTCAGTCTTACGCCCCCACACTCTCGATCTTGATCATGTCCGCACTCACATCGGCGAGAATATGCGCCGCGTACGAACCCATCATGATGCTGGTAAAATCGATGACGCAGACGCCTCCCATCGCGCCCTCGGCGGGTGTTGTATCCATCAGGACACCGCTCTTTATTAAGTGAACGCTTTGCAGCATTCGATCGCGGCCCGCTCCTTTCGGCGCAGGTCCATTTGTCGTCGATAAAAGTGTAGAGGGCGGTGCAGCAGCAATAGGTTTTGTATGCGCCTCGCGCATATATCACATATGCGATGTTTTGTATCTGTTGGGCGGTCGAACCGAGGGCGGCGCCCGATATGCTCGCATACCTACGCCTGCGACTTGTTGTCTGCCTTCCGGTGGGCTAGCTCGCCCCACCGGCCAACGTCGCGAAAGCCAACGTAGCCTTGCTGCCGAACGATGCTGATCATCACCGAAATACCGAACCGATAAGCAGGCTAATCCTTATCAACTGGCAGACTGACTCCATTCTTATCGGCCGGAGTGACTTTGCATCAGTTAGTCAACTCACTCGGTTGTCGCGTTTTCGTATCGATCAAACGATGACTGGCCTTACTGCAAAGCCAAACCTCCAACGATCGATCCTTGGAAGCGCTGGACTCATATCCAGCCCTGTCTATCCCCTCTTCATATTACCTTGGTCAGAAAAACCTCGGATTTCGAGACCCTTTAGAGTGGCTGCCAATTATGCCTACGACACGATCAATTCAGCGCGTGCGATCCGTCGTCTCTTAATCGAATTTAGGAGAGATGGCGCCAGAATTGCGACTCCACAAAGAGCGACGAGAACCGCACTGATAGGTCGTGTCACGAAGATCGAGAACTCTCCGCCACTCAAGAAAAGTGTCTCTCGCAATGCCTTCTCAAAGATCGGCCCCATCACCAAGCCGAGAACCAGAGGAGCCATGTCGAACTCCATTCGGCGCAGCACAAACCCAACAATTCCGGATGCGAGCAATACGCATAGATCCCAGTAACTCCCTCGCATTGTATACACGCCGACGAAACTGATGACGAAGATGCCGCCAATGAGAGCATATTGCGGTACCCGCAACAGCCGCACCCAGATTCCAACAAGAGGCAGGTTAAGCGCGAGAAGCGCAATGTTGCCGATATACATTGAGGCGAGCAGACCCCACACAACGTCAGGATGTTGCGCAAGTAACAGGGGGCCTGGTTGGATGCCCTGCACGATTAACGCACCGAGCATGAGCGCGACGTTTGGTGTGAAGGGAATACCGAGACTCAACACCGGAACGAGAGCTGACGTTGCCACGGCGTTGTTCGCGGCTTCCGGACCAGCAAAACCCTCCACCGCACCTTTGCCGAATTCGTCGCGATGCGTGCGTGCGATTGCCCGCTCAATACCGTATGACGCGAAAGTCGAAGTCAACGAGCCTGGACCAGGCAAAAGCCCGATGAGAAAGCCGATGCCCGACCCCCGCACGATGGCGGGCCAAGCGCGGCTCCATTCAGCACGAGTCGGCACCATGTCACGAAGACGAACGGTCTCGGCCCGTGGGAAGCCTTGCGTCGAGGTCAACACCTGAAGCAGTTCACTCAAGCCATATAGACCCAACGTGAGAGGAACGAGATCGAAACCAAGCGCCAGACTTTCGGTCCCCAAGGTAAAACGAGTATCGCCGCTCACGGCGTCAACACCAATCGTGGCAAGTGCAGCGCCGATCAGCAGCATCAACATATTCCGCATCGGATCGCGTCCGGTGATACGGATCAACGTCAGAGCTCCCAACAGAGCGAGCATGCAAAATTCTGGCGATGAGAATTTCAAGGCAGCATCCGCCAGGATCGGCGTGAAGAGGCTTAGGCCTAAAATGCTGATCGTACCTGCGATGAACGAGCCTACGGCGCAAATCATCAGAGCCGCCCCGGCACGCCCTTTTCGGGCGAACTCATAGCCATCGATGGTCGTCACGATCGACCCGCCCTCTCCCGGAATCTTGAGAAGAATGGCTGTCGTCGAACCGCCATACATCGCACCGTAATAGATGCCGGCCAGCATGATCAGGCCTGTGACAGCGGAAAAGTGGATGGTAATGGGCATTAGAATGGCCATCGCGCCCAAGACGCCAAGGCCGGGAAGAACACCTGTTGCTGTTCCGACCAACGCACCGGCCAGCGCCGCAAACAGATTCACCGGCTGTAGTGCGACGGCGAAGCCGCCGATCATACCATTGATCAAATCCATTGCTTACCCCCCGGTAGCAAACGCGAATAGAGATCCCACGGGCAGCGAGACCTTCAGCAGCTTGACGAATACGAGCCAAAAGAAAACAGGAAGTGCGACGCTTGCCACGAGCGATTTGCCCCAAGGCGCACCCGCGAGCCGACCCATCAACAGAAGAAAAAGACCGGACGTCGCGACCGTCCCAAGCAATGGCATCACAATGATGAAGCCGAAGCAGAGGACCAAGGCGAGGCCGAGCCGGATCGCCATCTGACGATCAGGCCAGGTCCCAACCTCGCTGTCCCGGATCTGGATGTCTGCGTCTCGACAGGTGACATAAAGTCCGAAGATGATCCAAAGAATGCCAACAAATGTAGGAACAGCTCCGACTCCGGTCCCCAACGGATCTCCCAGCGGAAGTTGCAGGGCGTTGTAGAAGTAGATCAACCCTGCACCCGTCAGGATGGCCGAGGCGATACGAACATGAGATTTCGCGATCAGTGGCTGCCGTTCCATCTCGTGACTCCGAATTGGTGGTTATGGTTTCGACTGTGCAGATTGAGCCGTGCCGTTGAAGACTTCCGTGAATTGCTCCGTCATCTTCGCGCCATCGGTGAACTTCACGATGATATTCTGCGCTGTCAGTACCTTCTCGAAATCGGGATCAGAAACAGCCGTCTTCACTGCATCAACCAACTTGCTACGGATCGGCACCGGAATTCCTTTTGGCGCGTACACGATGTAATCGCTGGTCGTCGTTACATCGAAGCCTAGCTCCTTGAAGGTCGGAACGTCAGGGTGCGATTTAATTCGCTCAGGAGCAAAAATCGCCAACGGCCGGGCTTTGCCGGCGTCTACCTGAGCCTTGAGGCCCGGCCATGTGAGATTGACGAGCTCGGTATTCTTTCCGAGGAACGACGCGACTCCATCCGCATCACCGCTGTAAGGCACAAAGCGGATGTTCACGCCCGCCTTCTTTGCGAAGCCATCCCAAGTGTACTGATTGATGCCGCCAGCGATACTCGCGACCTTCAACTTTCCAGGATTCTCCTTCGCGTACTTCACCACCTCTTCGAGATTCTTGAGCGGAGAATCTGGCTGGATGCAGATGGCGTTGTAAACGATACCGATGCCGCCAATGATGTCATAGGTGTCCGGCGCACCCCACGGCAAACCTTTTACCGAATGAACGGCGATCGTCATTGGACTGTTAGTGGCCACACCGATCTGATACCCATCGGGAGCTGCTGTCACGACAGCCGTGACACCTCGTGTACCAGCACCGCCTGCGATATTCTCGACCGCGACAGGTTGCTTGAAGGTCTTCTCGAGCGCCCGCGCAAGCGCACGACCGATCGCGTCGGATCCGCCTCCTGCACCGTAGTTCACCGTCAGCGTAACCGGCTTGGTCGGATAATTGCTATCCGCAGCCAGTGCAGCAGCAGACCAAGCAAGGCCAAGCGCCAAGCTTAATACCAGTGTACGTCTCATTTTCCTCTCCTCTCTTATAATTATTTTGCAGCAACTCAGACCTGTGGCGCCGCTTGCTTCATCGACCAGGGGCGCGCAGTTCGGGATATGCGAACTCGCCCTTATCCAAGATGTGAATATCGTCCAGCCATAGACTGCATCCTCGCAGCGGAATATCGAGGTGGCACGGCGTGTCGTTTGTTCCGCCGAGTTCGGTATTAGGCCCTGTTGAAAACAGAACGTTTCCATAGAACGACAAGGCATTCATAATGTGCTCGGCTGCGAGCTGCTGGGTTGCAGCAATATGATGCCAGTGCGCTCGTTCGTTAGAGCCCCAACCAATATGTGAAATCGCCCAACCGCGAGGATCGCCAAAGCTCTCGATATAGTTCTTGATCAGAACAGCGTCGGTACCCTCACCCTTCAGGTTAACGATGTAACCATCTTTGATAGTCAGCGTGACCGGCGACTGGACGTATCGCTTGAACGCACAGAGAATATCACCCGGCATCAACACAACTGTACCGTTGATGTCGCCATCTGCCCCTTGAGTGAAGGCGAAGCCGGAAGGCCAATGATCCCACCGGCCGGGCTCGTCCGTATAGCCATATTCCGAAATAACTGGATACTGCTGAAGGCCATAGCGGACATCAGTTCCACCCGGCGATGTGATGCGCATCACCTTTGCCGACTGGAGGAGTGTGCGCGACAGCTCTGTGCGCCGCCGCAAATCCTCGGTTGGGAACATTTGCTTCAGAATATGAAATGGTTCCATGACACGCAGGATGCGTGCGCCGGCAGCTTGAATCTCGGCCTGTTCAGCCGAGAACAGCAGCCCGAGCAGATCGATCACCATATCGGCGCGCTTGAGTGTGTCGATCGCTGGCTGGTTGCCGGTCAAAGCATGTCGTCCCTGAACGCCTACCGCCTTGTGCTTACCGTACTTTGGAACGTTGACGTGAAATGTTGTCGCGCCGAGGCTTTGAGCAGCGAGCATGAAGGTCTGTGCATACTCAGGATGGTCGTTTCCGCCACTAAGTACGGCGACCACCTCCCCCTCTTTCACTTTGCAAAGCTTTAGCTCCGTCTTGAAGACATCGAGCATTTCGACATCGACAACTTCTCTCGCCATGAACGTTCCTCCTGCACTAGTTGATTGACGAACAACCCTGTGATCGTTGGAATTGCGAATTGAACAGGCTCGCTAGCACAGCGAAAAATCCCTCAGGATCGTCAATCTGCATCTGATGACCCGCGCCCTCGAGCCGCTTGATGACTATCGACGGCAAGAGCTGTCTGATTTCCGCTTCATCCGCTGCAAGGATCACGCCACCCTTACCTGCGACGACCAGGGCTGTCGGCATTTTCAAAAGTGAAAGATCGGAATGAATGTCATCGTTGTGAAAGCTGTGGTAACTCTCAGCGACCGCTCGTTCGTCGCACGTATGGAGCCACTCCGCTCTTACGCGGATGTGTGGCTCC
Source organism: Nitrobacteraceae bacterium AZCC 1564 (assembly GCA_036924835.1). Classification (NCBI taxonomy): domain Bacteria; kingdom Pseudomonadati; phylum Pseudomonadota; class Alphaproteobacteria; order Hyphomicrobiales; family Nitrobacteraceae; species Nitrobacteraceae bacterium AZCC 1564. The sequence continues at coordinate 1,824,820 of JBAGRR010000001.1, forward strand.
GGCCATCTCGGTGCGCTCGGCGCTCGAAGAGCAGCTTCGCCTTCTCCTCGCTTTGCTGCGCTAACGAGAGCCAAAAGCGGCGCTAGTGGAATCGGATATTCCCGGCGCCCAGGGCCCGAAACAGGCGGATCAACCAGCACAAGTTGATCGAAAACGCCGGGATGATGGCGCGCCGCTCGAATACCGATCCGAGCTCCCATCGAATGCCCCAGAAAGCTGAACTTCTTCAGTCCGATCGCGCCGGCAAGATGGATGATATCAGCCGCGCAAGCGTCGACCGAATAATCGAGATGAGGCCCACACTCTGAAAGTCCTCGCCCTCGAACATCGACAACATATGTGTCGAATGTCCGACACAACCTTTCGGCAACGAATGCCCACTGTGCCGCCACTGTCGTAATACCTGGGACGATCACGAGCGCAGGACCTTTTCCGCCGAAGCGCAAATAGTGCTGGCGAATCCCATTCGCGCGCACATTGGCACCGTAGAGAAATCCCGATGCGTTCGTCTGACTCACGATTGCACCCCGGATGACCTGTCGCGGAGTGTCGTCAGCCGATTGATCAAATCACGTGTCGGCAAAACGTCCGCATATTTGCTCGCGATATCGAACAGATTGACCGCGTGCGACGTCGGAGATCGGTCGAACACTGCGTCGTTTGGCACCACTGATCTGAAATTCAAAGCGCAGGCATCGACGACTGACGCGCGGACACATCCGCTCGTGGTGCAACCGGTAAAGACGAGAGAGTCTATGCCTGATCCGATCAAATAACTTGCCAGTGGCGTGCCAAAGAATGCACTTGCCTGGGTCTTGGGTAAGCATAATTCACCCGGCTCCGGGGCAGCCTCGCGCACGAAATCATATCCAGCGTCAGGAATTTGCATGATCCCCGGGATTTTCGAGGCAAATGCTCCGCGATCGTGAGTGCTCTTCCGGGCAACGTGAGGGAAGATCACTGGCCATCGGCTACGGCGAAACACGTCGATCAGGGTCGCGATATGCGCGATTGCCGCCCATCCGGCCTCACCACAACTGGTGGGGTATTGTTTGATAGCTTCCCTGATCGGCATCGGACAATCGCCGACTGAACGATACTGAACATCGATCACAAGGAGCGCGGGCCTCTGACCGAATCCGCCAGGGCCTCCGAGACCAGCCAGAGTATAGGTCTCTCGCTCTTCCGGCGGAATCACGTGATCCCAAGGACGTTCGAACCCGGACATCATAAGCCTCTATAACGGCGGGAGTTTCGTGGTGATCGATGTCAGTGGAGCGGTACGGTTGTTGCGTCGTACTGATAGATCCAATTGTAGCGGGCTGCGTTCGCCGCTGGTGACCACTGCGTCTCGATATACTCGCTGGCGGCCTTCTCTTCGGCGAGAGCTTGATGATGGAATGTGTACTGCATCCCGGCCGAGGACTGGACCACCTTTGACGTCCTTTCCAGACGAACATTCTGATAAGCGAGAAACGCTGCAGCAGGATCATCAGGAGTTTCTGTGAGGCAGCGCGCAAGTACGCACGCATCCTCGATCGCCATGTTCACGCCCTGACCAAGGTAAGGCACCATCGAGTGGCATGCGTCGCCAAGCAACGTGACGCGCCCCTCGGACCAACGCTCAAGTGGCTGCCGGACGAATAGCCCCCACTTATGAAGCGAATCGACATTCTTGATCACATTGAGGATGTCCGGATGCCAATCGGCAAAATCTCGCAAGCAGTCTTCGACGGCTCCTTTCTCTGACCAGGATTCGAGTTGCCATTCGCTGTGCTCAACCTGGCCCGAGAACGTCATGAGTTCGGTGCCTTCCCATCGCACAGGATACGCTGTGACATGCGCTTGCGGCCCGACCCATGTAGACACCACATGGGCACGCTGGTGAGCTGGAAGCCGATCAACCGGCACCAGTCCGCGCCACGCGATGGCGTTGGTGTATTTCCCCTGCACCACTCCAAGAATTTGTTCGCGAACCTTCGAATGAGCTCCGTCCGCTCCGATCAGCGCACGTCCTTCGACAACCGATCCATCCTTGAACTTCATGCGAACACCGTTCGCGTCTTGAGTGAAGCCAACACAGTTCGAATTCAGATGAATAGCATCCGGCTTCAATCGGCGAACAGCATCGACCAGCAGCTTGAGAAGGTGTGCTCGCAACAGCAAGAACGGCTGATGGGGAGCGGATTCACTCGTGCGCTTGTATAGCGGCCACGTTCCACCGGTGTTCCACAAGCGGATGGACCGTTCTTCCGCCGCGATGCAAGTTTGACGCAGTTCGCTCTCCAGTCCGAGCCCCATCAAGACTCGCGCACCATTCATCGAAACCCAGAGGCCCGCACCGACCTCGCGGAGTTCGGAAGCCTGCTCGAAGACCTCGCAATCAATACCGCGGTGAAGCAACGAAAGCGCCGCTGTCAATCCGCCGATGCCCGCGCCAGCAATCAGAATTTTAGATTTGCTCTCAGTTCGTTCGGCACTCATGGTAGTTTCCGGCCCCAAATGTTGGTCGTGTGGTTTAAAATTTATGCAACGGTGGCGGCGGCCATCTCGTCGGCAAGACTTCTGATCGCCTCGTGAATCTTCGCGTAACCAGTGCACCGGCACAGATTTCCGCGCAGGTAGTGACGAATTTCTTCATCGGTTGGATTTGGATTTCGCTTTAACAACGCCGTCACAGCGAGAATGAATCCCGGCGTGCAAAAACCGCACTGCACCGCGCCGTGCACGACAAATGCTTCCTGCACGGGAGAGAGGCCATTGACGGGCGTCACGCCTTCTATCGTTGTCACATCCCGCTGATCGACGTCGATCGCGAGTGTAGTACAGCTCGAGATCGGTTCACCGTCCAATAGCATCGTGCATGCGCCGCAGACTTCCATATCGCAGGAGCGCTTCGTTCCCTTGAAACCGAAACGCTCGCGAACGAGATCGATCAGCAGCGTGTTTGGCGGGATCGATGCTTCTGCCGGACGACCATTCAACGAAAATGAGATCGTGATGGATTGTGTCATCGCCGCAACTCTCCACATTCGGCGGACGCTTCCGCAATATTGCGTCGGAGCAACACTCCCGCGAGATGACGCTTGTATTCCGCGCTGCCGTGACGATCGTCGGTCACGTCAAGGTCATCCAGATCGACCTGCAATGCGGCATCGATGACGCGGATTGCATCTGTCACTTCCGAGCCGCAAAGAGCAGATTCCACACGTTCGAGCCGTTGAGGACGCGGACCGAGAGCGCCCACCCGAACACGAGCGCTGCAAATCGTTCGGCGGCTCGCATCGAGCGACCACAACATACCGACATTGACCGCCGGTCGTTCGCCGTGTCGAAAGCGCCGATAGGTTACAGGACCATCGGGAATCGGGACGATGATGTGGGTCAGAAGTTCATGAGGCTCACGAACGGTTTCAAACTCATCCAAAATGAAGTCGTCGGCCATGACAGCCCGCTCGCCGGAATCGCTCGAAAGACACAGCCGTGCGCCGAGTGTCGCCAACAGTGTCGGCGGATCTGCATGCGGCTCGCCGAAGCAGAGGTTTCCGCCTATGGTGCCTGCATTGCGGACGCGAACGTTCGCGACATTGCTGCACAACTGAGCAAGCGAGGGCAACGTCCGCTGCACCAAAGCGTCTTGCGAAATCTGACTATGCGTGCAGCGCGCACCGACAGCGATAAACTCGCCGCCAACGGGCGCGATCTCATCGAGTCCCGGGATACGTTTTAAATCTATAAGTTTTTCGGTGTGAATGACTCGCAATTTCAGTGCGAGAAGAAGCTCGGTGCCGCCGGAATAAAACATCCCGTCGTCAGTTGCTCCTGCTTCTCTGAGTGCCTCTGCCACACTGGACGGGCGCGAAAGTTCAAAACGCGGAGGCCGCATGATTCAGCATGCCTCCAGCATTGTCTTGAGCCGCTGCTCGAACTCTTCGAAATTCTGTTCGGCACGCCGCTTGATCACACCAAGGCCAAGCGAAGCAAGCCGCCCCTGAACGTCAACCTCTGCTCGGACGTCGAGCGTAGAACCGCTTCCGGAATCCTGCGACAGGAGCGTTACATCCAGCAAAACGGCCAGTCGCGTTCCCGTAAACTTGTCGCGCCCGCTGGCTCGCGTGCGGACATGTGACGGCTCAGTAAGCGATTCCACCACGATATCGGCAGGCACTTCTATTTTGAACGGACCGATCTTTTGCTTCATAACCGCCTTGTAGGAGGCAAGCCGCTCGATCTCCTCGACGTTTTCGCATCCTGGGATGCACTCAGAGATGCGAGCAACCTCGATCAGCGTATTCCAGACCTTGTCGGGTGCTACAGGCAGGGTCATCGACATGGAAAACTGCACGGCCTCAACTCCTCTGCCTGAGAGCGCGCCAGACTTTTTCTGGCGTCATCGGCAGGTCTGTGATCCGGATGCCGTAGGCGGAAAAAAGCGCATTCGCGATGGCCGGCGCGATAGGAAGAATCGCGCCCTCGCCCATGCCTTTGGCACCTCGCGGACCAGGTCCGTCGCCGTTTTCTACGAGAATGGTATTGAAGATCGCCGGCACGTCATCGATGCTCGGAATCGAATAATCGATCGGCGTCGCGTTCACCGGTTGACCGTCTTCGAATTCGAGCGCCTCGAACAATGCGTGTCCAAGCCCTTGAATCGCTGCGCCCTCGTCCTGCCCCTCGGCCGCGACGCGATTGACCACCCGCCCCACATCTGCTGCTGTTGCATATCGCTTGAGCGATATCTGCCCGGTATCTTCGTCGACAACGACTTCCGCCAGACCAGCCGCGGTTTCCCAAAACAGCGGCGCCTCTGCAAAAGCACCGCTCTTCGAACGGGGTGTAATTGCACCGCGGCCAACAACTTCTCCGGAATCTACGCCCAGCGCGCGATGGAATATCTGATGGAAGGTTAGGACCTCAGATCCGGTGGAAACTCCTCCAGGCACCAACGACAACTGATCCAGCGGGAGACCCCAGACATCGGCTACCAGATCGAGAATCTGCTTGGCCGCATCGAGGGCAGCACTTTCTACAGAGAGGCCGACGATAACGGTCGATCGGCTGGCGCCAGTCCCCCAGTCGAAGGGAGCAACGGCAGTGTCCGTGGTCAAGACCGTTACCGCAGAGATCGGCTGGTTCAACGTCTGCGCCGCGACACGGGCCATCGTTGCGTGAGAACCCTGGCCAATCTCGACACTGGCGACAGCGACAAGAATCGAGCCATCAATCTTGAGGCGTACAAGCGCATTTCCGACGGGAACGATGCCAGGGTCGGTCGCCCCAACGGCAAGTCCACGAGCAACTGAACGAGACGGTTGCGGATCGACGCCAAGCGACTGCCCAACGAGCCCCATCAACTCGCTCATATCGACATCTAACGCCCGCAGATCGGGGCGAATTCGTTGCCCGCGCGCAGCAAGATTGCGCAGCCGAAACTCCACGGGACTTAATCCGATGGCTGCAGCAACGTTATCCATATGAGACTCGGCTGCCCAAACCGCTTGGGGACCACCAATCGATCTGAACGCCGCTCCGGGAACGGTATTCGTATAGACGGCAGACGACTGGAGCCGCAGGTTTGGAATTGCATATGGACCAATGATGCGATTAGCCGCCTTCGTCGCAACAGCGGGCCCGGTGTCAGCGTAGGCCCCGCCGTCCATCATGATCTTCGCGCTTTTGGCAACGATGCGACCTTCAGCATCTACCGCTGTACGGATACGGATGTCTGCGCCGAGACGCCGACACGTCAGCATGGATTCAGAAAGAGACTGCGCAACCCGAACGGGCCGCTGAACCTTCCATGACGCAGCAGCCACAAGCGGCTCGATCTTCACTGAAGCCTTGCCGCCAAATCCACCCCCGACAAACGGGACGATGACCCGAACCTTTGCGAGCTGAAGACCAAAGATCCGCGACAGGACCTTCTGCACGGCCGCCGGCGTCTGTGCTCCGGACCACACGGTAAGCGCACCACCCTTGAAATCGGCGACGACTGTGTGCGGCTCCAATGCGTAGTGGAAAATTGCTGGGAACTGAAAATGATCCTCATGGATGTAGGCCGCTGACGCCTCGGCGGCTTCTACGTCTCCAGTCTCACTGCGGAATTCGTGAAACACGTTGCTGTTTGCAACCGGCTTCGCACCACCCTTGAAGTAAAAATCGGGGATCGCATCATGAGCATCATGGATCAGCGGCGCATTTTCCGCGACTGCCGCCTTGATCGTGGAAGCACGAGGTAGCTCCTCATAATCAACATAGACCTGCTCTGCTGCATTTTCCGCAGCCTCGATACTTTCCGCGATGACCACCGCCACAGGCTCACCGACATATCGAACGCGATCAACTGCAAGCAGGGAGCGATCCCGAAGCAGCAAGCCCCATTTGCCGAACGATGCTGTGTCAGCACCAATCAGAATATCGACAACACCGCCGACCTTGCGCGCTTCAGATATATCAATGGATCGAATTCGGGCATGCACTGCTGGCGAGCGCACGACAAAACCATGCAGCATGCCTGGCACATCGAGATCGCTCACATATTCAGCCCGCCCCGTGACTTTCTCGATCAAGTCAGCGCGAACGTTTTTGAAGGCCGTCGCCTTATCCATGAACCCGAACCACCACTAGTCACCACTAGCCGACACAATGATTGGGCCGGTCTTCATCGGACCTCGCCCAAGCGTCCACGGACTGTAGTCACAAATTCACTTGCATACAAGCACAAAACTTGTTCGCAAGCGCAAAACTTGTAAACAAGTGATATTGGATCTATGAGCAAACGACGAAAATTTGTGCGGTTGAGTTGCACGCGGCGCCGCGGGATGAGCCACCAAGAATACAAATAATGCAGAGACCAGAACGCCCTCCCTGAGGATAGATGCTCGATCACTGGATGAGGTCGGAGTGACGGACTGTGGCAAGCCGAAAGCAATCGAGGTACATATCGCTTGAGTCTTGCGCAGTTATGGACCCTTGTCCTGCACTAGCAGCCAAGTCTCCGACGCGGAGCACAACGCGTTCATAACCGAAGGAATTTTATGCCCCAGACCAGCTCATCGAATCGCACCGCCAAGAAATCAAAAGAGACGGCTGCTGCGTATGTTCTTGACGATCAGCCAGGGTTCTTATTGCGCGTTGCGCTAGCGCACGCACACCACAATTTTCACCTCTAAAATGATTGAGAATCTCACCCCTCCACAGTTCTCGACATTGGCAAAACTGCGCGAAGTGGGTCCCTGTTCACAGAACTATCTCGGCAGACTTATTCACTACGACTCCGCAACAATTACGGGTGTGATCAATCGGCTCCGAACACGCGGACTGATCACAAGCTATGAAGACCCTCTGGATCGTCGCCGCGTCGCCATCGATCTGACAGACGAAGGACGGCGGATCGCCGACGAGGCCATATCCACGATAAAGGAAATCTCGAAGGAAACATTTTCTCCGTTAACCGCAGCTGAGCGGAGTACCCTAACCGCCTTGTTAACTAAAGTAATTGTCCGCTAATTTGCAGGTAGATGGTTAGTTCGGTTTCCAGCCATCTTATTGCCTGTCACCGCGCAAAACTCTGATCGCAGCAAATGCCGATGACGAAGTGATATATTTTTCTCGTCATGGGCCCGCTCGGCTGTAAACGCAGACCTATTAAAATTGTTGAGACGGCTGGCAAGCGTCGCCGATAAACTTCAAGGTAAGAATGCCAGCCGAAACCGATGCGTTGCAGTCAGCTGGCGCAGTCGATGGAAATTCCGGGTCAGCGACGAGTTACTGAAGCGATTTTAGAATTGCTTTGGTTGGCGTATGGCGACTAGATCATGCTTGGACCCGCCACATCCGTTCTTCGCGCGCCATGGAACGCAGGACGCTCTCAAAAATGCAGATCGCCAGACAAGGCTTCCCAGTCGGTATTCTCTCGCACCGTGGCAGAAGACGGCTGGCCCTTCCCGTCGAAGCCAGCCGTCCAGACCTTCCGGCATTGCCGGACCAAGTAGTTCAAGATCTTTGCCATTGCTGAGTGAGTTTCACTCTGCTTGGTTGCTCACACAGTCAAAGCTCAGGTCGTCAGCAGCGCTACTTAAGCTTTGAAAGGTCTTCCTTCTTGGCATCCGCGATAACTGACGCGCGATCGTATTGGTTGATGGCGTCGATGAAATCATTTGTCGTGACGCGATCGACTGGCACAGCAGCCGGAATGACCTTCTGATCGACGAAAAATTGGATCAGGCGCTCCCAATCACTTTTGACCATCAGGCCATGCTTGTCTCCGATCTTCTTCGAATTCCAAATGCCAAGTCGCGCCTGATTGACAATCACGCCCTCCTCAAGGGCAGCTTTTGGATCCGGATTTTTGGATTTCACCTCGGGATAGGCCTTCCAAGTGATCAGGACAGCCGCTTGAGGATTAGCCATCGAGTAATCGTATGCCTTGGCGATAGCCCGCGCGATACCGGTCAGCATTTTCGGATTCTTCGCGATCGTCTCGTTTCGCGCCAACAGGCCAACGTCAGGCAGTGTGCGCAGGTCCTCAGCCACAGGGAGCTCCCGCAGCGACAACCCTGAGAATTTGAACTTCGCGATTGCCGCGTCCCAATACACAACGCCGTCGACCATCTTCCGCTGAACGGATGTCACGGCCTGCGCGCCGACACCGATCGACAAGAACGAAATATCGGTGTCCGGGTTCAAGCCAGCCGCTTGTGCAAACGCCCGTCCAAAGGTCGTGCCGGCGCTTCCCATCGACTGCACGCCAAGCCTCTTACCTTTAAGGTCTGCGATAGTCTTAATCGGGCTATCTGGCGCAACAGCCATCGACCAAATGTTGGAATAATACAGGCCATAGAAATAGTGGACGTCCAACTTTCCAGATTGAATCCCGACAAGGGCTTCACCCGGTGAGGCTGCACCGACCTCCGCGTTCCCCGACGATACCTGGATGGCGGATTCATTTGAACCGCCCACGGCGATGAGAGTTACGTCATACCCCTCGTCGGCAAAATATCCCTTCTCCTTTGCAACAACGAACGGAGAGAAGGCTTCATCGATGTTACGAACCGGAACGAGAACCCGGACCTTCTCAAGCGCATTCGCGGCGCTTAAGTCGCAAAAACCCGCGACGAGAATCGCCAACGAGAAGAAAGAACGAATCGTGGAATTTTTGATCTGCATATCGAGCCCTCCCAGGACAATTTGTTTATGGCATTACCGGCGCTTCGCTACGGCGAATCCAGAAGATGTAACGACGAGCCGCGTAGCGCATTAGGCCGTGCATCACCAAACCGATCACAGAGAGGATCACGAGAACCGCAAAGACGCCTGGAACATCCATGCTGAAATTGAGGGTAACAACGAGGTACCCCAATCCAACCTGGGCTCCAACGAACTCTCCTACAATGGCCCCGATAACTGCGAGCACTGCAGCAATCTCAAGGCCGGCAAATATGAGAACGAGGGCGGACGGAATTCGCAGGCGGAAGAGGACTTGCCACTTCGTCGCACCAAACGCCTTCATCATGTCCAGCTGATCTTTGTCAGTGGCATGAAAGCCAGCGATGACACTGACAAGAACGGGAAAGAAACAAACCAACGCTGTAATCACAATTTTCGAGGTCAGGCCGTAACCGAACCAGATGATAAACAGCGGAGCGATCGCAATCTTTGGAAGAGTCTGGAGCGCCACCAGATATGGATAAACCAGCCGCTCGAAAGCCGGAATGAGCGATATCATGGCGCCGACCACAAGGCCTGCCACGCAACCAAGGAGAAATCCGATCAAGATCTCGACAAGCGTCGCCCACAGATGCGGCCAGATCGTTCCGCTTTCGAACAAGGCATAGAGGCGAACAACGGTCGAGCTCGGCGTCGGCAGGACAATGGGCGATACGTCGAACAGCCGACACGCCCCCTCCCAAAGAGCCAGCACAGCAACCGCGACAATGGTCGCCTCGATTCGGTTCTTGTTTGAGGATTTCGTGCTCATAGCGAAGTCGCCGTCATTGATTGTGCGCCGAAGATCGAACGGATGTGGTCGCAGAGCTCACCAAAGCGTGGCGTTCCCATGGTTTGAAGGCTACGGGGCCGCCCCACATCGACATCGATCACTTCTGAGATTCTTCCTGGCCTCGGTGACATAACCACCACGCGATCACCGAGCAGGACAGCTTCCGGAATGCTATGAGTAATGAAGACGACGGTCTTCTTCTCTTCCGACCAAACTCGCATAAGCTCCATATTCATGACTTCGCGTGTCATCGCATCGAGCGCGCCGAACGGCTCGTCCATCAGCAAGATGCGCGGCTCGCGCATCAACGCGCGGCAAATCGAGACACGTTGCTGCATGCCGCCCGACAGCTCAAATGGGTACTTCTCAGCGAAATCTTTCAGACCCATAAAGGAAAGAAGGCCACGAGCGCGCGTGACGACTGCTTCGGACTTGTCATGCCTGAGCCTCGCAGGCAACAGAACATTCTCGAGGACCGTGTTCCATGGCAGAAGTGTCGCCTGCTGGAAAACGACACCCACGTCAGGACGTGGCTCTGTGATCGGGGAGCCCGCACATTCAGCGACTCCAGATGTCGCTTGCTCAAGGCCAGCCAAGATACGCAATAGCGTTGTTTTGCCGCAGCCGCTCGGGCCGACAACCGAAATGAATTCGCCCTCACGGATGTTGAGGTTCACCTTCGTAAGCGCGTTTACCGTTTCGCCTGAGCGCGTATTGAATCGCTTTTCCAAGTCAGCGATTCTAATCATTACCGGCTTTCCGGAAATATCGACAACACGTTCACCATCCCTGTTTTTCAGCTGAGCGCTCGAAGCAATCATCCCTAATCCATTTTGCCTTAATCTATCGCGTCACATACGCGGAGATTTGGGTCTCTGTTGACTAGAGAGTTAACTGGGCTTTTTAGGATTTGTCTAGCTACAAATATTTTTTGCTGCAAAGCATTCAGGCAACACGCGGTGCTGATTGCCTAATTCTTGTTGCTTTATCGAACGCGATGCCGCCCAAGCAAAATCCGGCCAATGGATTTAAACGTTGGTCTTTTATCTAACCAATTGGCCTTCAATCAAAAAATGGGATGTTAACGGAACCGATCATGACACTCGAAATCGAGTGCACTGCACTCGATTTATGCTGCATGCACGATCGATTTTTTTCAGGATTCGACTTTGCGGCGCTCGCGGATGTCGGCCAGAGCAGGTTTCGTGTCAGTTTTTCGGCGCAACATATCTTCTGGATCGAAGACACAGAACTGCAGAACAACGTTCGTGACGTGTCGAAGCCATTCTTGACGCGAGCTGACGGAACTGAGGTCTCTGCCGAGAGCAATTTCCAAAGTGTATTGGTTTGACAGGTAGTGATAGCAAAGCGACGACAGTGTGAGATAAACCAGCGTCGGGTCGAGATCGGCCCGAAATATCTTATCTTTGCACCCGCGATCGAGAATGAAGCTCAGGGTTTCGACAAGCGGATTGTACAGGTCCCGAATCCGCTTCGACTTCCGAATGTACTTGCCGCGATGCTTGTTTTCTTCGTTCAGCAATCGGATGAGATTTGGATTGCTCTCCAACGCGAGAAAAGTGTGCTCGATCAGCTGCTCCATTGCGAATATCGGGTCACTCGCACGGATAGATAAGTCGCGCTGCTGATCGCGAAAAGCCTCGTACATCTTCTCAAGCGCGGCGACAAACAGCCCTTCCTTCGACTTGAAGTAATAGTACAGCATGTTCTTGCTGAGATTGCAGCGTTCCGCGATCCTATCAACGCGCGCCCCCTCGAATCCGATGCGACCGAATTCGTCCATCGCGAGCTTTAGAATCTTTTCCCGAACACGAGCTGGATCGCTGCTTCGACGTGCCAAGACGGACCCCCTTATCTCAGATAGCTAAGTAAAAAATCCTCCGTATCCCAAGGCCGGTGTGCCTCTCTGGATGCGGGCAGGTTCCCACCCAGCACCAGAGAGAGCGTAAACGCCTGCGAAAATCAAACAAAAACGCGTCAGGCCGGCAAAGCCCCCGCACTTGCATTCTCGGCCAATTGCCAGATTTTCGGCGGCGACAGGGGCAATTCCATAGGCTGCACATTCAGGTGAGACAGCGCATCAGCAATGGCATTTGCCATTAAGCCACCCACCGGAATGAGCCCGCCCTCTCCCGCACCCTTGGCCCCCAGAGGATTATTTGGACAAGGCTTCAATTCAACCGTGATCGACTGAATCTTAGGGAAATCGGACGCCGTTGGCATGAGATAATCGGCGAAAGAGCCCGTCAGAAGCTGCCCTTCATCGTCATAGACAAGGTGCTCGAGAAAGGCGCCGCCGAGACCTTGAACAATGGATCCAATGGCCTGCCCGTGGAGGGTCAGTGGATTGATCATACGCCCCACGTCTTCGACCGACATATAATCAAGGACCTTGACATGGCCAGTGCCAGGATCGACCGCGACATGGGCGGCCTGAGTGCCATAAGCCCATGTGTATTTCTTGTTGAGGAATTCGGCTTCGACCTCCAGCGGCTCTTCCGAAAGTTCACCAAACGGCACGCTGGACTGCCGGAACGTTGCCCGCTCTTCACCGAGCGAAACTTCACTTGGCGCGCATCCAAAGCGAGCGGCGGCCTTCTCCCGGATGAGATCCTTTAACTTCTCAGCACCGACGAGGATTGCAGACCCTCCCATCACGGTCGAGCGGGAATGATAGGCTCCGTAACCATCCTTCACATAACTCGTGGACCCGTGAAGGATCGTGATTTTGTCGTATGAGATCTCCATCGCGTCCGCAGCGATCTGCGCCATGATGGTTTCCAGCCCCTGTCCGACCGAAGATGACCCCATGTAAACCGACAGCAATCCACCAGGTTCTAAAACCAGCCGGACCTCTTCCTTCGGGCCTGCCGCACCTCCCTCGATAAAGCTTCCAACAGCCAGCCCGTGGTAATACCCGTCGATGAGCTGCCCGCGAAGTTTGGATTTTTCCTCCCAATTGAACTCGCGCAAGCAGCGGTCGAAAACGGCATGATAGTCACCGCTGTCGAGATCGGTCGAGCTGTCATAGGGCGTAATCGAAGCAAGCGGATAAGGCATCTGAGCGTCAGCCACCAAATTTCGACGGCGTATTTCCACGCGATCGATCTTCAGGTCTTGAGCCGCCAGATCAATCATTCGCTCACGGATGAAATCTGTTTCGTAGCGCCCGGGCCCTCGATACGTTCCACAGGGCGTCTTATTAGTGGTCAGCATCGAGCTCTTGATATCGATGTGCTCGAAGCAATACGGGCCACTCATGTATTGCGCGACATTACGCGGTCCGACCGAACCGTTCGTCCGGACATATGCGCCAGTATCGCACCACGCTTGCCCTCGTAGCCCGATGAACTTACCGTCGCGTGTCGCGGCGAACTCGACTTCGCACTCCACATCGCGTGCATGATTGGCGCTCATCATGTGCTCGCGCCGATCCTCCACCCATTTAACGGGCCGACCCACGATCTTCGCCGCGGCTGGGATGAGGAAGTCTTCCGGATAGAATTCTCCGCGGGATCCGAAACCTCCGCCGACGTCGACCTCAATCAAGTCGACCGCCTCCAGTTCAAGGCCCATTTGAGCAGCGAGAGTACGGCGGTTATACCAAGCTGTCTTTGCCGCGCCCCATACGGTCAGCTTTCCGGCCGCACTATCCCACTCCGCAACGAAGCCACGCGGCTCCATGAACATCGCGGCATGCCGCTGCACCTTGAACCTTTCACGCCGAACGTAATCGGCGGTCTTGAAAGCCTCGTCCGCATTGCCGCGGAACGCCTTCCAGGTGATGGCAACGTTTGAACCATGCTCTTCAAACAGCAGTGATTTGTTAGCCTCTGCATGAGCACGATTGGCGACGGGCGCAAGCGGCTCAATGTCCAGGCCGACATGTTCGAGCGCATCCTCTGCAATGGCCTGGCTGTCAGCAATAACCACAGCAACTGGCTCGCCGACGTAGCGAACCTTGCCATCAGCGACCACAGGCTGGTGAAAGGTCTCGAGTTGCGGCAGCGGCTGCAATCTCAACGGAATCCGCGGCACAACGCTTCCGAAATCCTTAGCTGTCAGGACCGCGTGAACGCCGTCGAGCGCGAGAGCAGCTTGAGTATCGATCGACTTGATGATTCCATGAGCGGTGGAGCTTCGCAGAATCACCGCATGGAGCTGGTTTGGTCTATTGATATCGGCGACATATGTTCCGGCGCCCCGCACCAAGCGGAGATCCTCAACACGCTCCATGGGGCGGCCGATGTAAGAATTCGAAACTTTCATCACTTGCCACCCTCATTCCGGTAGGAACTGCGCGCCTCCAGGACGGCCTCAACGATCGGGATATATCCTGAGCAACGGCAGAGATTACCCGAAAGAACATCGCGAATGCGCTCTTCGTCAGCATCCGGCTCGTGGCTGAGCAGCGCATGCGCCGTTGTGATGAATCCCGGCGTGCAAAATCCGCATTGCAAAGCGTGGTGCTTACGAAATGCGGCTTGAAGCGGCGTCAGTTCTTCGCCCGAGAGTCCCTCAACGGTGACCACTTTCTCATTCTGCGCTTGAACGGCCAACATCAAACACGAACGTACAGCCTCGCCATTGACCAAGACGGTGCACGCCCCGCACACACCGTGCTCGCATGCGAGATGCGTTCCTGTTTGACCGAGATTGTTTCGAATACAGTCTGCGAGCGTTGTGCGCGGCTCTACATCGGCTTTTACGGAGCTGCCGTTGAGATCGAATTCGATTTGCATAATCAACTCCTAGATCGCCGTCTTCTTCAGGCCACGTGCAAGAAGGGTCGAGACAAGTGCCGCCCGATACTCGCTCGGCGCATGGATATCGGATGGCGGATCCACGGTTTGTCTTGCCTTCGCAGAGGCAGCGACAATCAAGCTCTCAGTCAGAGCATTTCCGTTCAGCAAGTTCTCGACTTCGGTCAATCGGATTGGCCGGTCGGCAATGCCGATGGCCCCCACATGAGCGCCAACGATTTGGTTCTTTGCATCGAGATCGTAGTAAAGAGCGACTCCCGCCATGGCGAAATCGCCTTTCCTTCGAGCAAACTCCAGAAATGCCCATTTTCGCTTTGCATTCCACGCAGGAAGGTGGATTTCGGTCAAAATCTCATCTGGCTCAAGCGTCGTTTGAAGCGGCCCCACGAAGAAATCGGCAGCTTCTTCCGTTCGTGTGCCTGATGGCCCGACGATTGTCATGCGGGCCTCGCACGTGAGCGCAATTCCCGGCATTTCCGCCGAAGGATCCGCGTGCGCGACCGACCCGCCCACCGTTCCTCGATTCCGAACCTGATAATGCGCAACGTGCTTGATCGCCTCGGCAAGCAGGGGATGACTGACAGCGAGACGCTTGTCTGCCTCGATATCGCACCAACGCACCTTTGCGCCTAATCGAACTCCATCTTGACCAACGGTAATTGCATTCAGGTTCTTCAGATGCTTGAGATCGACCAGGAGTTCCGGCGATGCGAGGCGGAAGGCCAACATTGGCATCAGGCTCTGTCCGCCGGAAATGACCTTGGCATTTCCATCTCGCGATGCGAGCAACTTTACAGCTTCATCGACAGAAGTGGGCGCTGCGTACTCTAGAACCGGAGGCTTCATTTCGCCCCCCAGTAAGAAACAACCATCGGCTTACGGCCTCCTCCAATATAGTCTACCCGCGCCTTATCCAAGCTGACGGCTGTCGCGACCGGGCAAATCCAATTTCACTATATGGATTGTTGACTATTCGGTCAACACATGGGTAGCTTCCATTAACATCGCATGAGATCATAAAAGTGGGGATTTGTAATGCATAACAATGTGCCAGTTGTCGCAATCGAGGAACACTATTGGGATCCCGAACTGGCGAAGCATTTCCCGAGCGGTGAGAACAAGTCCCACGTCCAGGACTTATTGACCGAGATCGGCAACGTTCGGCTACGCGCGATGGATGAGGCCGGAATTGACATCCAGATTCTTTCCCACGGTGCACCGGCGGCGCAAAAGCTTCCAGCAGAACTGGCTGTTGATCTCACAAAACAAACAAATGATCGACTTGCCGAAGCCTGCGCCAAGTATCCATCCCGCTTTGCAGCATTTGCGGCTCTTCCGACCCCCGTTCCGGAACAAGCTGCCTTGGAGCTTGAGAGGTGCGTTAAGGATCTCGGCTTCAAGGGAGCAATGATCCATGGCTTAACGAACGGCCTGTTTATCGACGATAAGCGGTTCTGGCCGATCTTTGAGGTCGCCGAGAAGCTGGATGTTCCGATTTATCTGCACCCTTCGGTTCCGAATTCAGAAGTGACGAAGCTTTACTACGACGATTACGCGGCTGAATTTCCGACGGTGATCCGGCCGGCTTGGGGATTCACGGTCGAAACAGCGACCGTTGCAATCCGGCTTATTTTAAGCAGAGCCCTGGAAAAATACCCGAAGCTGCAGATCATTCTCGGACATCTTGGAGAGACGCTTCCATTTTTGCTCTGGCGCATCAATCAAGCTCTCGCCCGCCCAGGCCAGAAGCCACTCGATTTCCGCAAGCAGTTCTGTGAGCATTTTCACGTCACCACCAGCGGATTTTTTTCCACTCCAGCGCTCATTTGCACCATGCTTGAGCTTGGTATCGACCGGGTTATGTTCGCCGTCGACTACCCCTACGTCGTGAACCAGGACGGTATGGATTGGATAGAGCAACTTCAACTATCGCCGGACGACAAGCGCAAACTCGTCGGGGACAACGCACGGAAACTTCTGAAGCTGTGAGCGTGGAATGACCGTGCTGCCAACGATACCGACTGAACTATCAGACCTTATGGCGACGGTGGGCCCGATTTGGGCCTCCAACACCAAAGGCCATATTCAGTTGATGATCGACAAATTCACCGACGTACTTAAGTGGTCGCCAAAGGATAATATAGCTGTCGAGTCCATCTCCTATGGGGAGCATGAGAGACAGAAATTTGAGCTTTTTAACCCCTCGAGAGGAACTGTCGGCCGAAGGCCCGCTCTCATTTTCGTGCATGGAGGCGCCTTTACTGAGGGCAGTCGGCATCGCAGCAGCGAGATCTACGCTAACGTGCTGTATTACTTTGCACGGCACGGTGTCGTCGGCGTCAATCTCGGCTACCGCCTTGCTCCAGAGGTTCAATATCCGGAAGCAACCTACGATATCGCGAAAGTCGTAAGGTGGGTCCAAGCCAACGCCAACCAGCTTAACGTCGATCCGAAGCGCATATTTCTCATGGGCCACTCCGCTGGAGGTGCACATGTAGGGAGCTACGCCTACGACAAGAGGCTACAGCCCGCGAGCGGCCATGGTCTTGCCGGCGTTCTGATTATCAGCGGGAGGGTGCGCGCTGACGCGAGGGATGACAATCCGAACGCGAAACGCGTCATGGCCTACTACGGCTCGGATACATCCGTTTACGACGATCTATCCCCGGTTTCGCACGTGGACGCCCAAAGCCCACCGACGTTCGTGGCCTGCGCGGAGTTCGAAAATCCTTTGATCGACGTTTATTGCTTCGAGCTCGCCCATCGACTTGCGGTGTCAAAGGGGCGCGCTCCACCATTCATGTGGTTGAAGGGCCACAATCACACATCGATTATCGCCCACTTCAACACCGCAGAGGACGAGCTAGGTCGCGCTTGCCTCAGATTTATGCAGGAAACGCCGCCATCTTAAGCTCGTTCACTAGGCGTCAGGCAAGCCTGACGCCGGTAAACTTCGGCTGTGTGTATTCCTCGAGCGCATATGGAAGTCCCTCGCGGCCGACGCCCGACCTGCCGACACCTCCAAATGGATAGTTGTCGAGACGGAAGCGGCTGGCTTCGTTGATCCAGACCGAGCCCGCTCTCAGCTCTTCCGAGATTCGCATCGCTGAAGTAAGGCTCGTCGTGAAACACGACGCCTGCAGCCCAAATTCACACTCGTTGGCGATTTTAATCGCATGGTCGAGGCTGTCAGCACGCATAACAACAACCACTGGACCAAAGACCTCCTCACGAATCAGGCGAGCTTCAGCGGGAGGATCGACAACGATCGTTGGCGGAATGACGCATCCGACGCTTTCCCCAGAGCTCACGATGCTGCAACCCAGCGCTCGCGCGTCTTCAAGCATTGATGTTATCCGGGGCTGCAGCGCGCGCGTTCACGACTGGGCCCAAATCTGTATCAGGCAGCTTGGGGTCTCCCACCTTGAGCCGCTTAGACGCCTCGACGAAGCGATCGAGAAACTTATCGAAAATCGGTGCTTCTACGATAATCCGCTGGGTCGAAATGCACTGCTGCCCACTCGCCTCGAATGACGACGGAATCAGGCGCGCAACGGCATCTTCGAGATTTGCGTCTGCAGCCACGATATTTGCCGAGTTTCCGCCAAGCTCGCCCAGGAAACGCTTCGCACCTGCAGCGCGCGCCAGAGCGTCCCCCGCCGCGGTTCCTCCCGTCAGTGTGACGACATCGATGTCTGGATGCGCGGCAAGTGCAAGCGCTTCGTCACGATCGCCCGGAATGACGTGAATGAGCCCCTCCGGCAGGCCCGCTTGGACAAATGCCTTCGCAATTGTTGCCGCGATCTGCGTGCCTTCGAGACTTGGCTTGATAATGACCGCATTTCCGGTCACGAGCGCCGGCGCGACTTTCTGAACCAGCAAGTTGGAGGGCGCATTGAATGGCGTGATTGCCGCAACCACCCCGTAAGGGACGCGCCGCGTAAATCCGAACAACCCCTTTCCCGCGGGAACAGCATCGAGCGGAAGGACCTCACCGCCCACGCTATGGATATGCTGCGCACAGGCCTGAATAAACGCAATACTGCGCTTCACTTCCATTTCTGCCGCCCGGCGCGGCTTGCCAATGTGCGAGATCGTCATTGCCACCAAGCGTTCGAACTCGCTTTCAAGGACCTTGGCTGCAGCGACAATCCAGGACGCACGCTGATGAGCAGATGCCTTGGCAGATGCTTGGAAGGCCAATCGAGCCGATTTTGCGGCCCGATCAACCGCCTCATTCCCTCCTGGTTGCACTTCGAAGGCGGCGACTTGGGTCCATGGATCGACAACCGTGAAACGACCATCCTTCGTTACAGGCGCGCGCATAGAACTGTCTGCCATCTTCATCCTTATATTCCTGCTCTCTGATGCGCACTACCGCGGCGCTCCATACCTGACTTAGAAGCTTGACATCATGTTGACTGTATAGTCAACATATAGATGACCTCGGATCGTGGAGTTTCCCTTGAGGATTGCAGTTATCGGATACGGAGCAATCGGAAGGTTTCTTATCTCGCAACTGAATTGCGAGCCGGAAATCGTCACTTGTGCGGTGCTTTCAATCCCCCGACCCGACATGTGCTCCAAGCCGGTGGTCGACGATATCGATGAATTGCTGTCGACCAGGCCCGACCTCGTTGTGGAATGTGCGGGTCACGGCGCGTTACAAGCGTTCGGCGAAACCGTCCTGCGCCACGGAACGGACCTACTCGTGGTCTCGGTTGGCGCGCTAGCCAATCCGGATCTGGAGACGGCACTGCGGGCTGCCAGTGCAACCGGTGGCGGCAAGGTGCTGATTCCCGGCGGAGCTCTCGGTGGAATAGACGCTCTCAGCGCTGCGCGAGAGGCAGGGCTCTCATCCGTCGACTATATCGGACGAAAAGCGCCCGCCGCGTGGAAAGGAACACCAGCAGAGAAGATCGTTCAGTTGGACAGGGTGACTGAGCCTCACACCTTTATTGATTGCGAAGCTCGGACCGCTGCTCTGACATTTCCGCAGAATGCGAATGTCGTGGCTGCCATCGCGCTGGCAGGTTTAGGCTTCGACAAGACCCGCGTCCGCTTGATTGTCGATCCGCAGGCTGAAGGAAACTTCCATTCCTACGTTGCTCGCGGAGAATTTGGCGAAATCTCCACAACAATTCGCTCTAAGACTCTCGCGGCAAACCCTAAGACCTCGGTCCTCGCTCCGTTTAGCTTGGTTCAAACCATCAAGAAACGAAGTGGACTGATCCCAGCGTGACGCCGTGGATCAAGGCGCCATCGAGATCTCAGCGCGCTTGAAATTCTGAACAACACTCACTCATCAAAGAGCGCTTGGCGCTTCGCTCACTCAATGCAAGGATCTTTGTAATGCCGATGACCATGAGCGGGACAATTGAACTGGCGGCGTCTCGCGAGACAGTGTGGAACAAGCTTAACGACCCCAACACGCTTAAATCGTGCATTCCGGGCTGCGAGGAGCTCAACCTGATATCTGAGCACGAGTTTGAGGCGGTCGCAGTCAATCGGATCGGACCCGTGAAAGCTAAATTTAAAGGGCGCGTGACTTTGTCGGACATCTCGCCGATGGAAGGATACAGGATTTCCGGTACTGGGGATGGCGGCATTGCAGGTTTCGCCAAGGGAGCGGCCTCGGTTCGCTTGGCTGACCACGGCGAAAACACTTTGCTATCCTACGAGGTTGAGACCCAAATCGGTGGGAAGCTGGCTCAACTCGGACAGCGTCTCATCGACGGCACAGCGAAAAGACTTGCTGACCAGTTTTTCCAACGATTTGCGGAAGCAGTAAAAGTAGCGATGTGATTCCTACGCGTTTCTGCCTATGTAAAATCCAAGTTGACCAGTCGCTCGAAACTCAGAATTTCATCCCATTGCTGTTGAGACATGAGCTTCCGCTCCACGACAACGAGTTGGTGAAGCGACTTTCCTTCCAAATAACTGGCACGAGCGATCTCGGCACAAACGCGGTAGCCAAACAAGGGCTTCAGTGCTGTAACGATCCCCAGGGAATTCAGGACCATATTTCGCGTGTGTTCCTCGTTAGATGTTATTCCAACAATGCAGCGATCTCGCAGGCTCATAACCGCTCGTTCCATGGTTCGAATGGAAAAGAAGAGCGAAAAGGCGATCACCGGCTCCATCACATTGAGCTGCAACTGCCCTGCTGAGGCTGCAAGCGTGATTGTAGTATCGAGTCCGATGACCAGAAAGCTAACTTGATTTACGACTTCTGGGATCACCGGATTGACCTTCCCGGGCATGATGGAAGATCCGGGCTGCAACTGAGGCAAGTTCAATTCATTTAATCCGCATCGCGGACCTGAACTCAGCAATCGGATATCATTACATATCTTTGTCAGTTTACTTGCCGTTCGCTTCAGAGCGCCCGAAAGCTGCACATAGGCTCCGGTATCCGACGTCGCTTCCACGAGATCGCTCGCCAGAACAAGTTCAAGGCCCGTAAGATCGCTCAGATGCTTCACCGCCAACCGAGGGTAACCACGGACAGCGGTGACTGATGTACCGATCGCGGTCGCTCCAAGATTTATCTCTCGAAGCAGCTTTTGAACTTCTCGCGTACGATCAATCTCCTCTCCAATGGTTGTCCCCCAGCCCCGAAACTCCGAGCCCAGAGACATCGGTACCGCATCCTGAAGGTGGGTCCGCCCCATTTTTAAGACGTGTGAAAATTCCTTTCCTTTATCAAAAAACGAATCTCGCAATCTCTCTAGAGCAGCGACATACGCCTCAAGCCGCATCACCAATGCCAGACGAAGCGCCGTAGGATAGGTATCATTGGTCGACTGACCATAGTTCACATGATCGTTCGGGCTTACGTACTGATAATCACCCTTGTCTCGGCCAAGCGCTTCCAGCGCGAGGTTCGCGATGACTTCGTTGGCATTCATGTTGGTTGAAGTGCCGGCACCGCCTTGGACCAGGTCAGTGATGAACTGATCGTTCATGGTTCCGGCGATGACCCGGTCGCAGGCTTTCAAGATCGCAGCCGCAATATCCGGCGCTAAGACCCCAAGATCTCGATTCGCCAATGCTGCAGCCTTCTTTACGTAGCCAAAAGCCTTCACAAAGAAAGGCTCATGACTCATCGGAACGCCGGTGATATCGAAGTTCTCAAAGCCTCTAACGGTCTGAACGCCATAATAAAGGTCGTCAGCAATCTCGCGCTGACCGAGAAAATCGTGCTCGATGCGGCTCATGCGCGTCTCGCCTTCTCAGCACCGGTCGCATGATTACTCTGACCTCCCGGACCGGAGGCAGGATCGTCAGAAGGCTAAAGACATCTGCGGTTGCGATTACTACCGCAATTTCGCGCAGCGATCTACGATGTAGCGAGTAAGATTTCGCCACGATGGACAGGCCTCTGCTGCGCGAGAGCCGCGAGCAGAAGCCTTGATCAACCTGTGTGGTTAGGATGCCGCCAGATGGGCATCACGACGCTTATAGAGCTCGTCGTCTGCATACCCCATGGTTTCAGGCTTTCCGCGGCCGAGCATTACCTGAAAATAGACCGGCTCCAAGCTGTTGTTATGGTAGCCATGAATGACGCCCGCGGGGCAAGCGAGGCATTCCCAAGGTCCGAGACGCTTTTCGACTTTGCGGCCATCTTCATCTTGGACGAACACATCGAGATGGCCTTGCAGAACGAAGAAAACCTCTTCCACCTCATGCGTGTGCGCCGCATTTCCCTGCCCCGGGGGCACAAACATGATCGAGAGAGTAAAGTTTCCAGGAGGAATCGCCGATCTATCTCCATGTTTTCCGGAGCCGCCAGCGCCGATAAATCGATGCTGTGCACGTTTGAATCCTTCGATCTTCGCATCTTCGAAGGCCGCCCAGTCGGCCCGCCGATCGGCATAGCGAGCGACGTAACGGTCCATGATTTCCTCGAGGGACGCTGACTCCAACTCCTTGGGACGAGGGTGACGTGCGACAGCCATTTATCTCTCCTAGTGATTCTGAATTCGGCTCAAGACGCAGAGCGGCTGCGCCGCAAACCTAACGTGGATACCGACGCCCATGAACAGGTCACCTGGCGATCCTGCTTCGTGACTTCTGGCGATCCTCGTCGACTAAGCATTTCCTATCTTAAGTTGACTATTCAGTCAACAAGAAGCCAGCATGCATCCACGATGATCGCGAAGAATAGCTGGATACACGCAGCAAATATCGCAGATTGATCTGTGGCTTAGTGCCAAGATGGAAAAGAATGCGGATTGGATTGGCACTGCATGCCCGCGCCCTTTAAGACTGCAGCACCTCGACCGGCCCCGCAATTGAACACGCTAAGCCGCACTAATTCTGGGAATTCCACGCCGTGAGACTATCGCCGGCCGAGATTCTGGAGCATCAGTGAAGCCTCGGGTTGCCGGGCTCGTTTAACTGCCAAGTGGCCATAGATTGGAAATAAACAAGCCGGCCGATTCTTGCGATCGACCGGCGCACTGGTCCAGTTCGTCGTCGCTTGTTATTGGACCGATTTCAGATCAAATTCTTTCGCCTGCCGCACGACAGCCGCTCTATCATATGTGTTGATCTCATCGATGAAAGCGTTCGTGTACATACGCGATGTCGGCACCTGTTGAGTGATCTGTTTTTCCCTCAATAAGAAATCGCCGAGATTCTTCCAATCGTCCTCTACAAAAAGACCATTCTTGCCGTTTGTCTTCGGGTTGGTCCATCCTGCCATCCTCAGTTGGCTTATCTTCAGCCCTTGAGCCAAGGCCTTCCCAAGATCCTTTTCTTTTGGACGACTTTCCGGATACATTTTCCAGGTGATCAACACTGCAGCCGCTGGGTTTGCTAACGTAAAGTCGAGCGCCTTGGAAACAGCTCTGGCGAAGCCGACCAGCATTTTGGGCTTGTCACGAATAACATCGTTGCGTGCCAGGATCGAAACGTCCGGCAGCGCCTCAAGCTTCTCGTCGAGTTTGAGCGGCCGCAGGTTAAGCCCACTGAGTTCGAACCGTACATTGGCAGCGTCCCAGAAGACAATTGCATCTACCACCTTCTGCTGAATCGCGGTGGCAGCCTGGGGACCCGCCCCTATTGGTATAAACGTCACGTCAGTATCTGGATTCAGTCCCCCAGACCTTATGTAAGCTTTTCCATACGTGGTGCCGGCGCTTCCTAACGCGGTCACTCCAATCTTTTTGCCGCGCAAATCAGCGATGGTTTTTACTGGACTGTCTGCGGGCACGGAAATCGACCAAATATTCCGATAGCCCGCATTATAGAAGTAACGGAGATCAAGCGGCGCGCTCGCATTTTGCTGCATGCCTATTACAGCCTGGGCTGGGGTAGCCTCCCCTACATCGCCGTTTCCGGCAGCAATTTGAATTGCCACTTCATTCGACCCGCCAACAGCGAGTAGCTCCACGTCGAGGCCTTCTTGTTCGTAGTATCCCAAATACTTCGCCACCGGAAACGGGGCGAGCGACTCATCGATATTGCGTACAGGAATGAGCGCGCGAACTTTCTCCGCGGCCCAGCCCACCTCGACGTTCATGCAGGCAGCAAGCATGAGCGCAATCAACACTGAATAGGATCTGGTCATGTTTGTCCTCGCTTTATGAAAGCGCAGTTGAAAGCACAGACTTCAAGCAACGACCAAGACCGCCAACCGATACCGCACTTCGTGGACGGCTGATCGCGATTGATCCTCTCAGCGTACGAGGAGGAAATTTCCTGTCAATCAAAAATCGTACGTATGTACGACATATCGTACGAACGTGCGACAATACGCGCGCGCGTCGACCCGCCCGACCTTCACCCCGGACTATCGAATAATGTGAGTGTATAGGTTCAGGCGTTCGTCAGAAGCCCATCGATCATTTCATTGATCGCGTCGCGAGCGGCATTTCTCATTTTCGGCCCGGGCTTCACGAGCTGAAGAATTATTCGGCCGTGAACCTCAACCAGCATTCGATCAGCGGTCTCTTCAACGGGAATATCCGGCCTAATCTCGCCAGCCTTTTTTCCCTCAGCGATCAGTTTGATCCAGAAACGCCTTTGTTTATCGAAACGTTTCGATTGAATAATCTGAAGCTCGGAGTTTCGAGTGCTCATCGCAACCGAGTTGATCCAGAAGCGCCACCATCGGTTCGCCGGCAACTGCTCAATGTAAGACAGTGCGATGCGACGAAGTTGGGCTGCTGGCGATCCCTTGTACTGATCCCAATCATCAGGCAATTCATAACCTGACTCAAGGGCCGTCGCGATCAGCGCTTCTTTTGACCGAAAGTGATAGGTAATCGTGCCAAGACTTACATTTGCGGCCTCGGCAATTTGCCGCATTGTTACGTTTTCAATGCCCCGTTCTGCGATCAGGTCGTACACCACGCCAGCAATATGTTTTTGCTGAAGCTTTCCCCTGCTTTCGACAGGAGAGGATCCTTGCTTCGTTACTGCGGAGTTTTCTGGCATGTCGGCGATATTGATTGTTAAAACGATCTAATGTTTTTTGAACGCACTACGCAGCTCAGTCTTCAAGACCTTTCCCGTGCTGTTTTTGGGAAGCTCACGAACGAATACGACGTGCTTTGGCTTCTTATAACTCGCGAGCTCCCCTGCGCAACGCTGAATGAGCGCATCAGCCGACACGCTTGCCCCAGGTTCGAGCTCGACAAACGCCGCCACCGATTCCCCATAGACCTCGTCAGGCACACCTATCACCGCGGCATCCGCAACGCCCGGATGACGAAGGAGTACTAACTCGACCTCCTTAGAATATACGTTGTACCCGCCGGAAAGAACCATATCCTTCTTTCGGTCGACGATGTAGAGATACCCCTCATTGTCAAAGCGACCGATATCCCCGGTCTTGAACCAGCCATCTTGGAATGCGCCACGCATCGCATCTGGCTGCCTGAAGTACGTCCTGAAGAGAAGGTATTGACCGGGGAGTCCGGACCTCACCCATATTTCCCCGGCTTCGCCAGTTGGAACTGGCTCGCCCGCCTCGTTGACTAAGCGAAGCTCCACTCCCGGTGTGACGCGCCCAACAGAGCTGCTGTACTTGAGTTGATCCTGCGGCTGGAGCATGGCCAGCGCACCCGCCTCCGTCATCGCAAAGAAAGAAAATATTTGTAGCTGGGGAAGTGCTGTTATCAATCGTCGCTTCGTCTCGATAGGAAACGCCTCACCCGTAGCCACAAGGACGCGGAGGGAGTGGTACCGCCCGGGACTTGCTTCAATCGAAGGAAGCATCATTCGACCAACAGTCGGAACGATCGAGATAAGGGTGATTTGCTCAGCCTCAATTATCTTAGTCGCCTCCTCTGCGTCGAAACGAGGCATGATGTATAAGGTGGCACCAAGGACGGCCATATTGCCAACCCGCGCGAAAGCAGTTCGATGCGCCAACGGGGTCGTCACTAAGATTCGATCGTCGTCGGACACGCGCCAGTATGTTGCGTTCAAGAATCCATTCGCGACGATATAATTCGCCTGGGTGGTGATGACTCCCTTTGGTCGCCCAGTCGTTCCCGAGGTGTACGAGATCATACAATCATCGCACTCTGGCGGGACTTCTATTTGTTCGCTCGCTGTCGCAAGGAGAGTTGTAAGCGCGATTTCATTTGAGTTTGACGTTTCTCCGATGAAGAAGCGTTGAACATTTTGTCCAAGAACAAGCTTTTCGATGGTTTCACGCTCGGCTTCACCAAAAAATACCGCGACTGGCGCCGCATCCGCTATGATCGCCGAAATCTCCTTTGAAGAAAGGCGCATATTGATCGGCATTGCGATCGCACCACACTTCACGATTCCGAAGAAAACGGTCACAAACTCGCAGCAATTTGGCAGGCAGATCGCAACGCGATCCCCAACATTAATACCGGAGTTACGTAGATAAGTGGCGATGCGGCTGCTGTCGTCGTGAAGCTGTCGAAAAGTTACGCGACTTTCGCCACAAACCAAAGCGGCCTTATTCGGCAGAAGTTGTGCTTGAGCAGCTAGGTAGGCCGACAGCTTCACTGCTATCTCCGTCTCGGCGCAAAGTCGGGGAATGCGATCTCATCAGTTAGCCGGTCCCACCGCACCTCAACCGGCATGCCAATCTCGATTTCATTCTCGTCACAATCGACCAAATTACACAGAAAGCGAACGCCCTCATCAAGCTCGACATAGGCGCAGATATACGGAACGCGCTGTTCGTGGCCTGGCCACGGCGATCGAGTAACAGTCCACGAATAAACCGTGCCGCAGCCCGATGCTTCCCGCCATTCGACAGTCTTTCGCCCGGTGAAGAGGCTCACCGGCCTTGGGAAATGCTGAAAACGTTTGGTCTCGGTGCAGAACTGCAACATCAACTTGCCGCGCTTTGCTCCGTCCCAAAATTCCTTGGTATCGATGTATGATCCAATTTTGGGAAGAGGCCGAACGGCTTTCACGTGTTCATTCATCTCTATTGCTCCAGGATCATAACCGCTGAAGTGCACCAGTTGCGGGCATAGGGGATACCCCCGATGCCGGTTACCATCGCATTCTGCGTCCTCTTGATTTGCCGCGGCCCACCCTCGCCGAACATCTGCCGAACAGCTTCGACGAGGTTAAGCCCTCCTCCAGCAAGCCCCGGCTGCCCCGCGGAAATCTGCCCGCCACCGGTGTTAAGCGGGAGGTCTCCCTCGAACGTCATGTCCTTGTTGAGGATGAAATCAGCGCCTTTTCCAACTTCGGAGAAGCCGATCTGCTCAAGCTGCAACATGATGGCGATGATGAAGTCGTCATACGGATGGAAAGACTGTACATCCTGCGCTCTCAATCCGGACTGCTTCAGCGCGTGCGGACCCGCGACCAGAAATCCCGACTCGGTGATTTCAGTTAGTGGCTCGGTGACCTTGTAATGCGTCAATTCTGCGTAACCGGTCGGATGAATCGCCTTAAGACCTCGTCGCTTCGCCTCATCGCTGGACATCATCAGAACGGCATTCGCGCCATCGCATACCATGACGCTATCGAGGACACGCAGCGGGTCTGAGACCAGCTTCGAGTTGAGATAATCCTCCTCCGTAATCGCCTTCTGCAAGCGCGGGCACGCGTTGTTATTTAGAAGCGCATGGCTGCGCTGGGTTACCGCTAGTCGAGCGAGTGCACGCCGGTTTAAACCATAAAGATGATCATACCGCCGCATAATCATCCCGAACGCACCGACAGGACCTCGTAATCCTGTTGGATACTGATACTCAAAGCGTTGCGCGCCCTGCTCGGGTGTTTGGCCGCTAGATTGCGCATCGGCCGCCAGGACAAGCGCGATGGAGCACGCTTTATTTCGGATTGCCATGGCAGCGCGCGCCACGCCGCCAATGCTAGAGACGCCTCCGAGTCCTAAGAGTTCAAGCCAAGTTGGGGATATGCCCAGAACGTCCGCCATGTACTGCGCCCAGAACGGATTTGCGCTCTCGCTCATGGTCTCAGACACCAACAAGCCGTCTATTTCGGATTTGTCCACGTTTGTTTGGCGCAGGATTTGGTCGAGCGCATCTCCTGCCAACTCGTACGATGTTCGGCCTGCCCGCACGTCGATCTTTGTCTCTGCGTAACCTGCAATAGCAACGTCTTTCATTAACGGACCCATCTGGCTTCATTTCGGATCGGCTATATTGTACGACTGTACGACTAATCGTACGTTTGTACAGTTTTTTCTTGCTGGACGCCGGGAAGCCTGCAGATATGAACGGCGAAACATGCCGCGAGTGCGCCAGATGGCGCGGAAGGTGGGACTCGGCGTGATTTGGAAGATCTTTCGGCCGTCGTGGACCATCATGCGAAGGAAAGCCATCCGAGGCGTGTGCGAGCTGATCTGCCCAGAAAGGCCGGCCGCGAGATCGTTGGCTCACACGGAAGGAAGGCGCCAAGGCATCGCTGTTAGGCGCTGCCTTGCCCGAATTGAGGAATGCGCCTCGAACGTCGGCTCAAAGGCCGTAGAGGCCCCGCGCAAACCCACCGATGCCTCGTGCATCGAGACTCTTCAACGGCGCCCGTAGCGTGACGCGCACAACACCGGGATTACGACCGATCTCGATGGCACCGGCCATCGTCGCCCGGTTCATGACCTCTGGCACGCTCATCTCCAGGACTTCGGCCGCGCGCTTGAGACCGCTTTCTGTTGCCTGATTGAGGTTTGCTCCAGTCCCGATGAATGTCACCGGCGCATCAATCTCGATTTTCACCTTGTGCTTTTGGGCTAAGCTTTCTGCTCTCGTGCGCTCGTTCGCCGCCAAGGGCTGAGCGAGGTACGGAAGGTCTTCGATGCATGGAAAAAGAATCGGGCCGTCGATCGACAGCCCTTTAATCAGGTGCACTTCCAATGTGGCGGTGCCGGCGACATCGCAGGTATGACCGGCGATCTCACCATCTCCCTGCAAGGCGTGCATATCACCCAGGTAGATGCCGCCACCCGGAACCTTCACCGGGCAGATCAAAACCGCCCCTTCGCGGACGGAGTTCACGTCAAGATGCCCATCGGTCTTGTGAAGCGCGAGTTCCTCTGCCGTTAGCGCGTAGATATGGGGCGCGCCAACCAAGAATGCACCGAAGTCGCCTGCATTGTGCGCATCCGGCATCGCCTTCGAAGGCGTCGTACCAAGCTGCCCAAGGAATGGTCGCAGCCGCGTCGCAATGCCGACGAGATCCGCCGGGGCGAAAGTTAAAATAGGGTGCTGGATTGAAGCATCTGGAATAGCCATCAACCGCGCCGCATCCGTCGCCATGGCCTCGGCTTCAGGCTTGCTGACCGTCAGCCCGATTTGGCGTTCGTCGTCGAACGCAATCGTGTAGCCGTTAGAGAAGATGAACGGTGTTGCATCCGCGCCGCAGTTTTCGCACCGAACGGCGGTCTGGCCAATTCCCTCAATTCGCGTTCGCGGCCACTCCAGCTTGCAGTTTGGGCATACCGCCGCACAGAAGGGATCGCCGTTGAATCGGCCTGTCATCACCTTGTCGTTTCCGGATGAGGTTGCTGCTGAGGTGACGACCAGCGACCGAATCCGTATCGCGATGGCGTCTCCGATCTCAGCGCCCGCCACTGCGACAGGGCGAGTGACCTCGTGCCCGCCCCGGATCTCCGGCGTTATCATGGGTCCCCAGCAGCCAGGTGCGGTATTGGCGACGATAACGCCACCGTCCGCAACGGGCCCAAGCATTGGAAGAGACGGGTCCAAAACGCCATTCGTCAGTTCGTTGACGAACACGGTGCGGCTTCCCGATTGCGCTGCCTTTGTCTTCTCGAGCATTGCAGTTTCCTCCTGTTTGAATGGAAGCTTTGTTTGGCACTGCTGTAGCGAGCCTAAGTCCCGAACCTCGTACAGCGCACTCCGTAACGAACTTTGGATTCGCTGGCGTCATCGTTAGGGACGGCAGAGTTCGGCGATGCAACGTGCCCCAAGAGCGCGAGGATCGGCGCGGGTTCGCGGCGGTCGCTATCCCCACACGCATGAGAATGCCAGTGTCGAAGCATGTAGACCACATCCTGATCGTCGACGATGATCGGGAAATCAGGGACCGGGTATCGAGTTATCTTACTATTGGTAATCACTGGTGGGCCCGGCAGGACTCGAACCTGCAACCAGACCGTTATGAGCGAGCCTAGCAACGTTCACGATCATAATAAATCAAATACTTAGCTCGCGTCCGCCGATGTTTGGTGGCGATTTAAGCAATCGCTCCATTAGCGAAACATCGGGCCAGGATAATTCGACTATCGCTCCGCCAAAGGCCTTGATGGTTTGATCATGGAGCGGCTTAACCAGATACGACAAGACAGTTCGTCGGTCATTTGCACAGGCCTCAACGGACGCACCAGAAAGGAGCTTAATTCCCCGGATCAAGCTCCGGCTTGGGGAAACAACTTCCGCCCTGCCAAAATCGACTATTCGGCGGCATTCAAACCCTCGATAGGCTCGTCGATAGTCTTAAATGCTCCGTAGCCATGCCGCTCATCGCGCGCTTTCAGCCTATCTGATCGTTCGATCGATCGACCGAATCCTCCCCCTCCCGGAGTCTGAACATTTATCGTATCGCCAGCCCTGAGCTGAATGTCCTGATCCTTGGAGAGGTGGACCGGAACGAACAACTTGCCTCCCTGCTCGATCTCAATTCGATTGGGCTGGCCGGGCTCGCCGCCCAGAACGCCCGGAGGGCCCTCGCGGCCGTGGTCCATAACGAACGAAGCCCTCGCTTCTCCCCGGCGGAGCGCGACGGAATAGCGAACGCCAAACCCACCACGATGACGACCAGCTCCCGCCGATTGTTCGGCAATCGAAAACTCTTTGAAGAGCACCGGAAAGCGCTGCTCCAGAATCTCAATCGGAGGCGTCTTAGCAATGCCAATCGTCGAGCAGCCGTTGGAAATCCCGTCGAATTCCATCGATCCGCCGTAACCACCGCCTGTCACGATATACATGACATAGTTGTTACCGGTCTCAGGATCTGTTCCACCGATTGCGAGATTGCCGCTTGTACCCGCTGGCGCAGCGAAAAGCCGATCTGGAAGCGCCTCGGCAAGCGCAAGAAATACCGCTTCTGCAATGCGCTGACTGACTTCTGCCGCGCAGCCGGAGACCGGTCGCGGATACTGCGCATCGAGGAACGTGCCAACAGGCACAGGAACAATCAGAGGCTCGAACGTACCGGCATTAATCGGCACCTCTGGAAATATATGTTTAATGGCGAGATAGATCGCCGATTTGGTGGTAGCAATGACACTGTTCATCGGACCGCGGCATGGAGTGCTCGATTCCGTAAGATCAAATTCCAGCGTGTCGCCGCGCTTTCGAATGGTCAGGTTGATCTCAAGTGGTTCATCCACAACGCCGTCGGAGTCGACAACGGATCTTCCCTTGTAATCACCATCCGGAATTGATGCGATCTTCGCTCTCATTTGTTGAGAGGCGCCCTCTTTGAGCTGTTCGATCGCCTGCTCAACAAGTATTGCTCCGTATCGATTCAGCAGCGCCGTTAAGCGTCGCTCTCCGATTTCCAGGGCAGCCGCTTGAGCGCGGATGTCTCCGATACGCTGATCAGCGATGCGGATGTTCGATAGAATGATCGAAAGAATCTCTTCGTCGATGAGGCCGCGCTTATAGAGCTTCACGGGCGGCAGGCGAAGTCCTTCTTGCTCAACCTCCGTCGCCTTTGCTGAGAAGCCTCCCGGCACCATTCCGCCGGTATCTGGCCAGTGTCCTGTATTCGCCAGCCACGCAAATAGTTTGCCACGATAAAAGAACGGTTTGACAAACTTGACGTCCATCAGATGGGTGCCACCCAAATACGGATCATTCACAATGAAAATGTCGCCATCTTCGACATTCTTGGCGCGATCAATCACCGCGCGCGTCGAGAACTGCATAGTGCCGACGAATATCGGCAACCCCAATTCTCCCTGCGCGATGAGCTCGCCAGTCGTTCGATGATAGATGCCATCTGACCGATCGAGACCCTCAGCGATCACCGGGCTGAAGGCCGCGCGCACGAATGTCGTGTCCATCTCGTTGCAGACCTGTTGCAAACCGTTCTGAATGACGGCAAGCGTAACTGGATCGATACCCATGTTTCAGGATCCTTTTGCAACGTGGATAATGACATTTCCGAGTCCGTCGACCTCCACGCGGTCTCCAGGAAGGATCACCGTGGTTGCGTCGAGCTGCTCCAAGATGGCAGGGCCGACGAATTCAGATTTCAATGGAAGCCGATCTCGGTCGTAAACTGGTGTCGCCATCCACTTGTCGTCGAACCACACATCGCGGACCTGGATGCGTGCAGCCTCAACCGTCGGAGCGACGCTCTTCGACGTAAGCGCATCGACCGGGAATGGCTTTCGCTGGCCGATGACCGCCGTGTGCAGATTGACAAGCACTGGCTTGATCTCCGGCAGAGCCACCCTGAACCTGTTCCAGTAAGCCTCCGCAAAAGCCTTCGCTAAATCAGAAATCTCGACGCTTGAATCTGGGAGCGCGACATTGAGAATGTGGGTCTGACCTTGAAACTGCATGTCTGCAGTGTGAAGAATCTTCACACCTTCGATCTCAACATTCTCCCGCACCAGAATGTCCTTTCCCTCTTGAGCGTGAGTAGAAAGGACAGAAGCCAATTCGTCATTTCGAACAGCGTTAAGCGGCTTATTGATTGTCCGGACGAAGTCGTGACGCAGATCGGCCACGAGGCAACCAAGTGCATTCGTCAATCCAGGACGCGCCGGGATCAGGACTTTCGGGATACCAAGTTCACGCGCCAGCGCAGCCGCGTGCAATGGTCCAGCTCCTCCAAAAGCGAGCAAGATAAAGTCGCGGGGATCATGCCCGCGCGACAGTGACACCAGACGAATTGCGCCCGCCATCTTGTCATTCGCCACGCGGATCACAGCCGCTGCGGCCTGCGGAGCGTTCAAGTTGAGGGGTTTACCTACTTGACTGAACAGAGCCTCTTGAACGGCCGCCAATGTGGTCGCGTGCTGAACACCAAGCAAGCGGGATGGATTGAGCCGGCCCAGAACCAGGTTTGCATCCGTGATGGTTGGCTCCGCCCCCCCTCGTCCAAAGCAGATCGGACCGGGGTATGCGCCTGCGCTTTTTGGGCCGATCTGCAGGAGGCCCGCTTCATCAACGTGCGCGATCGATCCTCCGCCAGCACCGACCGTGTGCACGTCGACCATCGGGACATGGATCGGCATCGCATATTCGATCTCAAGTTCAGATGAGACCAGCGGAACGCCGTCTTGGATCAATGCTACGTCGGTTGACGTGCCGCCCATGTCGTAAGTGACGACATTGGGAAAGCCCGCAGCCGTGGCAGTGCTGGCTGCCGCAATCACACCTGAGGCCGGTCCAGACATCACAGTCTGCACGGCGGTGTGAGTCACGATTGTGGACGATGCAGTCCCGCCATTGCCTTGCATGACGAGCAATTGGCGCTTTAAGCCTCGATCCTTGAGTTCATTCTCGAGCTTGTTGAGATAACGATGCAATATCGGCTGCACGGATCCATTAACCGCAGCCGTAACACCCCGTTCGTACTCCCGGCACTCACCGATGATCTGGTGCCCTGCGGTAACGTATTCGTTCGGCCAAACGGACCGGATAATCTCAACAGCTCGCAGCTCGTGCGCTGGATTGGCATAGGAATGAAGAAAATGGATGACGACTGATTCGACTCCGAGGGATAGCAAGTGGTTGGCTAAATCGCGGACATCGTCGTCGACCAAGGGCTCGATCACTTTGCCGGATGCATCCATACGTTCGCTAACTTCGAACCTCAGATCGCGTGAAATGACAGGATCGAAGGTTCCGATTAGTCCGTAGGGAGTCGGCCTGGTTCGTCTGCCAAGCTCAAGGACATCGCGAAACACCGCGCGTAGTTACCAACGCGCACTTCGATAGTTTACGCTCCAGGACCGCGTTCGTGGTCGCGGTCGTACCGTGAATGAAGAGATCGACGCCCTGAGCGTTCTTTCCGGTCTTCTCAAGCGCGGCAATGACGCCATGGGCCTGGTTTGCTGTCGTCGTCGGCACCTTCGCCAGTTGGAGGCCTCCACTCGTCGGATCGTGCAAAATGAGATCCGTAAATGTTCCGCCGACATCGCAACCCACTACTACAGCAGTCATCCGCGCTCTCTCCGATTATTCATTGGGGCGCGATGCATTTTTCGTGCCCAGATTACAAATGAGCCCGACACCGATCCTCATCGGCGCCGGGCATCCATTCGTTAGTGCTCAAGATCGGCAGCGGTGTAAGGCTTCACCTCTTCATCCTTGAGATTCATGCGGCCCGCATACACGGCCGGCGCTCTGGTGGTTGGACCAGGATACTGGAGGAAAATGATCTTGCCGCCAGTCGCGGTCTTCATCTCGTATTCGAAGTGAGGATCCGGCATGAACGCAAAAGTCCCCGGCTTATAAAGCTTATCTCCGAACTGGAATTCGCCCTCCAGGATGTACCAAACCTGCGCGAAATCATGCTTGTGGAGCGGAAAGGAAGCTCCCGGCTCGTAGTTGAGAATTCCCGCATTTGGCTCGGTCGGACGCTCGGGGCGCGGATGAAACAAGAACTTCGTCTTGTTTTTGAAGCGGCCCATTTCCCATTCCATGTCGTCGACGTGGCGAAACTCAGGAGCAAAATGAGTGCCGTCCATCTGAGGAGCAGTCGTAACCGTATCGTGTTTCATTCAAACCTCCCGGCGGTTTTACATCCAATTCTCACGTTATTGTATCCAAGAATTGTTCCGTCAAGTACTTTATTGACTATTTCGTACACAGGAATGCTTTCTTCATGAGCTTTTTCCCAGGAATTGGGATATGGATGGGTTGTGCAGGTGGCCGTCGGCATTTAGAGGGAACTGAAAGGCGAATGAGCGGATCCA
Source organism: Nitrobacteraceae bacterium AZCC 1564 (assembly GCA_036924835.1). NCBI lineage: Bacteria > Pseudomonadati > Pseudomonadota > Alphaproteobacteria > Hyphomicrobiales > Nitrobacteraceae > Nitrobacteraceae bacterium AZCC 1564. The sequence goes on from JBAGRR010000001.1 coordinate 1,859,978, forward strand.
TCTTGAAAGTCTCAAGTTCACCAAAGCTCATCGAGGAGCTGGCAAATAAGATCCACGAGAAGATCATTGAGGGCGCTTACCCGCCGGGAACGCGCTTGAAACAAGAAGTGCTCGCGCAGGAGTTCGATGTCAGTCGAACACCGATCCGCGAAGCGCTTTCCAGGCTCGAAGCGAAAGGCATTGTCAGCCAGTCACAGCGGCGAAGCGCTGTGGTGCGCGCTCCATCCAGCCGCGAGATCACCGAGATGTATCAGGTGAGAGCCGAACTCGAAGGTCTAGCTGCTCAGCTTGCGGCGCGGTGGATCACCGATTTGCAGCTCCAGGAGCTTAGGATTTCGCACGACGAGTTTGTCGAAGCAGTACGCGGCCTGCGCCAAGATAAGGACATTGTGGCCATCGACCCGAAATGGTTCGACGAAGCTGCACAGCGCTGGATCGACGTGAATGCCAAGTTTCACAAAACGATCAATGACTCGTCCAACAACCGGTTTTTGGCTCGCACCGTACTCGAGGTCACATCGGGTTACGCACGAAGTGTTCTGCAATCCTCTGCGCTTGGGATGAACAGCTATCGGATCGAGTCGAATATCGCACAACACGAGCGCATTTTGAGAGCCCTGGAAGAGCGAGAACCAGCCAAAGCCCGGCGAGCGATGGTGGACCATATCCTCGAATCCGGTGAATTCGTCATCGCTTCATTCGCCAACCAAGCTGACGAAGACTAAGTTAGCTCGCCGCACTCAGCAACGACCAGCTCAATCCTCTATCGGCCCACAGGCCGGCCGCTTGCCAAAAGCAATGATCTGCAGCGCCCCCATCAGCGCTCGACAAATGCTTTCTCCACGACAAAGTCTCCGGGCTCACCGTGATTTCCTTCTACGAACCCCTCGCCTAGCAGGATTGTTTTCATGTCTGCAACAAGAGCTGGGCTGCCGCAGATCATGACTCGATCCAGCTCCGCCTCCAACTCCGGCTGTACAATGTCGCTGAACAATTTTCCGGATGAGATCAGGTCCGTAATCCGGCCACGATTCCGAAATGGATCGCGAGTTACCGTCGGATAATAAATGAGCTGCTGCTCGATAAACTCACCGATCAGTTCGTCGCGCGGAAGCGTTTCCGTAATCATCTCTCCATACGCCAATTCCGCGACCCGGCGGCAGCCGTGCACCAATACGACCTTTTCAAACCGCTCATAGGTTTCCGGATCCTTGATCACGCTCAGAAATGGCGCCAGGCCCGTTCCGGTACCGATCAAATACAGATTTCGCCCTTCTTTAAGATTGTCGGCAACCAAGGTCCCAGTTGCTTTCCGCCCAACGAGAACACGATCTCCTTCTTTTAGATGTTGGAGGCGTGACGTGAGAGGACCGTCCTGCACTTTGATGGAGAAAAACTCCAGATTTGGCTCATAGTTCGCGCTCGCCACGCTGTAAGCACGCAAGAGCGGCTTACGATCAATTTCAAGCCCCATCATGACGAACTCTCCATTCCGAAACCTGAACGAAGGATCCCGGGTCGTCGTGAAGCTAAACAAATTATCGGTCCAGTGCCGTACGGTCAGGACACTCTCTTCGTTATAGTTCGCCATCGCACCATTTCTCTTTTTGTATGTTCGTTAGGCGCCATTGCACCCTGTATAAGGAATGATCGCCCGGCCGCTCCACAGATACGCGTAGTATTTTGCAACCGTAGGACTGCTCCTTCGATCAGACCGCTACACATGCTCTGTTCTGCGACTAAACAACCTGCATCCAATGCAGCTTCGACTTCACTAAGCTCAAGATGAGGCACGCCCCGGACAACCAGCCGATCGCCGAGATCACTGTTGAGATCAATTTCTCTGGCCGGCACGCGCATGATCCCGTGGCGCTGCGGCAGATCAACCGAGTTTGCGATGATAGTCGCCGCTGCATCAGCCTTTGACGCAGACGCTGCAAATACGGTTACGGCATCAGCTATCCCGAGCGAGAAACTGCGACCGTGCCTTCCACTTGTCGCGATACCGCGTATCGCGCTGTTGTGCCGAATAGCCACCCGGCAGAACGGAACAGCTCTTTCTGGCTGATCCACCAGACCCACGGCGTACCAATGATCAGGCGTCAGGTGATAAGCGATATCGCCGCCATTGTTGACGTACGCTCGCTTAAGGTTTGCCTCACGCTGCATCACGCTCAAGATTTCTTCCGCAACTGCCCCGGCAACGGCGGCCATGGGCGTGATGAAGTGTTCTTGAGCAAACGGGGCCACAGCATCGTACATCCGCCGCGCGATCGGACCACGCAGTGCGCAGTGCGTGGCGACAGCGGGACGACGCAGTTCACTTAGTTCTTCGCACAACTCGTCGAGCACGGCCGTAAATCTGTGCATAGCCACGCGATAGGCGACTTTCACCGGCTCTTCAGATCCATCGGCTTCGATAATGAGGTCTATCGGTCCGTCTTGAAGGTGGAGCCGCTTTCCATCCGAAAGCAGTCTGGCACGAGCACGCGATACCGTGCCCCGTTCAACAACAACGCATCCTCCGTTCATTGCTGACGATCTCTCCTCAGCGAGGAAAGCGGGCGAACATAATCGAGATGGCCGCCCATCTCCGCGTAGAGGGAATGCCTCATCGTAAATTCGATAGGCGCGACAATTGCAGGAGTTGGCACATATCCAAATGCCCTCTTGGGCATGTGTGAGACATCCACCATGAACGTGATGCCACCGCCAGGCCATAGAAAGACTGGGGCGCCGCCACAGGTCACCTCAACACGCTTATTTTTCACCGCATTGGTGATGTTAACGGGATTGTCCACGATCCCGGATCGTAGTGACCCTCCTGCGCCGGCAATGAACATCACGGAGCACATGCCGGGCTCACAGTTTTCACTGATCCGCTCGATCGAAGGCTTTATCTCTCGCGGCAACTCTTTCTGCTGCGGAGCGAGCGTCTCATCCAGTTCAAAATAGGACCATTGCTCGCCCGTCGTGCTTACCGCCAACATCCGAAGTCCGGGCCACGCCTGTTTCGGATCGAATGAGCCAATGATATCAAGTGGGTTGGAAATACTCGTTCCACCCCACCCTTGTCCGGGCTCGGCAACCTGGAAGTATCTGCCAGGCGTCGATCTGCGTCCTTTGATCTTTATCCCGGTCGGAGGAACACCAAGCATCTTTCCCGCCTGATGTTCTGAGAACACGCCGGTGATGTGGTCATCGATCACGACGACTTCATCAACCAAACCGTGCCACTGTTTCGCGAACATGCCGATTGTGGCCGACCCGCATCCTGCTCTCATCCGTGATTCGACGACTCCATTCACGATTGGAGCACGACCTGCTTCCACGACAACGGTCGACCCTCCTTCAATACTCAGCTCAACCGCTTCCCCGTTACACAGCGAAAGAATGGCGTCACACGTAGCGCGCCCTTCTTTCTTCGAGCCGCCCGTGAGGTGATTGACCCCGCCGAGCGAAAGCATCTGCGACCCGTACTCGCCGGTCGTCACGTGCCCGACCGGCTCTCCTTGCGAGAGTACGGTCGCCATCTCGGAGCCAAGATGGCGATCGGTGTCGATTTTGAGCTTAACACCGCAGTAGCTGAAGATCCCTTCGGTGACGACCGTCACCATGTCGACCCCATCGATTTCAGACGAAACGATCAATGGAGCCGGCTTGTACTCGGGATAAGTTGTGCCAGCGCCGATGGCGGTGACGATGATTTCGCTTTCACGAAGAATGGTGCCGTCCCATTCGCTCGCACTGAACGGCACGCACTCACCTCCGCGATCGATTGTTTTCTGGAGCATGATGTGAGGGTCCACTCGGACCAATTCGCCATCTAGATTCGCGTAGCGATCGCAGGCGCCAGCAGCTCCAGGCTTGATAAAGCAAGTGACGGGACAGGCGTCGCAGCGCACCTTGCCGCCCGCAGCGTCGATCGGCCTCGCCTTATACATGACATCAACCTTGAATGTGGATCATCCAATTAGCGAAGCGTGGTGATGCGGCAACATGTTGCCGCATCACCACGCACATCAAGCAGCGGTGACTTGCGCTTGGGTCACTTGCGGCTTCGAGGTAACGTCTTGCGCTTGACCGGCACCGGAAACTGCCAACAGAAGCGTTCCCAGGAACGAGAAGCCTGCGAGAATGCTGTAGAATATTGCCAACGGCAGCCACTGCCCGGGATAATTTGCTGACAGCGCGACCCCGATCATCGGAGTAAATCCCCCGAAGATCGCTCCACCCAACTGATACGATGCCGAGATCGCACTGTACCGGACCTCGACCGGGAACACTTTGCTCGCATAGCCTGCGATCACGGCGTAGAAGCCGGATGCGCAGAGTGTTGCGAGAGAGACGCCGGCGACGATTCCCGGCACGGTTTTCAACTGAACCAGCAGGAACATCGGATACGGTGCCAGGACCGCAAGTGCTGAGGCCGCCAGAAGGAATGGGCTGTCACCGATTTTTTCGGCTATTTTTGCCGCGGCAAGTTGTCCGATAAACTGCACCACAGCGACGATCGTTAAGCAGTCTAGAATGACAGATCGATCCAGCCCCAATGTTCGTGTGGTGTACGCAATTAAGAACGTGTTGGTGAAGTAGAAGCCAGCCGTACCGATGGTGAAGGCCAGCATCGTGAATAGAATGCGACGCCCGGCCTTCCTGAATGCATCGATAATGGGAAAGCGCGCCAGCTTTTTGCCGTCACTTGCAGCCTCGAACTCAGGCGACTCGCCCACGCCAAGACGAATGGCCAAGCCGATAACAAGAAGCGCCAAGCTGATAAGGAACGGAATTCGCCATCCCCACACAACGAAGTTGTCGCCCGAAAATCGTGTGACGAGTGCAAATATACCCATAGAGAGGAGCACAGCAGCCGGACTGCCAAGCTGAGCAAAGGACGCGTACCACGTACGCTTGCTTTCGGGGGCATGCTCGCCGGCCATGAGCACAGCACCGCCCCACTCACCGCCGACCGAGATACCTTGAACAATTCGCAAAAGTACGAGCAGCACCGGCGCCCATATGCCGATTTGCGAATAAGTCGGGAGCATCCCGATGGCAGCGGTCGAAAGCCCCATCATGAGTAGCGTTGCGATCAGCGCGCTCTTACGGCCAATTCGATCCCCGAGATGGCCGAATACAAATCCGCCAATCGGGCGCGCGACGAAGCCGACACCAAATGTTGCGAGCGAGATCAGGAGCCCGACATTCGGATCGCTGTTCGGAAAAAACAGCTGCGGGAAGACCAACGCGGCAGCAGTGCTGTAGATAAAGAAGTCATACCATTCGATGGTCGTGCCGGCGAAGGCTGCGATCGACGCCCGCACCGGCTGCCGTTTTTGAGCAATAGAAGCGGTACCCATTTTCTTCCTCCGTTTTCACCGTCCTCCGACTTCGCAAGGTTCGTGCCACCAGCAAGCGTCGAGGCGATTTTGGCGTTTCCGTCCCATAATTCTTTTTTTTCAATGCTTTAGATCTCTTCTCGAGGCCCGCCGCATTGAATTGCGTTACCTCGAGGGCTAACAAATGAGCATCCAAGCATATTATTTATACATCCCGAATTACTATTCTTGGATACAATAATCAATAGGCAGGATATTTTCCATGCCGCTTGGCTGGGGAAGCCATTCCAATGAGCGATTTTGAGAGTGTCTCAATGACCAAACAGATCTACACGTCCTGCACTTTGGATTGCCCAGACGGCTGCGGAATCATTGCCCATGTCGACAAAGGGCGAGTGGTCAAACTCGAAGGCCATCCCGACCACGAGTTCACGCGTGGTTACCTTTGCGGAAAGACTTACCGATTCCCTCGCCGGCTCTACAGCGCAGAGCGGCAACTGCATCCGCTGAAGCGAGCAAACGGCTCGATTGATTCATCGTGGGAGCGCATTGGCTGGGATGAGGCGCTGGATTTGGTCGCGGGAAACGTCCGTCGCTTCATTAAAGAAACAGGTTCCCTCTCGATCATGCACTACCAACGCACTGGATCCTGGGGCGCAACCAAGAAACTCACCCATCGCTTCTGGAATCTGCTCGGCGGAGTGACGACGCCGAGCGGCTCACTTTGCAGTGGCGCAGCACGTGCCGGTCAGAAACTGGATTTCGGCGTGCGCCTGGGACACGATCCGTCTGACATCGTCAACAGCAAGCTCGTCTTGTTGTGGGGACGAAATCCGCTCGCAACCAACCTTCACCTCGTTCCCCTGCTTAAGAACGTTAGCGAACGCGGCGGCCGAGTCATACTGATTGATCCCGTCAGGAGCGAGTCTGCTACGATCTGCGATCAACATATCCAACCGCGCGTCGCTACTGATGCATCGCTTGCCCTGGCGCTTGCGAAAATCGTGATCGAAGAACAACTGCATGACCGACAGTTCATCGAAAACCATACCTACGGATTTCAGCAGTTTCGTGAACTCCTAGATAAGCACTCCCTTGCCTCGCTAAGCGATCGCTGTGGTATTTCGATAGACGAACTACGCCAGCTTGCGCGCGAATACGCGACAACCAAGCCGGCCTCGATTCAACTTGGATGGGGGTTGAACAAGTACAAAAGCAGTGCAGAGATCTTCCGCTGCGTTGACGCACTCGCAGCGATTTGCGGAAAGATCGGAATTGCGGGTGGTGGCGTCACGCACGGCTATGATACGCAGCGGCTTTTTGACAAATCTGTTGAAGCCTCCGATAGAGCTAAATCCCACCGCTCAATTCCAGAGCCCCTTCTCGGCCGCGGTCTGCTCGAAGCTTCAGAGCCCCCGGTGCGTATGATGTTCGTGAACGGGGGAAATCCGGTAAACCAGTCACCGAACTCAAATCTCGTTGCCGAAGGTCTCCGCAAGCTCGAGTTCGTCGTTGTCGTCGACAGCTTCTTAACAGATACAACGGACTACGCGCACATCTTCCTGCCGACGACCACATTCTTGGAGGAGGAGGACGCGCTGGTTTCTTGGGGGCACAACATTTTAGGTGGCGTGAATCCGGCTATCGAACCTGTCGGTGAATCTCGGTCAGACCTTTGGATTGTACAGCAACTCGCTGACCGGCTTGGAATTGGGCCAGAAATGGCGGGAACTCCCTGCGAGTGGCTTCAGCGTATCCTGCGTCCAATGGAGAGAAGCGGCGTGACTGTCGATGAACTCATGCAAGGGCCGATTAGATGCCCTGTGGCGCCTCTTATTCCATTTGCCGACATGAAGTTTCCAACGGCGTCTGGCCGCTTCGAATTTCTGACCGACATCAGTCTCGAACAACATCGCGACCCAGATTTCCCGCTGACGCTCGTCACGAACTTCAGCAAGAAATGGCTGCTCTCACAAATGACAGAAAACGAGCATCCAAAGATCGCATCCGTGCGCGTCGGAAGCGACTGGGCAGATGCACATGACATCGAAAATGGGCAAAAGATGCGCCTTCGATCGCGCGTCGGCGAACTACTTGTCGAAGTTCAAGTGGATCCAAGAATCGGAAAAGACATGGTCATCATGGCGGTCGGGACGTGGATCAAACGCGGTGGCGGCGCAAACGTCCTTACCGAAGATATCATGACAAACTTCGGTGAGATGGCCGCGTATGGCGAAACCCGGGTGGTTCTCGAGCACTTGAGCGAAGTAAGCGTCTGAGGGATGTAGAACAGGAGATCGAGGGTTGTGCGACGGAGCAGGATCCCTTGCAGACAGCTTAAGTGGCCTGGTCGCATCAAACCAACCCGCTCAGCGCAATTCTAATCTGAGCACGGCGCGTTCAATGGTACGAAATCATAGTGAGCCAAGTCCCCAATCTCGTGCCGTATTGGCTGACTATACCGAGCTCCCCTCCGCAGTCCGCTTAAACCGCGAGGTCGTCAACGGGTTCAAATTTCGAAGGTTCGGTCACCGTCAAGAAGCGATCTGCGTCAAGGGCAGCCATGCAACCTAGACCGGCAGCGGTTACAGCCTGACGATAGATGCCATCTGCAACATCTCCTGCTGCAAAAATGCCAGGCACGCTTGTGACGGTGGTCCCGGGCTTCACCTTTATATATCCATCCGGGTGCAACTCCACCTTCCCATTCAGCAATGGCACTGGCTGGCGCGTGGCCAATCGCAACGAAGACGCCATCCACATCCAACTTATGGACAGCTTTCGTCAGACGATTCCTGACCATGAGGCCGCTCACCCTGAAAGGATTCTCCTCTCCCACGAAGCAGTCGACTTCGCTGTGCCAACGAACTGAAATCCTAGGATTGCTGAAGAGGCGTTCCTGAAGAACACGTTCGGCTCGAAATTCATCGCGGCGATGGATGATGATCACCTCGCTTGCAATATTGGCAAGATAAAGTGCTTCTTCGACTGCCGTATTGCCTCCACCGATGACTGCAACGCGCTTATCGCGAAAAAAGAATCCGTCGCATGTCGCGCACGCCGAAACGCCGAATCCACGGAACGTATCCTCGGATGGGATACCGAGCCACTTCGCCTGTGCGCCTGTAGCATAGATAAGTGCATCACAGACATAGTGATCACCGCTATCGCCGGTCACCCGGAAGGGACGGCTTTCCGTTCCGATCGCGACAATCTGATCGTAGATGATTTGCGTACCGACATGTTCGGCTTGCGCTTGCATCTGTTCGACCAGCCAAGGCCCCTGAATGGCCTGCGCAAATCCAGGATAATTTTCGACATCAGTTGTGGTGACAAGTTGTCCCCCGGGCTGCATGCCCGTGATCAGGATTGGCCGCCGGCTCGCCCGAGCCGCGTAGATCGCCGCGGTGTAGCCTGCGGGTCCTGCACCCACGATCACAATGTCTGTCTTATACTCACGCGCCATATTGTCCTCGCCAGATCACGCCTTCTGCATACCCCATCGGCGCACAGTTCTTCGCTCGATCGCTCGGAAAATCACGCTCTCGACGAACAGACCGATCAAGATGACGCAAAGTAGACCGGCGAATACATTTGCGGTTTCTAGGTTGTTACGATTTTCATAGATGAACCATCCAAGCCCTCCCTGCCCCGAACTGACGCCGAATACCAATTCGGCGGCAATCAGCGTGCGCCAGGCGGAAGGCCCAACCAATCTTGAGACCGGCTAAATTGGAGGGAAGCGCTGCAGGTATGAGGATCTCCGAAACCAGCGAAAGCCCTCGCAGCCCAAAGCATCTGCCAGCCATACGCAAGGTTTCGCTAACTGCCTGAAAGCCGGTGTGCGTGTTGAGCGCAACAGCCCATAGAACGGAATTGATGATCACAAAAATCAAGCTTGCTGGGCCAAGACCAAACCATAGCAACGCCAAGGGAAGCAACGCGACCGCTGGAAGCGGATTGAACATCGACGTGAGTGTCGACAGCACATCGCTCCCGAAACGAGTTGTCGACGGTAGGACGGTAATAACGGCGGCCGCAGTAATTCCCGCTGCATAACCAAAGATAAGAACCTTCATGGTCGTGAAGATCCGCGTCACGAGCCCGCCTGAGGCAAGCGAGGTGAAGAGCGCGACCACAACCTCCGAGAGGCGCGGAAACATCAATGGATTGTCCAGATATGTCGCGTAAATCTCCCAGGCGGCAGCCAAAACAGCAACGACCGCAAGCCGCCGGAACATCGTGCTTTGAAAGACTCGCTCGTAAAGCGGCAGTGGACACTCGACATCCGCCGAAGGCTCGATAACACTTGGAACTTCGAACTCGTCGCGAACCGGAGGCAGGATCAAGGTGAGTTCTGCCGTTGAATGGATCATCGTCATCTCACTAATTCCCCCGATGCCGCGGACAAGGCGTAAACAGTAGAAAGAGGGACCCCTGCTGCCGAGGTTCTCTACACCTAGATCACGACAATCCAGCGTATCCGTGCCATCGCCGCCATCTAACAAGTCCGAGTCGGTCGCACATACACCGTGTCGCCGCCGCCGTCGCTCGATTGCGACAAAGGAGCACTGATCATAGTTCAAGCATAAACTACCTTCACTTTACCAAAAGGCACTCAACCATCACATTGCAGGGCTGCCCTGAGATACGAACTTGGTGGCGAGGTAAGCCTCAACCGCTTCAAGACCTCCTTCCGAGCCATAGCCGGAATCCTTGACGCCGCCGAACGGCAGCTCCGGCAACGCCAAACCATAGTGGTTGATGGACATCATTCCACTTTCCACATTATTGGCGAGCGCCGTCGAAGTTTTTGTAGACCGGGTGTACGCGTACGACGCCAAGCCATACGGCAATCGGTTCGCCTCGGTGACCGCCTCATCGAAATCCTTGAACCGCGATATCAGTGCCAACGGGCCAAAAGGTTCCTCATTCATTGCGCACGCAGATTTTGGCAGATCAGTGAGAACGGTCGGCTCAAAAAAATATCCCTTGTTCTGGCTCCGCTTGCCACCAGTCAGGACTGCTGCGCCGTGCGCCAGCGCATCCTCAACAAAGGCGTTTACGGCAGTCTGACGCCGCTCATTCGCAAGGGGCCCCATCGTAACGCCCTCTGCCATTCCATTCCCAACCTTGAGGGCCATTGCCTTCTTTACGAACTCGTCCACAAATTTCTCGTATACCCCCTCCTGAATGAGAAATCGCGTAGGCGCGATGCAAACTTGGCCAGCGTTTCGATACTTGCCGGCAGCCAGCACCGTGGCAGCAAAGCTTACATCGGCATCGTCAAAGACGATTGCTGGTGCATGACCACCAAGCTCCATCGTGATGCGTTTCATGTGAGCGCCAGCGAGGGATGCGAGTTGCTTTCCAACTGGCGTCGACCCGGTAAAAGAAACCTTGCGGATTGTCGGATGCGCAATCAAATAGCTCGAAATCTCCGACGGCACACCAAAGACCATATTCACCACGCCATTTGGCAGGCCGGCGTCTGCGAGAGCCTTGATTAATTGGGCTGGCGACGCAGGGGTTTCTTCCGGTGGCTTTATGACCACGGAACAGCCTGCGCAAAGCGCCGCGCCAAGCTTTCGCACGGCTTGGCTCATGGGAAAATTCCAAGGCGTGAAAGCGGCGACGGGACCGACCGGCTCTTTGATGACGAAATTGAACACCCCTTCAGCTCTGGCGGGAATCATTCGCCCGTACGTACGGCGACCTTCTTCTGCAAACCAATCCAGAAAATCCGCGCAGGAGAGGATCTCGATCTTCGACTCAGCAAGCGGCTTTCCCTGTTCGCTTGTCATGAGCGACGCGATTGAATCAACCCGCTGGCGAAGTAAATCGCCCGCGGCGCGCAGAATGGAGGAACGCGCCAAGGGCGACGTCTTGCGCCACACCTTAAATCCGCGTTCCGCAGCAGCGACCGCTCGCTCCAGATCTTCGCGCTCGGCGTGAGCAACCTCTCCGATTTTCTCCTCTGTCGCAGGATTCACGACAGGGATCGTTCGGCCCGACAGACTATCGGACCATTTTCCATCGATGAAGAGCTGTACTTTGTTCATGTCTGATCCCTTCTACATCCCGCTCAGTGCATGACCGATCCGCCGTCGACCACCAATGTCTGACCGGTAATGAAATCGCTGTCTGGTGATGCGAAAAAGAGCAAGGCGCCAACAAGGTCATCAGGCACAGAGTCTCGCTTGATGGCGCGCGTTGATACGATCGTATCAGCAACGTTGGTCCAATCCGCGTGCGATTGCACATTCGCACTCATCACCAATCCCGGGGCAATCGCGTTTACGCAGATTTTGCTATCGCCAAGCTCTCGCGCGATCGCGCGGGTGAGCGCGATAACGGCCCCCTTTGAGGTGACATAGTGAAGCAAATACGGACTCCCCTTAAACGCCGTGCCGGACGAGATGTTGATGATCTTTCCACCACCCCGCTTCTTCATTGCGGGTGTCGCGGCGGTAATGGCTTGCCAAACCCCGCGCACATTCACGGCCATAACCTTATCCCACTCCTCCACCGGGATGTCCGCAAAACCCTGCATCTTCAAAGATCCGAACATGCCAGCGTTGTTCACAAGCACATCCAAGCCGCCGAACGTCTTCACGCAATGATCAACCATAGCGTTGAGCGATTCTTGATCAGAGACGTCCGCCAAGACGGCGGTAGCCTGGCCACCGGCCTGCTCAATCTCAGCAACAGTCTCGTTTGGCGACGTGATGTCAGAAACGCAGACCTTTGCCCCTGCGTTCGCAAGAGCTATTGCGTAAGTACGACCGATACCTTGAGCAGCACCCGTTACGATAGCGACTTTGTCATGAAGGCGCTGCGATGTCGTTGTCATCTCTAATTTCCCATTTATCTCAGTCAGTGCGGATGATTGGACGGTGCGGACGATCACACTGCGATTGCATCGAACAATCGCTTGCGATCTGCCTCGGATCGACCGTCGCCTCCTAGGACAATCTGGCCTCTCTCGATGACGCAGAAGCGATCTGTGAGAGTCAGCGCTTGGTGAACGTTCTGCTCGACAAGGAGAACGGATGCACCGTCTTTCAGCAGATCTTCGATCATCTTAAAGACCTGATCCACGATCATCGGCGCGAGCCCCTCTGATGGTTCGTCAATCAGAACCAGCTTGGGCTTCCCGAGCATGACACGCGCCATAGCGAGCATCTGCTGTTCGCCGCCTGATAGCGTCGTGGCAAATTGCTTTCGGCGCTCTGCGAGACGAGGCAGCCGTGCATAGATGCGGTCAAGCGCTTCTCGCTCGTCTCTTGCGTGACGTCCCTTGACCTGCAACAGCGCGATATTCAAGTTTTCACCGACGGTAAGGCCGGGAAATATTCTCCTGTCTTCCGGCACGATACCGACGCCAAGATGGCAAATCTTATCGGGACTCCACCCATCAAGCCGTACGCCATCCAGCGTAATTCGGCCGCGTGTGGGATTCACCCATCCCGCGATTGTCTTCAGGAGCGTCGTCTTACCAACGCCGTTCCGGCCAAAAATTCCGACGACCTCTCCTTTCCCAACCGTGAGATCAATACCTTGAATGATGTGACTGGTACCATAGTGGGTATGCAGCTGTTCGATCTTTAACATCACGCATGCCCGAAGTATGCGGCTTGTACAGCCGGGTTCGCACGAACCGATTGAGGATCGCCCGCTGCGAGCTTACGGCCCTGATGCATGACGATGACATGATCAGAAATGCTCATTACGAGACCGACATCGTGCTCAATGAGAATGATAGTCGTGTCCTTGGTCAGTGATCGTATCAGCTCTTTGGTTTCTTCTGTATCTGTCTGGCTCATGCCTTGGGTCGGCTCATCGAGCATTAGAACTTTTGGCTCGGACGCCAGACACACCGCGACTTCGAGTCGACGCTGCTCGCCATGCGATAGATTTGCTGTCAGTTCACCGGCCTTTGACGAAAGCCCAAAACGGCTCAACATCTCGTCGACTTTTCCTAGCGCGCGCTTGCTGTTCTGGAGCGGAAACCAGGAATGGTGCAACGGCTCCAAAAACTGTGCTGCTATTCTGAGGTTCTCGCGAACCGTAAGATCGAAGAAAAGATTCGTAATCTGGAAGGAGCGCGATAACCCGCAAGCTTTGATTTCAGACGCTGTTTTACCAGTTATGTCTACGCCATCGATCAGTACTCGGCCCGAGCGTGGACGCAGTGCACCGCTGATCAGATTGAACAGCGTCGATTTACCGGCTCCGTTCGGGCCGATGACTGTTGTGACGCTTGATCTTTGGACGTCGAACGTCACATCATCGACAGCCTTTAACCCTCCAAACGCGATCCCGAGGCCTTCGACACTCATTATAGGCGAGCGCATCAGCTAGCCTCCTGCGAAAGAGAGATGGATCGCGACGCTGTCTCCTGGCTCTCCGGCATCTGAGCGGGTAACCGTGAATGGGCCAGACCGATCAGACCACGCGGCAGAAAGAGAATCGAAGCCATAAAAAGCGCGCCAACAACAATAAGGTGATGTTCTGTCCAGCTACCGAGCACGCTCTTGATGACAACGAGGATTACGCTGCCATACAACGCTCCGACCAGGGTGCCGACTCCGCCAATAAGCACCGACACCACCGCATTTCCTGAAGCGGAGAACGACAACAGCTCTGGCGAAACAAATCCGCGCAACATCGGGTACAGTGCACCCGAGAGGCCCGCTACGAGGCCTGCTAGAACATACGCGATCATCCGGGCACGCCATGCGGAATAACCAAGAAACGGCACGCGGCGTTCATTGGTTTTGATAGCAATCAAGACACGCCCGAATGGCGTCTCCAACAGATAAGCCAGAAAGCCATACAGGATAGCAATGATCGCAAGCACGATGAAAAAGAAGCCAATCGGGCTGGCGGCCGAAACCGACCATTGTCCGAATCCAACGTTTACGATCGGAATTCCAATGATGCCGTCGGAGGCTCCAAGTTCGCGCGTGTTGTAAATGATCTTCCCGACCACCTGAGCGAGACCGAGCGTGATGAGAGTGAAATACACTCCGCGAACGCGGTTTGCGATCAAGCCTCCTAAGAAAGCAGCCACGATAGAGGCGCCTCCAGCTCCCACCATCGCGAGCCAGAACGATGAGGTTTCGAGCATGATGAGAGCGGACGCATAGGCGCCAATCCCGAAGTAAAGAGCTTGGCCGAGCGAAAGGGCTCCAGTACAGCCCAGCAATAAGTCGACCGAGAGGGCAAGGCCTGCGAAGATCAAGGCTTCCGTGGCCAATCGAAGGTAGAAGGCATCCCCCGAGACCGAACCGTAAACGGCCAGTCCGATCGCTCCAACGCAGAAGGCGAGCAGGAAGAAATGGTTCGCCCGCATAATTTGGGATTGGCGGTCATGCATGCCCGATCCTCCCAAAGAGTCCTTGAGGTCTGAACATCAGAAATACGACCATGGTCCCGAACACGATTGGATCTGTCCACACGGGTGATATGACGAGACTCGCAAGCGCCTGCACTTGTGTTAGAAGGAGGCCTGCGATGACCGCTCCCCATATCGATCCCATTCCGCCAACAATTACGACGGAGAATGCGAGAAGAATGAAATCGCGTCCCATGGTCGGGAACACGGAATAGAGAGGAGCGAGCAACACACCAGCTAATCCCGCCAGCGACACTCCCACCGCAAACGTCCCTGCATAGATCCAGCTGACTGGGACACCGAGAGAGGATGTCATGAAGCGATCATACGAGGCGGCGCGCACGACAGCCCCCAAGCGAGTTCGGTATGTGACAAACGCGACGACACAAATGACGATCACTCCAATCGCAATCAGCAACAAACGATAGTTGGGGACGATGATCCCAAAGAGATCCGATGCACCAGATACAGGCGCGTCGACCCGGTGGGTATTCGGGCCATAAAGCGCTCGCAACGTGTCCTCGAGAATGAGCGAAAGGCCAAACGTCAAAAGCAGCGTCGAGACGTGCCTGTCCTTGCTGTCGAATACACGCCTGATCAGAAGCCTTTCGACAAGGAAGCCCAGTGGAGCCATCAAGAGCGGGACCGCAGCAAGTAAGATCCAGAAGTTCACTCCCACCAATGCGAGCGACAGCGCTCCGAACGCGCCAATGGCATAGAATTCGCCATGGCTCATGTTAATGACGTCAAGCAGCCCGAAGATGATAGTCAATCCCAGCGCGACCAGGATGACGGCGATCCCCAACGCGAGACCATTGATCATCTGAGGTGCAAGAACAAACTGGATATAATCGACGATTTCCATTGACAGGTTTCCAGCCGGGAGTGCTGCGGCGCTGCTAACCGGCGCCGCAGAAACGATCAGAACCGCGTACACTGATCTGGGCCAATGGCGTCCTCCGCCCGGACATCACCAACGACATCAAATTGTCCTTTGCTGATTTTGACGATGTACATCGGCTGCATGGCCTGGTTGTCGCCCGCTCGAATTGTCTTCTCCCCCTCCGGGGTCTGCCATGACAGGCCGCGCAGTGCGTCGCGCACTTTGTCTGTATCGGTTGAACCGGCCTTCTCGACGGCGGCTTTGTAAGCGTACAGCAGAGAATAGGAGTCCGCCGCAAAGAGATCCGGGTCGACCTTAAACATTGCCCGGTAGGCTCCCACGAACTTCTTATTCTCAGTTGTATCAAGCTTCGGAGAGTAGCCCGTGCCGGTGATGTAGCCTTCGGATGCTTTGCCAACTGCGGCCAAGTTCTGCGATGTGATCGTCCCAGAGGATCCAACGATGCTGGTGTTGCGTAATATGCCAAACTCATCCAGCTGGGTGAGCAGCCGTACGGTGTCGTTACCCGCAACCGACGTGTAAATTGTGTCGGGCCTCGCAGATCGAATCTGTCCGAAGTATTGCGAGTAATCCTTTGAATCGAGCGGCGCGAATACCTCACCAACGATCGCGACCTTGTTCTTTGCAGCGCCGGCTTTCAGAGCCGCGACGCTTGATCGCCCCATTTCGTAGTCGGGACCAATGCCAAAGACTTTCGCTTTCGGGCGCTCCTTACCCAGCCAGCTCGTCAGGGCGTAGGACTGTTGCTCAGCGCGTGCGTTGAACCGAAAGAGATTCGGCGAGCATTTCTCCGCGGTAATCGAGTCAGCGAACGACACTGTCGTTGAAGCCAATTTGTTATTGCGCTCAGCCAGTTGTCCCACAGCAAGTGTCGACCCTGAATTCACCATCCCAGTCAGAAAGTCGACATTCTCCACTTGGAAGAGTCGCTCCGCTTTCTGCACGGCTACAGACGGATTTGCCTCTTCGTCTTCGAAAATTAGTGTGATCTGGCGTCCACCAACGCCGCCGGCGACGTTAATCTCGCGGGCCGCAAGCTCAAGGCCCCAACGGACGGGCTGTCCGACAGCGGCATATGTCCCCGAAAGTGGCGTGACGACGCCGATCTTGATAGCGTCGGCGGCGAGAGCCACGCTTGGTGCCGCAAACGCCGAAAATATCACAGCCGCTGCGGCAGTACGTTTGATGTTTTCCATGTTTCCCTCCGTTATTCTGATCTTAATGATCACGTAGTTGTTCTAGATCACGACTTGTGCAGTTGACTTCCTGTCTTTACTCGTGACGTTCTTTGATTAGCTGTGAGGCATGTTCTGTGAAGAAAAGAAACATTCGGCGAGGAGCTGCGATCGTTGGCGGCCGTTTGGTGCTCGATCTCGAGCGTCACGTTCCTTATTTCTTCACTTACATTTCGAACAGGCTGTCGCGCGGCGCTTCCGAGACCTATCGTAAGCACTTCGGACTTGGCATTACCGAGTGGCGCGTTATGGGTGTTCTTGCAGGCATGCCTCACATCAGCGCCAATCAGATCATCAACGCCATTGGCTTGGACAAAGCGGCTGTCAGCAGAAGCCTCGACGCTTTGGAAAAGCAGAAACTCACCATCAGTGAGACAGACCCGAAAGATAACCGGTCGAGACTCATCCGCCTTTCCCGAGCGGGCGAAAGACTCCATGACCGCATCATCGCCGCGGCTCTCGAACGAGAGGAGCGCCTCCTGTCGACGCTCACCGCTCAAGAGATCGACACGCTGATCGTCTGCCTTCGAAAAATGCGAGCGATCGTACCTTATGTGAATGCTTTCGATCCCGTTGACGCTGACGACAGTTGAAACGAGCCTTGAGATTTGGCGCCCTTCATCTGCGCACCTTCTCGCTTGATGGCAGCTCTCAACCCTCATGGGCAAGCCTCCAAGGCTGCGGTACGGGCGTAAGCTTCCAAAGCCTTCACATCGAATTTGAAGTCTTCGACCTGATCTTGCGAGATCGGAATCCCGTGCCTGAGCAGACGGCGCCCCGCCATGTGGTCGGCAGGACGATTCACAGATTCAATTCCAACGAGAGAGCCGTTTCTGAAGCAGAAGGCAGAAAAACAAGCTTCGTCGGGCGAGCCAGCGACAAGGACATCATCGTGGCCGCTGACCAGACCAACGATCTGCAATTTGATGGTGCTCTGATCGCTCCAGAACCACGGCACGTTCGTGTAGCAATCCACGCGGCCAGCCAGTCTTGCAGCAACGCATCGCGCCTGATCTGTGGCGTTCTGCACTGACTCAATCCGGATATTGCCAAGGGACCTCACAGGAAAGGCTGCACAATCCCCAACTGCCGAGATATTCTGATCTTCAGTTTTCAAATACTCATCGACCAGAATCCCATTCTGGACGGCAAGCCCCGCTTCCGATGCCAATTCGGAATTCGCAATAACTCCGATACCGACGAGGATGAGATCTGCATCCACTCTTTCCCCGGTCTGGAGCAGCACGCCGGCTGCAGCTCCATTTTCCACCACAATCTCGGAAACCTCGACTCCTAGCCTGATCTTTGTACCTAGGCTGGAATGAAAATTATGGAAGAAGTTCGCTGTTGCTGCGGTAATCGCGCGGGCCATTGGCCTCGGTGCAATATCGAGCACCGTCGTATCGATGCTGCGCTTACGGGCCGTGGCCGCAACTTCCATACCGATGAAACCCGCACCGATGATGACCAGTCGCTTGGCTCGCTCTAATTGCTCGCCAAAGCCCCTCGCGTCTGCAATCGTGCGGAGATAGAACACGCCGCGGGTTTTCGAACCGGGGATATCCAGCGTCCGATTGCGCGTGCCGGTCGCGAGAACAAGATGCTGGTACGGGATTCTTTCTCCGGAGCAGGTCGTGACACTCCCGCCGGCGCGGTCGATCGAGACGACTTTCTTTCCAGCCTGCAGTCCGATCTTCTTCTCTTCAAAAAATTTCGGCGGCCGTAGGAACACCGAAGCTCCATTGTGGTTCGCCTCGAGTGCGGCCTTCGACAACGGCGGTCGCTGGTAAGGGAATTCGGGTTCCTCGCCGATGAGAAGAACATCTCCTGCAAAGCCTTCATCTCGCAGCGAGCTCGCCACTTGAAAACCGGCCTGTCCGGCACCTGCAATAATGACTGGACCGCTTGAGCTCACAATTGCCTCTCAGGCAATCTCACCTCGAGACCTTCGAAGGCTTCCGTCACGCGAAGCTGGCAGCTGAGCCGACTTGTCTCACGGCGTTCAGCTGTCGCCGAGTCCAGCATTGCATCCTCTACCGCGCTGACATCCGGCAGTGACTTGGCCTGCTCTTGGTCACGGTCGATATAGACGTGACAGGTGGCGCACATGGCGGACCCGCCGCATTCTCCAACGATTCCATCTTTGCCGGCAGCGACAACTGCATGCATGATGGTTGTTCCGACGGCAACGTCGAGTGTTTCACGCGTGCCATCATCGTGAATCAAGATTATCGAGGGCATCCAACCGTCCACCTTAAGCGTGAAAGCGTACCGGGATGCTCTCGTAGCCCCGAAGCGTGTTGTGAAGCTGGCGAACAGGTTCATCGACCAGTTCAATACGCGAGACGTGGCGCGCCAGCGCAGACAACACGACCTCTACTTCAAGCCTCGCGATCATTTGACCGACGCAGCCGTGAATTCCGGTCCCGAATCCCAAGTGACCGGTCGTACTGCGACGAATATCAAATGTATTCGGATCTCTCCATTTTCGAGGATCTCTATTCGCAGCCGCAAGCAAAACCAGAACCTTGTCGTCCTCGCGGATTGCAACTCCGTCGATTTCCGTATCGCAGGTCGCCGTCCGAAAGAACATTTGAAATGGCGATTCAAATCGCAGCAGTTCTTCGAATACGGACTTCAGCAATGCCGGTTCACGCCTGATCGCATCCCATTGCTCCGGATGTTTCGCCAAACAGACGAGAGCATTTCCGATCGCGTACGTGGTCGTGTCCACACCGGCCGATAGAAATGATCGCACAAGGAGCGCCGCGTGATCTGCATTGATCTCTCCGGCATCAACGTGCTGATAGACTTGAGCGCCGAGCCCATCGTCAGTCAGATTCTCGCGCTTGCAGGCCATCGTGATCCATTGCGTGACTTCTTCGGCATTTTCCATCGCATGATCATACAATTCGTTGCGCGGCCCCATTCCGTTGAAAACCATATTGCCCCAGGCAATCAAATGGCGCCGCCCTTCGGTAGGGACACCAACTGCATCACCAAAGATCTTCAGTGGATACGCCTCAGCGAAATCGGCGATTCCCTCGATCGTGCCGGCACCCACTCGTTTTTCAACGAGACTCTCGGCTTCCTTCTCGAACGTTAAACGTAAAGTCCGCAAAGCCGCAGGCGAAAGAATGCGGCTAAGAATCGCCCGATTGGCCGTGTGTTCCGGCGGATCTGTCTCAAGAAGCGCACTTGGCGGGCGCCATCCCCCCAGTTTCTTCTGATTGACGATGCCCACTCCGGCACCAGAGCAGTATGTGCGCCAATCGCTTAGGACGGCATGAACCTGCTCATAGCGCGCAACGACCCATACCCCCCACTTCTCAAGCCAAACGACGGAGCCAAGCTCTCGCAGTTGCTCATGGAATGGGTAAGGATCGCGAAGGAAATCGGATGAAAATGGATCAATGTCCGAAGATACATGCCTCGTCAGTGCATCCACACTCAATGCTTCCTCCCATGAACATATGCACGTTAGGACGATCAAAGGACTTCACCGCAAGCACTGCTTGCCGCGTCTCGATCGCGCCCTGTGCGAGACTTCCGTCTGCTTTTCAATTTAGTTGCCACCTCAACTTTCTACTGTCAACTCCCTTATTCACCGAGCCTCACGGAACTTTTCTTTCAGTGGTGTGTGAATTGAACGGTGACGCTAGTTATCGCCCGCTCCGACGACGAATTTGAACAAGATGCCTGCGGCGACAATGCCCCATCGCGGATCGTCGTCACTCGATCCACGCAGGCTAATTAGGGCCGGCATCTTTTTCAGTATGCGCCTGCTGCCCTGCCGCAAGTGACCGCGATTGGAGTCAAAAGATCGAGAAGCTCCTTGGCTTCGTTGCACGCGTTGCCATGCGGATTCGTCTGGCTGCCTCCACTGTGCTATTTGCTGCCAAGCGGCGGTGCGCCGCTCACGCGAAACATCCCCGCAGATCTCGTTTGATTCAATAGCAAGAACCGGAGTTCGCCTAGTTCACGGAAATCGTAACTCCTTGCTGCGGTCATCGACCGTAGTCGATGATCCTCACGAGACAAATCACAAGGATGATTTCAATGAGCAAGGAAGAAGACAACAAAGCCGTTGTCGGTCGGTGGTTCACCGAATTTTGGGGCAAGGATGTTAATCTCGGCGTCATCGACGAGATCGCGGCTCCTGATATGCTGCTCAAGTATTCGCTGCATGAGCCGCGCCGCGGCCGCGAGGACATCAAGGCCTTCATGACTGACTTTCGCGCGGCATTTCCCAACCTCAACTTCTGGGGGACGGCCGATCTGATCGCAGAAGGCGACTATGTCGTCGGTCAGTGGGAGGGTGGCGGCACGCACACCGGGCCGGCCTTCAGCGATTTCCTGATTGGCGGCTTGCCCGCCGCGACCGGCCGTAAGATGCACTTCACCGGCACCACCGTGCTGAAGGTTGTCAACGGCAAGATTGTCCAGGAAATCGGGCTCGATGACGGCGTGACTGCTCTGACGCAACTTGGTTTGATCAAGGCTGCTTGATCTTCTAGTCTGGTCCGCAATGCGGCGCCAAACGAAAAGCTGCCGCCAGCAGCCTTTTACGAAGGTGATCCCACCAGAGAGTAATCGTGGAACTTTGCGTTCTGATTGCTGGGCTAACGCCAGCCCGGGTACCTCCAGAAGAAGATAACCCTCGGGGATAGATTTAAAAGCAAGGACCGGAGTGAAATCGGGTGGGCACTGGTCAGATAGTGGGCCAAGATCAACTTGAGATATGTACGAAAATGACTACGGCGCTGACCAAATTTCGCAAAGTATCGCCCCCATCCGCGGCGGACGATCCACGGTGGGCGCGCATCGTCTCGCGCGATAAGACGGCCGATGGCCACATTTGGTATTCTGTTTCAACAACAGGGGTCTATTGCCGGCCGTCGTGCCCTTCTCGCACCGCCAACCCTAAGAACGTTCAGATTCATGACAGCCTGGAAAGCGCTAAGGCGACGGGATTCCGGACGTGTAAGCGGTGCAATCCAGACGGTCCCTCGCTCGAACACGAGAACGCAGCTCTTGTTGCAAAAGCATGCCGGATCATTGAGGACAGCGAAGAAGAACCGTCGCTGGAAGATCTGGCGGACGCCGTCGGCCGCAGCCCGAGTTATTTCCACCGCGTGTTCAAGGCTGCAACCGGTCTGACCCCAAAGGATTATGCCGCCGCCGATCGCGCGAAGAAGGTTCGTGAAGGCCTCGCCGCCGGAAACACGATCACCGAGGCGATCTATGACGCCGGCTTCAACTCCAGCGGGCGTTTCTACGAGAAATCGACGAACATGCTCGGCATGACCCCGTCGCAATACCGGTCGGGTGGCACGAACGAAGAAATCAAATTCGCGGTCGGCCAGACCTCTCTTGGCGCCATCCTTGTGGCCTCCAGCAAAAAGGGCGTCGCGTCCATTCTGCTTGGGAATGACCCGGACGAGCTCGTGCGCAATCTCCAGGACCGCTTTCCGAAGGCACGCCTCATAGGGGCAGATCGAGATTACGAAGCCTTGGTCGCGCAAGTTGTCGGCTTCGTTGAAACGCCAGGAATAGGCCTAAATCTCCCACTCGATGTTCGCGGCACGGTCTTTCAGCAACGCGTATGGCAGGCGCTTCCGGAGATTCCCGTTGGCGTGACAGTTTCATACTCGGAAATCGCGCAACGCATCGGTTCGCCAAGGACCGTGCGAGCGGTTGCGGGCGCGTGCGCAGCTAACAAGCTGGCCGTCGCCATTCCATGCCACCGCGTGATCCGTAATAACGGCGCTCTCTCAGGATACGCCTGGGGTGTCGAACGCAAGCGTGCTCTGCTTGAGCGAGAAGCTTCGCAAGGTGCCTAAACATGCAACCACCTACGCCCTCAGTTTCACCATTCGCCCTTCGAACGGCGAATGACTAACCTATCGCGAACTCGCACGAAATTATTACCCAGCGGCATCTCTCAATCATTACCGCGCGCCCCATTTCTCCCGGCGACTTCACTGACATTTCTCAAACCCAGACTCAGAAGTGCGCTGCGGTCGGCCGTAGCGCAACTCGCACGAATTGGCGTTACAGCAAATCAAGTGACACTGGCGTCATTGGCTGGCTCTATCCTGATTGGTGCACTGCTATGCTGATTTCATCACCCGACGCTGTTCGTGATACTGCCGGTCTGGCTGCTCGTGCGGATGGCGACGCTTGCAATCGAATCCAGACAAAAGAGCCGCCTTCGGGACATTCTGAACGAAGTAGCCGATGTCGTTTCCGATGCAGCGCTTTTTGTCTATGCGCTCTACGACAAGATCCCGGCGCTGTGTTACGGCTCGTACTCAGAGAATATTCACGGCTTTAATGAGCGTGTTAGCCTAGCATTCCTTAAGCGGATCACAACGACAATGGTGCTCTTCATTGTCGACTGGTGCGGGCCGGAAGCAATCGAACAGTGATCTCCAAGCGCTGGCACGAGTGACACGAGCTGCTATTTATATTGTCTCCATGCAAGCGCGCCGAGCTCATTCCTCATCTCGCTATTTGGAGAATATATTCCAAGCCCATGAGGCTCTGTACCAGCTCAGGAAGAAAGGGCTGATCACTGCGCCAAGGCTTGTGCAATGTCTGCGATGATATCATCAGGATGCTCGATTCCCACCGAAAGACGAATCGTCGTATCGAGAATGCCGATGCGAGCTCTAATTTCCGCGGGCACACCTGAGTGTGTCATCGCGGCGGGATGACTGGCAAGCGATTCGGTCCCTCCGAGACTTACGGCAAGCTTGAACACTTGCAAGGAGTTGAGGAAAGCAAAGGCCTCCGCTTCTCGTCCCTTGATATCAAAAGAGAATGTTGACCCAGCCCCGGTGCACTGCTTTTCGTACGTGGCTCGCGCTGGGCCTTCCGCCAAGAACGGCAGATAGTGAACTTTCGTCACGCGAGGATGCTCTCGCAAGAAATTCGCTACGATCTTCGCATTGGCGGTGGCCTTTTCCATCCGCAACGAGAGCGTTTCGAGAGAACGGCCAAGCATCCAACACGAATGTGGATCGAGCTGAGTGCCGATTGCACTCCGTAGCGCCTTAACAACGCCGATGGTTTCCTTACTTCCGACTGCGGCTCCAGCAATGAGATCCGAATGTCCACCGACGTATTTTGTGAGTGAATAGATCGAGAGATCAGCACCAAAATCCAGTGGTCGCTGGAATACTGGCCCGAGCAGAGTATTGTCGCACGCGATGATTGGGCGATGTCCTTGCGCAATACCAACTTCATCAGCGAGCCGCCGCACTAGCGCAATGTCGACAAGCGTGTTCGTCGGATTGGACGGCGTTTCCACAAGGATGACCGCGATCCGACCTATCGATCTTGCTTTTTCTAGCAGAGAACGAACACCAGCTTCGTCTACGCCGTCAGCAAAGGGAACGGATTTAATACCGAACTGCGCGAACGTCTTCGTCAGCAGTGTCTCAGTGCCGCCGTAAAGTGGCTGCGAGTGGAAAATGACGTCGCCAGGCCGCGCATACGCCATCAAGCTTGTCGAGATCGCAGACATGCCGGACGAGAACAAAATCGCCGCCTCTGCTCCCTCATAGATCGCAAGCCGATCCTCGACGATTTCGCTATTGGGATGGTTAAATCGCGAATAAACCAGCCCCGCTCCGCCGCCCGCAGGAGGCTTCTTTCGTCCCGAGACATAATCAAAGAAGTCCCGCCCTTCTTCGGCGGTGCCGAACACGAATGTCGAAGTCAGGAATACCGGAGGCTTTACTGCCCCTTCTGATAACATGGGATCATAGCCGTACCCCAACATGAGAGTTTCCGGCTTTAGCACATGATTACCGATATGCGTTTTGGAAGGACGTGGTACTGCCATGCCATAACCCCTGGTACGGTGTTCCTACGCAGTTTACCTGCGTGTGCGTGGCATTTTCGTGTTGGCTGCCGCGAAGCCTTTCTTGGCAACCATTCCGGGAGAGCGCGATATGGGACTGTCTTTCGAGGTTGACGACATAGATCGTCACATCATCCGAGAACTCACCTGAGAGGACCCTACGCCACACGGCGGCGACCTGGTTGATGCAGGCCGGCACCGATCCATGGCAAGCGGCGGGCTATCTGGGAATGTCGTTGGAAGTCCTGCTTAACACCTACGGCCACCATCATCCGGATCACATGTCGGACGCAGTCGAAAAGATCGCCAAGCGGCCCGAGAGAAAGCCAGAACGAAAAAAGGACGTATCTGGGGCGGTAACTGGTGCGGTAGTGAAATTTCCAAACAGGAAAGTGTAAGTTATGCCTGATTTCATTGGTGGGCCCGGCAGGACTCGAACCTGCAACCAGACCGTTATGAGCGGTCGGCTCTAACCATTGAGCTACAGGCCCCGCCGGCCCTGACTGCGGGCAACGGTGCATTCACCCCATACAATGACCGCCGCCTTGGGGCAATCGGCCCGTTAGAAAACCGGGGTCGATTTGTTTGTCCGCGATATCAGGCGATTTCAGCCGCCAGTTCGCGAATAGCATCGTAAACCCGATCAAGTTCGTCGGCCGTCGAGCAATAGGGCGGCATGATATAAACGGTATTGCCGAGCGGACGAACAAGCAAACCGCGATCCAAAAAGCCCCGGTAAAGCCGTGGGCCAATATCGGCCATGTAGCCGGCATCACCAGCAACGATATCAAGCGCGGCAATGGTTCCGATCTGCCGGATATTCGCAAAACGCGGATTGTCGCGGAATCCGTCGAGTCGCTCCGCATGCGTCGCGGAGACTTGAGCAATCCGCTCCATGACTGGTTCCCGCTCCCAGACTTCGAGATTTGCGAGAGCCGCCGCGCAAGCGATCGGATTCGCTGTGTAGGAGCTTGAATGGAAAAAAGTCCGGGTTCGGTCGGTGGAGTAATGCGCGTCAAAGATATCACCGCGGCAGAGAGTGACCGCAAGCGGCACCGATCCTCCCGTCAGACCTTTTGAATAGCACGCGATGTCCGGTATCACGCCAGCCTGCTCGCACGCGAACAATGTGCCTGTCCGTCCCCATCCCGTCATGACTTCATCGGCGATGAGAAGAACGCCGTGCATCTCGCAAATGCGCTTCATCTCCGCAAGAACCGGCGGGGGATAGATCAACATACCGCCCGCACCTAGGACCAATGGCTCGACGATAAACGCCGCAATCCCGCCACCGCTGCAGGCCGCTTTCAGCGCACCGAACGTAGCATCTTCTCGTCCCCGCTGCGGAAATGGTATGCGCTCGACGTCAAACAATAGAGGATCATAGGGTGCATTGAACACGCCACGCTCGCCAACGGACATTCCTCCGATGGTGTCGCCGTGATAAGCGCCTTCCAAAGCCAGAATGCGACTGCGTTTCTCTCCGCTGTGCCGCCAGAAGCCAAGCGCCATCTTCAGTGCGACTTCGACGGACGTCGATCCGCTGTCGGAGAAGAAAACATATTCAAGCTGCGGCGGCGTCATCGCAACGAGCCGTCGGGCAAGCTGCTCAGCCGGCTCGTGGGTGAAACCGGCAAAAATAACCTGGTCGAGACGATCCGCCTGATCCTTGATCGCCTTCACAATATGAGGGTGACGATGACCATGGGTCACAACCCACCACGATGAAATCGCATCAAAAATTCGGCGGCCATCGGCCGTCTCGAGCCAAGCTCCCTCGCCTCGCGCGATAGGCACTGCGTCTGGAAACACGGCATGCTGCGTGAACGGATGCCAAACCGGCGACTTTGACATCATCCTGCAGCTCCGTTCAGAAAATCGTCGACGGCGAAGTTCTCGGCAAAAGCAGCCCGCAAGGTATCCTGCGTCAGGACTGCCAGCGAAGGAAGACGGCCGAGCCGCTTCACATTTCCCATCTCGACGATCGTTCGCTCAGAATCCGGATGTTCATCGCCGATAAAGGCAACGCCGAGAAGGGGGATGCCGCGATGACGCAGAGCTTCAACAGAGAGCAGAGTGTGGTTGATCGTCCCAAGCGTGGTGCGAGCACAGAGCACCACCGGCGCTCCCCATCGCGCCATCTGATCGATGTACGTCGTCTGCCGTGTTAGCGGCACCATCAATCCGCCCGCGCCTTCCACCACCACGGTGCCGGGCACAGTCGGCAGCACGAGTCTCGCCGGATCGATGGCGATACCGTCGAGTTCGGCGGCTAGGTGTGGCGATGCCGGAGTCTTCAACCGATAAAGCTCAGGTATCACGTGCGTCGATGGAATCTCCGAAAGACGCAACACAGCCTGGGTGTCAGTCTCATCTTCCAAACCGGATTGTATCGGCTTCCAATAAAATGCATTGAGCGCGCCCGCCAGTGCAGCGGAAAAAACCGTTTTACCGATGCCGGTATCGGTGCCGGCGACCACAAGATGCCGATTCATGCGGCGACCCGCATGTCTTCCGATAACGCCGCGAAAAGCTCTGCAACGACGGCCTCATTCACATTCAACGTCAGCGCGATCCGCAGACGCGCGGTGCCTTCCGGCACAGTCGGCGGGCGGATCGCACGGATATCGAAGCCTCGGCGCTGCAAGGAGGCGGCAAGCGCCACCGCCGCCTGATCGGCGCCGATCACGACGGGCAGAATATGCGAGCCTGACGGCGCGAGATCGCAGCGTCGGCGCAGCTCCCGTCCCGCAAAGTTAACAAGGCTGGCCAATCGTTCACGCCGTGCGGAATCGGTGCGGGAGAGTTGCAGCGACGCCCGGGTCACGGCGGCAATCAACGGCGAAGGCGCCGTTGCAAAGATAAAGGGACGTGCGCGATTGACGAGGAAGTCGCGGATGACCTTCGGACCGACGATGAAACCACCGACCGTTCCCAAAGCCTTGCCGCACGTGTGTAAAGTGAGGACATTCTCGCGCCCTTCGAATGCCGCCGCGAGGCCCCGCCCCTGTGGTCCCAGCACGCCGGTCGCATGCGCTTCGTCAATCACGATCATCGCGTCATGGCGATCAGCCACAGCCAATAAGTCGTTCAGGTCTGGGCTGTCGCCATCCATGCTGTAGAGGCTCTCGACCGCAATCCACGGTCTGCCCTTGCCGCCAGCAACTCGCCAGCGCCTGATGGCGTCTTCGAACGCACCGACATCATTATGGGACACACCGGCATAGTCCGCGCGGCCACGCCGCATTCCCTCATGCACGCTTGCATGGACAAGCTCGTCGTGAACGACGAGGTCTCCGCGCTGCGGCAGCGTGGAGAAGATCGCAAAATTCGCGACATAACCGCCGCCGAAATAAAGTGCGGTTTCCGCGCCAAAGTACGCCGCAGCCTCACTCTCCAACGCCTCATGCTCGGAGTGATTGCCGCGCAGCAGCCGTGAGCCGCCGGATCCGATCGGGACCCCCCGCGCAATCGCGTCAACGGCTGCCTGTCTCAGCTCATCGGATTCTGCGAGCCCGAGATAATCGTTTGACGTGAAATCGATCCCGGCACGCTCGCGCAGCGCGCGCAGCCGCCCTCGCCCGGCAAGGCCTCGCAAGTCTGTTTCAAAGTCATCATGCATCATGGTGTCTCGACAGGCCAAAGGCTCGCTTGTCCCGTTAAGGGAGCCCGCCTCTGCGGTCAATGTCTAACAGTTATGCGAACGCCATACGCTGACGCGCCCGCCACAGCAGCATGACCACAATGGTAATATTGAGGGCGTTCCATCCCAGGCCATTCAGGAAGGCCGCGGCGTAAGATCCGGTCGCATCAAAGATCAGCCCCGACACCCACCCGCCGAACGACATGCCAACCACGGAGGCAAAAATGACGATGCCCACACGGGTTGCAGCTTCATGCGCCGGCATCGATTCTCGCACGATGATGGCGTAGCTCGGCACGATGCCGCCCTGGAACAAGCCGAACATCGCAGAGATAATATAGAGTGACGTCAAGCTGTCGAAAAATAGATAGAACAGCAGTGCGACACCCTGAGCAATCGAACCGACCAGCAGCGTCCGCAAGCCTCCGATGCGATCAGCCAGGAAACCCGATCCGATCCGGCTGACAATCCCGAACGCCAGCATCAGCGATAGCATTTCAGCACCACGCGCCACGCCGTAACCGAGATCGCCGCAGTATGCGACGATATGAACCTGCGGCATCGCCATGGCCACACAACATCCGATAGCGGCAATACCGAGAAGCGCAGTCAACGCATTGGTGCTCATGCGCAGGTCGATGCGCGGAGCCGCTGCGTTCGCGTGTGAGCGCACCGTTTCCTTTCCGATGATCCAGCGGAGCACGAGCACGATGACTGCCATGATGATCGCACACCCAATTCCGATTGCGATGTGGGTGACGCGCCAGCCTGCTTGAGTGGTGCCACGTTCCACGATCGTCGGCCAGAAGGTGCCGGCGATATAATTTCCGCTGGCGGCGATGGTCACCGCCAAGCCCCTGTACCGTTCGAACCAGTGAGACGCTTCAGCCATCAGCGGTCCGAATGTAGCGGCTGCGCCGAGCCCGATGGCGAAGTGCATCAGGTTGAATTGCCACAAGGCGCCAGCATAACCCGCCCCGACGTACCCCAGTCCCAACGCGGCGGTGCCGACCATGATCGCCGGGACGATGCCGAACCTGTCCGAGAGCTTGCCCATCAGCACGCCGCCGAGGCCGAACCCCATCATGGCGCAGGTGAAGGCCAGCGATGCGGCAGCCCGGGTTGCGCCGAACTCGGCCTGGACCGTCGGGAGAACGACGACCACCGACCACATGCCCACACTGCCCAACGATCCGATGACCAGGGCAATCGACAGCCGTACCCACGCTGCGCGCGAGTCAGGGATAAACGCCACGGGATGAGGTCGGGAATCGAGGGGAACAGCCACGGATACAACTTCGTCGGCCCTGGTTCCCGGGTCAAGGCATTCTCCGGATGGCGGTCATGCGAGAAAGCTGTTCTCGCTGAAGCCGATTACGGCCGCCTCTCATCCTTATTAACCATTTGCTAACCATAAGCTGGGCAAATTTTGCCGGGTGAAGTCGAGTGTCGTCGGTTGTCAAAACGGGAGCTGCCCGTGGATGCCAGTGCGGTGCCTCACTTTCGAAACGGTGGTCCCTTGGCCGCCGCTCAAGCCTTTGGGGCTCACGAACGACATGCACGAGGGGACTCAGCGACGATGGTTGATCTGACGGCTGGCCAAGGCACGACTACAAGCTCTGGATTTCCCAAATTTTCTGACCTCGGCACCATGCTCAAGCGCGGCGATCTCGCGCTGGCATTTGGCGTTCTCACCATCCTGGTGGTGCTCATCCTGCCGCTGCCGCCGGTCGTGCTGGATCTTTTTCTGGCCATCTCGATTACGCTCTCGATCCTGATCCTGATGACGGCCCTCTTTATTCAAGCGCCACTGGAATTTTCCGCGTTTCCGACGGTCCTGCTCATTTCCACCATGTTGCGGCTGTCTCTCAACATGGCCTCCACGCGTCTGATCCTGTCGCATGGTCATGAAGGAACCGCCGCCGCCGGCCACGTCATCGAGGCATTCGGCAACTTCGTGATGGGCGGCAATTTCGTGATCGGTATCATCGTCTTCACGATCCTTGTCATCGTGAACTTCGTGGTCATCACCAAGGGTTCGGGCCGTATCGCCGAAGTGGCGGCGCGCTTCCACCTCGACTCCATGCCTGGCAAGCAGATGGCGATCGATGCCGACCTGTCCGCCGGCTTGATCGACGAGAAAGTCGCAAAGCAGCGCCGCAAAGAACTGGAGGATGAGAGCGGTTTCTTCGGTGCCATGGACGGCGCGTCCAAATTCGTCCGTGGCGACGCGATCGCCGGCCTGCTCGTGGTGTTCATCAACGTGATTGGTGGCATCATTATCGGCGTTGCCCAGCAAGGCATGGGCTTCGCGGATGCTGCCCGCACTTACACCCTGCTGACGGTGGGCGACGGTCTGGTGACGCAGGTGCCGGCACTGATCGTTTCGACCGCTGCCGGCCTTCTGGTCTCGAAGGCTGGTGTCAGCGGCGCCGCTGACAAGGCTATGATGAACCAGCTGTCGGGATATCCTCAAGCGCTGGGGATGGCCTCCGGCGTGATGCTGGTGCTGTCCCTCTTGCCCGGCATTCCGATGTTGCCGTTCCTTGCTCTCGGCGGTGGCGCCGGCTATCTGGCGTGGACCGCGCAGAAGCGCAAGGGCACCGCCAAGGCCGAGGAAGCCCGCCTCGCAAGCGAGCCTGCCGCAGCTGCCGGAGGCGCTGGTGCGGGCGCAGCCGCAGCGGCAACCGCCGAAGAGCCGATCTCAAGCGCGCTCAAGATCGACGATCTGAAAATCGAGCTGGGCTATGCGTTGCTGCCGCTGGTCAACGGACCCGACGGCACTGATCGGCTCACTGAACAGATCAAGGCGCTGCGCCGGTCGCTCGCTATTGAAATGGGCTTTGTGATGCCGGCCGTGCGAATTCTCGACAACGTCCAGCTCGAAGCAAACACCTACGTCATCAAGATCAAGGAAGTTGACGCCGGCACCGGACGCATCTGGGCCAACCAGTTCATGGTCATGGACCCGGCCGGCAATCAAGTCAGCGTACCAGGGACACACACAACAGAGCCGACCTTCGGTCTGCCAGCAACATGGGTCGAAGCTTCGCTCAAGGAAGAAGCCTCACTCAAAGGCTACACGGTTGTTGACTCCGCCACGGTGCTATCCACGCATCTCACCGAGCTGCTCAAGAACAACATGTCGGACCTTCTGTCCTACGGCGAAGTTCAAAAGCTGCTCAAGGAACTGCCGAAGGAGCAAGGCGAACTGGTCAAGGATATCGTTCCAACCCAGATCAACGTGTCGAGCATCCAGCGCGTGCTCCAGCTTCTCTTGGCCGAGCGCATTTCCATCCGCGATCTCTCGACCATTCTCGAAGGCATCGCCGATGCATTGGCATTCTCGCGCAATCCCGCGACTATCGTCGAGCATGTCCGCGCAAGGTTGGCACGGCAAATCTGCGCGCAGAACACTTCGATCAATGGCTATCTGCCGCTCCTCGCTCTCAGTGCGAAGTGGGAACAAGCTTTCGCGGAATCGTTGGTCGGCACGGGCGACGATCGCAGCCTCGCTATGCAGCCATCCAAGCTCTCGGAATTTATGACTGCCGTGCGCGACAAATTCGAACAGGCCGCACGCGAAGGCGAAGCCCCGGTGCTCGTGACGTCAGCCGCGATCCGGCCCTTCGTGCGGTCGCTGGTGGAACGGTTCCGGGCGCAGACGACGGTGTTGTCACAGGCGGAAATTCACCCCCGCGCGCGCCTTAAGACAGTCGGCAGCATCTAAAAAGACCGCAAAAACACCCTTCAAGCCTGCGACATATTCGTCACAGACAAGCATTTCATTGATTTCCACAAATAAAATTGCGCCTCGACCGGACTTCGGGCGAGGCGCAATTATTTGAATTTATTGAATAAATTTCCATTGGTTTAAAAACCTCTCACCCGTTCAAGAGATTTCACTCGTTTGTGAAGCCGGCTTGGAAACAAATCCCTGCCACTTACGTTTTCATGCACGAGAACGACGTTGAACCTGAGGGCAGGCGAACGGGACCAAAGTTCGGACTGCATAAGGCAGCGGGAGGTTTTTGATGAACCATTCGTTTTATAGCGCGGATCGGATGACGCATCTGAAGATTGTCGTCATCGCTCTGGTCGCTGCAATTGGCGTGGCGGGCTTGGGTATCTCCGCCCGCGTATCATCGGACGATGGTTTGACACAAACTGCCCGTGGCCCGGCAATCAAGGCAACCAAGGCTGTCGTCATAACGAGTTCAGATCAACAGGTGATCCGCTAACGAGTTTTACCAATTCATAAGGCTCTCTTCCCCGCCCCCCGAAGTCGCCTTATGGATGCTCAGAAGACCCCAAGTCTGAGACCAGAAAACGCCCGCTCCCCACGGGCGTTTTTTGTTGCGCTATGAAACCGTGATTTTAGCGCGGTGGTAAAGACGGGACCGTCTCAATCAGCTTGCCGGTGTAAATAATCTGCCCCGTGGGAATACCCGTTGGCGAACCACCTTCCGGCTCGAGCGTGACAGCATAGGTCGCCTTGCTGATCATGTCTGGGTCATAAGACGCGGTCGACGCGCGGATGGTGAAATCGGCTCCACCAATCACACCAAGAGACCATGGTCGCTGCAACCTGTCAGAGACGAGCCAAAGTTCGTAACTCTTGCCCGGCTGTGGTGTCGCGCCCACTTTGCGCACCGTAAAAGTCTTCGCCTTCGTATCGACAGTCAGAATGAATGCGGGCGTCGATACGTCCTGCTGCAACAGCGCAACGAACTGCGCAGCCTGCGGAGCGGGCGGGGCCGGAACCTCCACGATCTGCACCTTCGGCTTCACACGAAGCCTCTCCGGGAGCAGGTCAGGCCGATAGGCTTGCAGTGCGACCACGCCTGCGAGGGTCGCCGCTACTGCGCTCATCATCATGCCGAACGCAAAACCGCCACGCCTGCGATCAGCCAACTCAACGACATTGCTTGTCTGCTCGGGCACATGCCGGGCTGCCGCAGGCTCGGGCACGATGTCGGGAGACGTGCCAGCCGTCATCGCCTCCAGCTCTTTCACGGAAGCGTTTGTTTCATCGGAGACTGCTGCGCCAGCCGACTCATCGGGACGCTCAGCGGAGACAGCAGCTTCGCGCGATTGCTCAGCACCAGGTTCAGGCGCGACCACAGCAGGCGTTTCAGGAATCGCCTGCGGTGCCGGAGATTGCTCTTGCTCCGGAGGCATCGGGGTTGATTGATTGATCGCTGCAACAACAGACTTGATGTTGCCCCAGAGATGCTGCGGCGGCTCGACCGCGGCGACCATCTGGTGCAACGGCGCCAGCTTGCGATCCCACGCATCAACAACTTCCATGAAACCATGATCGACGATCATCATGGTCTCAACAAGCGCTCGCTCGTCCGCATCGAGAGTACCAAGAGCGTATTCTGCGGCGAGCGCGATATGGTCTTCGCTATAGTTCATGTTTGACCATCATCACGCCAAACCGAGGCATTCGCGAATCTCCACCATGCTGCGACGCAGCCAAGTCTTGATGGTATTTAGAGGAGTGTCGAATTTGCGCGAAAGCTGTTCGCGGCTCCAGCCGTTGTAATAAGCGAGCAGCACCAGCCTCTGACGTTGCGGCTCGAGCTGGCCGATACAGTCAAGGATGCGCTGCAGTTCTTCGGTCATGTCCTTCCGCACAAGCGGATCAGGCATATCGGAGGCCACATCCATCGCAGCGGGCTCTTCTTCAATCGAAATCTCGCTCCGCTTGCGAACGACATCGATCGCCCGGTTGCGTGCTATTGAAGCCATCCAGGTGATTGGAGATGACAAGCCGGGGTTGAACTGTCCGGCGCTGTTCCAGATCTTGACGTAGGCGTCCTGGATAACCTCTTCCGCAAGGTCCTGACGTTTCAAGATACGAAGAACGACCCCAAAAAGTTTCGCTGATGTTGCTTCGTACAGGCGCTCAAAGGCCGCCTCATCACGTCGTGCTACAGACGCGAGCAGTGAGGAAAGCTCAGCCGGCGTTTGCATTCAATGTCCTCAACCCAGTCGATCAGTTGCTGCTTACAGGATCGGGTACCAGATTCCTGCCCTTCGTATCACATCTGGCCGGCGTGGACCGAAAACCCCAAAGATATCCGCAAAAAAGAAGACCCGAGCCGTTACGGCTCGGGTCCGATATTCGTGATGGAGGCTTAAAGCGGGCCCTGCGCGCCCTGAAGCGCGTCAATAGCGCGGGGTCAGCCGGCGGAATACCGCTGGCAAAACGGCTTAAGCCATCGCTCCGATTCGGGCGCGCATCAATCCGATGCTGTCGAGGTCAGCCTGTTCGCGAGCGCTTTCCTCGGCGCGCACGCGCGCCTGATCCCGCTCATCGAGCAGTTCGACCTTCTTCAGCTCCTCGAAGGCTTCGCCGAGAACGGCCTTGGCGTCTTCGAGCTGGACCCGCAGTTCGTCTGCTGACCGAACCAAATTCTCACGGCGCTGGATGGCGGCCTTGGCATATGTCGGATAGGCAAAATGCGCCGGGTCGTTGATACCGGCGCGTTCCTGTTCGTGCTGGATTTCGCGTTCGAGATCGGCCGACATCCGCTCGAAGTCCGCGATCATACCCTCGATCTGCGCGACCCTCCGGCGCTTTTCGTCGACCTGAAATTTCTTCAGGCGGATCAGCGTTTCACGTGACTTCATCGACTCATACTCCCCAGAAGTCCCAAGTTGGAAGCGGGACACGACCGGCTCCCCCCAGGGCCCCTCCGGTCAAACACAGGTGACGCGGATCATGGCGCGACAAAGTTAGCGTTCCGTTTCCAAGGTTTGTAGGATTTGCTCTAATTGCTGATATCCCTCCCTCAAACCGGTCGCTTCACCTTTGGCCTGCCGTAGAAAATCCTCGAGCGGTTCGTGAAGCTTGATCGCCTCGTCCACTTCGGGGCTTGAGCCGGCCCGATATGCTCCTAGCCGAATCAATTCCTCCATGTCCGCGTAGGTGGCCATGACCTGCCGCGCCCGCTTGATGACGGGCAGATACTCAGGATCGGCCGACTTCGGCATGGTTCGGGAAACCGATTTCAGGACGTTGATTGCCGGATAGCGGCCCCGTTCGGCGATGGAACGCTCCATCACGATGTGTCCGTCGAGAATACCTCGAACCGCATCAGCCACCGGCTCGTTATGGTCATCGCCATCGACCAACACCGTAAAAATGCCGGTGATGCTGCCCTCCCCGAGTCCGGGCCCGGCCCGCTCGAGGAGCTTGGGGAGTTCAGTGAATACTGTCGGCGTGTAGCCCTTGGCGGTTGGCGGCTCGCCCGCTGAAAGACCGATTTCACGCTGCGCCATCGCAAAACGTGTCACCGAGTCCATCAGGCACAGCACATCCTTGTCTTCGTCACGGAAGTATTCGGCGATCGCCAGCGTCAGGTACGCCGCCTGCCGCCGCATCAAGGCCGGCTCGTCCGACGTCGCGACCACCACGACGGAACGTGCCAGGCCCTCTTCGCCGAGATCATCCTGGAGAAACTCCTGCACCTCACGGCCACGTTCGCCAACCAGCCCGATCACCGAGATATCAGCGTCAACGTTGCGGGCGAGCATCGACAGCAGAACGGATTTGCCAACGCCCGAGCCCGCGAAGATACCCATGCGCTGGCCGCGGCAGCACGTGAGGAATGTGTTGAGCGCCCGCACGCCAAGATCAAGTGGCTGACCAACCCGCTTCCGCGAGTGGGCCGGCGGCGGCGCGTTACGGTAGGGCACCGGAGACGCTCCTTGAGCCAGAGGTCCCTTCCCGTCGATCGGTTCTCCCATCGCATTAATGACGCGGCCGAGCCATGACGCCGACGGGCGAACCTGATTGGCCGCGTTGGCAATGACGGCGCGGCATCCCCGCCGCACACCGTCGAGACCCGCGAACGGCATAACCACGGCGTTGTTGCCGCTGAAGCCGATGACTTCACAGGGGATGAAACGGTTATTCCCCGTCTCAACGACGATGCGCGCGCCGACCGACATCGCATGGATCGGCCCAGCGATTTCCACCATCAACCCACGGACGCCGACGACGCGGCCATAAATATTGACGCCATCGATGTCGGAGATCTGCTCGGCGAGAGCCTTCATTGCGAAAACCTTAAGTTTCGATGATTCAGAAGCTTGCCCTTAACTCTGTGTTTACCCGCATCGTTAATCATTGCGTCACTGTCTTTGGTGACTGAGCGCGCTTGCCTTTATAAAAAGGGGTGAGTCGCAGGAGTCGGTTAACCCCGTCTCTTAATGTGGAACTTGAACGGCAAGGGTACGAAAAGCTGCTTACGCGCAATATCTTAGTGCGATTCGACCAAAATTGCACGAATGAGCTTGCAGAGAGGAATCAGCATTTGTTAACCATATGCAGTCAGGATCCGAATCAGTTGTTCAAAGGCGTTTTTCCAGTGCCGCGAGTAGCGGCCGGCCTGACGCCCAAAAGCGGCGACTATAGGGGACTGGCATGCGCGTATTGCTGATTGAGGATGACAGCGCCACTGCGCAGTCGATCGAGTTGATGCTCAAATCCGAGAGTTTTAACGTCTATACGACGGACCTCGGAGAAGAAGGCGTCGATCTCGGTAAGCTTTATGATTACGATATCATTTTGCTCGATCTGAACCTGCCGGACATGTCCGGATATGACGTTCTCAAGCAACTTCGTGTCTCGAAGATCAAAACACCGATTCTGATCCTCTCCGGCCTCGCCGGCATCGAGGACAAGGTCAAGGGTCTCGGCGTGGGTGCCGACGACTACATGACCAAGCCCTTCCACAAGGACGAACTGATCGCCCGCATCCACGCGATCGTCCGTCGTTCCAAGGGGCACGCCCAGTCGGTCATCCAGACCGGCGATCTGGTGGTCAATCTCGATACCAAGACCGTCGAGGTCGGTGGCCAGCGCGTTCACCTGACGGGCAAGGAATACCAGATGCTGGAGCTGCTCTCGCTCCGCAAGGGCACCACCCTCACCAAGGAAATGTTCCTCAATCACCTCTACGGTGGCATGGACGAGCCCGAACTGAAGATCATCGACGTCTTCATCTGCAAGCTGCGCAAGAAACTGGCGAACGCTTCGGAAGGCCGCAACTTCATCGAGACGGTCTGGGGCCGCGGCTACGTGTTGCGCGAACCGCACGACGACGACGTTCGCATTCCAGCCTAATAACGGGTTGTATCAGGGCCTGTATGGCCCTTTCCTCCCGGACTGAACCCCGCCGCGAATGGCGGGGTTTTTGTTTTGCAGGTCCCCCCCCCCCCGGCTGCCTAGACTAATGCTTGGTGAGTGAATCCCACTACGCTACAGGCCAGCGTATTTCGATGACGATCCGGTAGCAGCCGAACTTGGGACGAGCTATGTCCGCAAAGCCTCTTTAATCGCGGGAGGGCGCGAACGTTGCGATCATCACGTCAGGGGGCGCGCTCAAGGAGCAGGCCGGTCCTTATGGTTCGGAAGGTTATGTCCGCCAACAGTTGACGCAGCTTAGAAACTTCTCGGGCAACTATCCGGTGCTCGGCAGTTTGGATCGTCGACGGCGCCCCACGCGGACTATCCATCCGCGAGGTTGAAAGCCCAATTACCAGTAACAGTTCGCGTTTCCTTGCCCCACGCGATCGTTTAAGAACATCGCCGCGTAGAGAAAAATCAGCGCCTTATCTGCCGATCGCCATCGCGGGCGCTGCCGCAGAAGCCGGGCGCACTGCATTCGGGAGATAAACGCCGCGGCGCTGCGGACATGGCCGATAAACGTCGGTGAGTCCGACGACCGTTTCCGCGGCGCCGAGGAAAAGATAGCCATCGGGCTCATGGGCTTTGAGCAATCGATTTAAGATATCGATCTTCGTTGCCTGATCGAAATAGATCAGCACATTGCGGCAGAAGATGATGTCGAAGCGGCCCAGATGGGAGAAGTCCTGCAGCAGGTTCAGCTGCCGAAATTGAACCATGGCGCGGATGTCAGGATTGATCTGCCACAGATCGCCAACCTGCTTGAAGTACTTCACCAGCAGCTGGATCGGCAGACCGCGTTGAACTTCAAACTGGCTGTAGATTCCCGACTTGGACTTCTCAAGGACCTCCTGCGACAGATCGGTTGCGACGATCTCGACGCGCCAGCCGCTGAGCGCCGCGCTCATTTCCTTCACGATCATCGCAAGCGAATAAGGCTCCTGCCCCGTGGACGCAGCGGCGCACCAGATGCGCAAGGTGCGACGGTTGGCTCGGGCAGCCAGCAATTCATTCAGAACCGTATCCCTGACGTGATCGAATGGAACCTTGTCGCGAAAGAAGAAGGTCTCGTTCGTGGTCATAGCCTCGACCACATCGATGGTCATGGCCTCGGAGCCATTCTTGATCTTCTGAACGAGATCGCTGATCCCCGACAAGCCAGCCTTGCGAACAAGCGGAAGCAGCCGGCTTTCGATGAGATATTGCTTGTCCGCAGACAGCAGCAACCCGGAACGATCCTTCAGAACCTTTCGCAGGTAGTCATAATCTTGAGGCGTCACCCGCGAACTCCTGAAAACAAACGAACCAATTTTGGGGCAATCTGATCAAGCGGCAGAATAGCCGCGCAGATTCCTGCATGAGCAACTGCGCCGGGCATTCCCCAGACCACGCTGGTTGCTTCATCCTGCGCGATCACGTTGCCTCCCGCCGCGACAATTTGCTTGCTGCCGCCGCAACCGTCCGAGCCCATACCAGTCAATATCACAGCAAGAATGCCGCTTTGCCAGACATCGATAGCTGACGAAAACAGCGGATCTACTGCCGGCTTGCAAAAATTAATCTGCGGCCCATCGGTCAGTGCGATCACAGGATTGCCGCTGGAACGCGCGACCTGCATGTGACGTCCGCCTGGCGCAAGATAAATCTGACCAGGCTTGATCGCTTCTCCATCAACGGCTTCATGGGCCGGACGACCGCTTGTCCGGGCAAGATGCTCTGCAAGAATCGTCGTGAACGTCGGCGGCATGTGTTGGGTGATCAGCACAGGGAAGCGATCGATCACCGAGCCAATTCCGGCGATCAAAGTCATCAGCGCCTGAGGACCACCGGTTGACGATCCGATCAGCAGCACGCGCGGGGCGGCCGAACTGAATGGACGCGTCGTCACTTTGGATGGCGCTGGCGGTACGACCGGGGCGGATGGCGTCCGTGATGACGGCGCCTGCGCGGGCTGTGCCGCTGGAGACAATGAAGGAGAAGGAACAGTCGCCGGGCGGCGCACACGCGCACCGAGGTGACGAATCTTTTCAATGAGATCCCGTTTGAAAACGTCGGCGGCCGCGATCTCGCGCGTGCTTTCGGGCTTCGGGATATAATCCGCGGCACCAAGCGACAACGCCTTAAGGCTCACTTCCGCGTTCCGGCGGGTCAGCGTGGATGCCATGATGATGATGAGATCGCGTTTTTTTGCCAGCAACTTGGGCAGCGCGGAGATGCCGTCCATATCCGGCATCTCGATATCGAGCACCACCACATCGGGCGCGACGCGTTCAACCTGATTGACCGCATCGAGCCCTGTGCGGATCGACCCGGCAACTATCATGTCGGGTTCTGCCTCAATCCAACGGGAGATCAACCCGCGAATGACCGCAGAATCATCGACGACCATCACGCGCAACGGCTCATACCGTGGTGTGGTCAAACCAGGAGACGCCGCGACTGCAACACTCATATTATTATCAGCTCTTGTAGCAACACGGCGTGTAGGACTTTGAGAAAGTGAAGCGCCGGATAATCCGGCGCTTAGACGTTAAATCAAGCCGACCTCATGGAATTTCGCCGTGACGATATCCTTGTCGAACGGCTTCATGATGTATTCGTTGGCGCCGGCATGCAGCGCCCGCGCAATATGCGCAACATCATTCTCAGTCGTACAGAATACGACCTTGGGCTTATCGCCACCGGGCATCAAGCGAAGGTTGCGGAGAAATTCGTAGCCATCCATGACCGGCATGTTCCAGTCGAGAAGAACAGCGTCCGGCATTCCGTGCTTGCAGACTTCGACGGCCTTCTCGCCGTCCTCCGCTTCCACGATCTGAAAGTCGAGGCCTTCCAGAATGCGCCGCGCAACCTTTCGGATGACGCTTGAATCATCAACGATCAAACATGTTTTCATCGTAGCCTCTATCTCTGCCGTCCCGCTTTGGGCCGCTTCCTACAGATTTTGTGGTTCCGCCTGTTCCCGGCGGTGTTAGGCCGCCATCATGTCGGGAGCGATTTCCAGCACGCGATCGACATCCAGAACGACCATCAATTGTCCATCGAGACGGTGAACGCCACCCGCCATCTTGGCCATGCGCGGATCGAGGTTGACGGGATTCACCTCCCGGCTCTCGTTCGGCAACTTGAGAACCTCACCAATGTTGTCGATCAGAAGTCCATAGGACTCCCCGCGCATGTCGACGCCCACCGCCATCGGCGGCCGGCCATCGTCATTCTTCGGCAAGCCAAGCCGTGCGCGCATATCGATAGCAGTGACGATGCGGCCGCGCAGGTTGAGAACGCCTGCGACATCGTCGGAAGCCAGAGGTACTCGGGTCAATCGATCTGGCATGAATACGTCCTGCACTCGTGCGATCGGTAGGCCGAACAGCTGCCCTCCAATCATTGCCGTGACATACTCGGTAATACCAGCGTCCGCGTGTTTGGCTGTTTCATCCATCATGATAATCCTTACGCCGCCTGCTTCACTTCAGCGGTCTGTTCCTTCAAGGCGGCAATCAAGCCAGGGCGGTCGAATTTCGCGACATAGTCATGGAAACCGGCCTGTCTGCCTCGCTCGATCGCGGCGGGCGAAATCAGCGATGACAGTGCAATGATTGGCATCGTTTCCATGCGGCGATCGGATCGGATCGCCTCGGCAAACTCGAAACCATTCATTTCCGGCATTTCGATATCGGTCAGAATGACGTCGAAGTGCTGGCCCGCGCGCAACAGGTTGAGACCTTCCTGTCCGCTCTGTGCGACCGAGACGCGATAGCCCGCGGCTTTCAGCACCGGCGCCAGCATGTTGCGGAAGAATGCAGAGTCGTCGACCAGCAGAACGGTCTGCGCAGTCATTGACGGACGCATTTCCTTCCGCGCGAACCAGTCGGCGAAAGCCATCGGCAGGAAGTGACCGACATCGATCACCTCTGTCGCCTGTCCCTTCACCACCGCAGAGCCGAGGATACCGTCCTGCGTGCTGGCGACTTCGATGCTGAGGTGCTCCTCGACGATGTCAATGATCTCGTCGACCACCAATCCCATCGAGCGTCCGTCGTCTGCGAACACAAGGATCGGCTGAACGCCGCTCTCGCGGATCGAGACATTCTCAATCCGGACCAGCGGCATCAGTTGGTCACGGTATTGCACCATGTAGCGGCCGTTCGAGAACTCGATCTTGTCGATCGCAATCTCCTCAAGCCGCGTAACGAGCGCCAGTGGCACTGCCTTGGGCTGCGAGGATCCTGCACGGAACACCAGCAGCGACGTGAGCTGGCCTTCCGCGTTAGAGCGCGTGGCGGCATTCTCGTCGTTGATCTCATTTTGCGAGGCAACAGAGGTACCAAGCGACTGAGCAATGCCGTTCGGGTCGATGATCATGATCACCGCACCATCACCGAGAATGGTGTTGCCGGAGAACATGCCGATATGGCGAAGCTTGGTGGACATCGGCTTGACGACGATTTCCTCGGTATGGAACACGCCATCGACGACGATGCCGAAGGTCTGACTGCCGACCTGGGTGACCACGATGAAACCGTTTTCAGGATCGCTTGATGCGCCGTCATCGATCTTCAGCAGCTTCTTCAGATGCATCAACGGCAGCAGTTTGTTGCGGAGCCGCAGAACCGGCGTGTCCTTGATGCGTTCGATGCGATGATCGGAGTTTGCGCGCGCGCGAACAAGCTCGACGACTGACAGCTGAGGAATCGCAAACCGGTCGCCGGCTGCTTCCACGATCAGTGCCGACACGATCGCCAGCGTCAGCGGAATCTTGATGGTGAAGCTCGAACCTTCACCCGGCACGGACTTCACGTCGATGGTGCCGCCGATCTGGTCGATATTAGTGCGAACCACGTCCATGCCGACGCCGCGGCCCGAGACGCTCGTGATCGCCGCCGCAGTCGAGAAGCCCGGTGCAAAGATGAACTTGTGGACCTGGGCCTCGGTCATCTTTTCGATCTCGGCCTCGGTGGCCAGACCATTGGAAACTGCCTTCGCCTTGATGCGCTCGGTGTTCAGGCCACGACCGTTATCCGCGATGCAGATGATGATGTGCCCGCCTTCGTGATAGGCGGAAACCCTGATCGTGCCCTGTTCAGGCTTACCGGCGGCCACACGCTCGGCGGTCGATTCAAGACCGTGATCCGCGGAGTTGCGGACCATGTGCGTCAGGGGGTCCTTGATCAGATCGAGAACCTGGCGGTCGAGTTCGGTATCGGCGCCGTGCATTTCCAGCTCGATCTGCTTGCCGAGTTCGCTCGACAGGTCGCGCACGATGCGCGGCAGCTTCTGCCAGGCATTACCGATCGGCTGCATACGCGTCTTCATGACGCCTTCCTGCAACTCGGCCGTGACGTTGGAGAGACGCTGCAACGGGACCTTGAATTCGGAGTCTTCGTTACGCCGGCTGATTTCAAGCAGCTGGTTGCGAGTCAACACGAGCTCGGACACCATCGTCATCAGATGCTCGAGCGTATCGACGTTGACACGAATTGACTGGTTGGCGACCTTGTCGCCGTCGCCACCTTCCGCTGCTTCGCTACTTGATTTCTTTGGCGCAGCCTTGGCTGCTGCGGGCTTCTTGGGAGCCTCAGCCTGCACCGGCGCAACAGGGGCGACAGGTGGCGAAGCAATTTCGATTTCAGTTTCCCGGAATGCTCGCTCTAGTTCGTCCAGCGACACTTCACCGGGACGCAGTTCGCGCTCCAACGTCTGGGCGACCAACGTTCCTTGGGTCGCGGCCGGGGCGGCGGCAGCCGCGGGAGCAGATGTGGCGGGTGCTTCTGCGGCCTGCTCACCTTGTTCGACCATGCGTTCCAGCGCGTCGATCAAATCGCGATCCGCCCCCTCGGGCTCCGCTTCGGTCTCCTCAAGCTGACCAAGAATGTCTTTGATTCGATCAATCGTTGTCAGGATCAGCGTCACGGCCTCGCCGGTCACGGGCATGCCATCGCGGAATTTGCCCATCAGCGTTTCGGCGGCGTGCGCCAACGCTTCCAGTCTCGGCAATCCTAGAAAACCGCAAGTCCCCTTAATGGTGTGAACGAGGCGAAAGATATTATCGAGAATCTTCGCGTTGTTCGGGTCCTGCTCAAAACGCACCAACTGATTATCGACGGTGTCGAGGCTCTCGTTGGTCTCAGTTATAAATTCCCGCAACAAATCGTCCATGAACGCAAGCCTTCACGCAAAGGGGTACGCACAATACGCCCCGTGGATTCAGGCCAGTTTCGATGCAAAGCGTTTAATATTGGTTGAGCAAATGAAAAAGAACGCGCTCAACAAAGCGCTAAAGACGATTTGTCCGGCGGCGGAGCGCGTCCGGCCGCCGTTGATTAAAAATTGATGAAGATGCGATCAGGACGTCGCGACGACCACCGCTTCGGTCTCGGGTGTCAAGGTGACCTTGAACCCACAGGCCTGCGCAAGCAGCGCTGTGTAGTAAGGCTGTACGCCGTGCGCAGTCACCGAACCTGCGTTATCGATTTTCAATTGTTCGGCGACGTTTTGCGGTTCGCGCGCGTGCGTCCCGGCGGCGCGAATGCGGAATCCCATCGTCTCACCTTCACCGACCGGGTCAATGATGAGCTCACCGCCTCGCGGAATAGCCTGCTGCGCAATCACCAGCATGTTGAGCAGCAGCTTGACGCGGTTCTTCGCCATCAGCATGTGCGGTAGATTCCAGGTGAGCTTGGTTTTCTCGTCCTCGAGATGGCCACGCGATATCTTCTGCGCCTCGCCGAGGTCGATCTGTGAACCGGCTGATCCCGCCGCTCCGTAGGCAATGCGGCAGAACTGCAGCCGTGCCGAAGTGGACTTCGCACTCTTGCGGATCAGGTCGAGCGCAAATT
This sequence comes from Nitrobacteraceae bacterium AZCC 1564, assembly GCA_036924835.1. Lineage (NCBI taxonomy): Bacteria > Pseudomonadati > Pseudomonadota > Alphaproteobacteria > Hyphomicrobiales > Nitrobacteraceae > Nitrobacteraceae bacterium AZCC 1564. The sequence continues at coordinate 1,904,413 of JBAGRR010000001.1, forward strand.
CGCGATCGTCCTCCTTATTGCTGCTATCGAACACCTCAAGCCCGTTGACGATCGCGCCGATCGGATTGATGAGGTCATGACAGACGCGCGAGCACATCAGTGCTGCGAGTTCAAGTGCGTCTGGGGCGGGACCGGGAGTCGGTGTGTCAGACATGCTTTTCCTAGGCCTTTTCTGCAACTTCCTGCGATCAGGACACGCGAAGCGGATGCCGGTGGATTCCCGTGATGCTGACACGGCGAATCACTCATGCTTTATGTTTGATACACTGCCGCCGCGGTCGCTGCCACCAAGGCAGAGGCGAGAACCACAGCGGCTGAAATGCGGAAGCGAAGGACCTTACCAATGACGGAGATATCCATGGCCGGGCCGGCAATCGATGCCGATGGCGCGGCGGCCCTCATGGAGCCGCTGACGGACATCGTCGCAAAAGCCGGCGCGGCCATCCTCGCCGTCAGCCGGTCCAGCATGCAGATCGAAGGCAAGGCCGACGGATCGCCGGTGACCGAGGCGGATATGGCCGCGGACCGTGTCATCGCGGAGGGATTGGCAAAACTTATCCCGCAAATACCGGCTTTGTCGGAAGAGCGGACCCATCTCGCCCGCCGGCCTTACAGAGATAGCTTCTTCCTGATCGATCCCCTGGATGGAACTCAGGAGTTCGTCGCCGGCCGCGACGAATTTACGGTCAATCTTGCATTGGTCACTCGTGGGGAGCCTCTCCTTGGCATCGTCGGTGCACCTGCCTTGGGATTGATTTGGCGAGGGGTGGTCGGCCGCGGCGCAGAGCGCCTTCTCGTCACTAAAGACGGCGAAACGCACGCAGCGGAGTCCATTCGAACCCGTCCCCATCCAGGGCATGCCGCCCCGTGGATTGCGACCGTCAGCCGATCTCATGGCGACAGGCGCACCGAGGCTTTCATCGCGGGTCGTCCCGGTGCGGTCCGGCAAATTCTCGGTTCGGCGGTCAAGTTTTGTCGCGTCGCCGAGGGAGGCGCCGACATCTACCCCCGCCTCTCCCCGACATCCGAGTGGGATGTTGCAGCCGGCCACGCTGTGGTGACGGCGGCTGGCGGAAAAGTCACAGACAGCAACGGCACGGCGCTCCGATTTGGCGAAGCGCGCGAGGGGTTTCTGATCCCGGAATTCATCGCATGGGGCGATCCGGCCCTAGTACCCGCTTTCCGAAGTTCGTGATCCATCGCCACATCCGCCTCAACGAACTTCGGAAAGCAAAGGGTACTAGCAAAACTATGATTCTAGTACCGCTTTCGATTTGAAGTCCCTGTCGCGCGTTTGCCGAGAGTGATGCAGGGACTTCAAATCGGCGGTACTAGTGGAGCGGATTTGACGTTCGCGCCCTGTTTGGCGCGAATTCGTAATGCGAACGTTAGAATCTGACCACTAGCCGGTCAGTAGTCCGAGAGCATAGCTCGCACGGTGGGCCATTCACTGGTGGCGAGCTTGAGCGTATTCGCTGGATTGGCCGCAAAGGCTGCCAGGCTTTCCTCGCGGCTGAACAGATAGAGCCTCCCACCCGAAACCAGCCAAAGCTGAGCCCGGCCCGCGACGGCCTTGCCTCTTGCGACGTCGACCGGATCGTACCCACCGAATTGCGGTCCGTAGATGTCCGGACGGGCAACAAATGCCGCACGATTGGCTTCGTTGCGAAAGCGCCAGATCGCTCCATTTTGGGAGACCTCGACATCCGGCGCCCCTTTGGTTGCCTTTGCGTCGGTGAAATAGGCAACCGGATCAAATCCATCGATTGCCAGACCGGAATGACGGTTGACGACCACCTGCTCGGTCTCCGCGGCCCAGAGGACCGGGCGCGCCTCCATCAGCAGTGCGCTCCACGCAAAAGCCGCGAGCCAGGCAAATCTGAGGCGAAACCCTTTATTTTCTTGCCGCTGTAACGTCATAGTTGATGCCGATAAACAATCGAGTCGGGGACGTGGGACCGCAGCTTAAGCCGATATGGGTCAGCAAGGCGTTAAGCGATGGACGTATGACCTCGCCGTTTCGAGCGCGCTCTCACTTCGGTGGCTCACGCGCTAGTGTGGCGCCTCGCAATTGCCGACCTGTCTTGCGGCGGTCTCTTATCGGCAATTGCGAGACTAAACCGCACTAGAATCGTAAGTTTGCTGGTGTCCTTTCGTCTCCGAATAACCGTGCGAGCGTGCGGCAAATTGGTCGGTTGTTCGGAGACGGGATACTAGCCCAAGGGGTCTTTAAGGGGTCTTTCATGAGCTTCGCTTCGCGCATTTTGGCTTTGATCTTTGCCGCGACGATTTCCCTGACAGTACCGGCAGCCGCCCAACAACGCTCAGGTGGCGGGACCTTTAGCCCCGACGAACTCGTCGGAGCGGGACACCGGTTCTTTGGCAACGTCTCGCGAGGGCTCGCGTCAGTCATCGAGCGAGCGGTGAGCCAGTGGGGCCTGCCAAACGGCTATGTGCTGGGCGAGGAAGGCAGCGGCGCCTTTGTTGCTGGGCTTCGCTATGGCGAGGGTACCCTTTACACCAAGAATGCCGGCGATCTGCGGGTGTACTGGCAGGGCCCATCGGTTGGATTCGACTGGGGCGGCGACGGAGCCCGAACCATGGTGTTGGTTTACAACCTGCCTGCAACGGATGCGATCTATCAGCGTTTCGTCGGCATCGATGGCTCGGCCTACATCATCGGCGGGTTCGGTATGACCGCACTGACGGCCAATGGCATTGTGCTGGTTCCCATTCGCTCCGGTGTCGGGCTGCGTCTTGGCGCCAATGTCGGATATCTCAAGTTTACTCCGCGCGCGACCTGGAATCCGTTCTGATCTCGGGTCCTGCTTGATTTCAAACGGTGCCGTTGCGGCAAAGCCACGGATGCATGTTAACTTACTGTTCCGCTAGCTTTTTCCCCCGCCTCCGTGGCATGGTAAAAAACACATAAATTGCGATGCAGGGGTAACGCCATGGTCGAACCGATCATGTATTTGGCGATCGGTTTTCTGGTGTCGATGCTGTTCGGTCTGATGATCGTACCGCTGGTGCACAATCGCGCAGTGCGATTGACCACTAAGCGACTCGAAGCGGCCACCCCACTCTCGATGGCCGAAATTCAGGCCGACAAAGACCAGTTGCGTGCCGAGTTTGCGATGTCCGCACGGCGCCTCGAAATGAGTGTCGAACAGCTCAAGAATAAAACGAGTAGCCAACTGGCCGAGTTGGGCAAGAAGTCGGATGCGATCAATCGGTTGAAGATCGAACTCGGCGAGAAAAATGCGACGATCTTCGCGCTGGAAGCGCGCGAGAAGGCGCTAAAGAACGAACAGCGCGCCACGGAAGAAGAATTCACGTCCAGGACCCAGGCGCTGCGCGCAGCCGAACAGGAGCTGGCAGACAAACGCTCTGAACTCGGCAAGCTGACAAGCGAGCTGTCCCAACGCTCAATGACGGCGGAAAGCCGGCAGACTGAACTCGCCGCCGTCCGCGGGCAGGTTGATGAACTCCAAAATCGCGTCAAAACTGCCGAGCGGGAGTACACTGAAACCCAGCAACGTCTGGCCGCCCAGCGCGGTCACGCCGACACCGCCACGCACGAACTGGCCGAGGCACGTGGGAAGGTAGAGAACCTCGGCGCACGCGTGAGCGACCTCGATCGGCAACTGTTGGTGCAGTCCAAAGAAGCCGACATGTTGTCCGGACGCGTGAGCGATCTTGAAAATCGGCTTGCGCTGCAAGGCAAGATCCTCGCGGAACGCGAATACGAGAACAACCTGCTGCGGCAGCAGGTCGAAGCCGCGACCAAAACTGAACAGCAATTGCGCGACGAGATTGCTTCAGCCTCCGGAACCGATCAGTCATCACTGATCGAGAAACTGAAAGCCGAAAAGGCCGCCATTGAGGAGCAACTCGGCATCGCCCGCGACGAACGGGCCAAGGCTCAGCGCGAGCTCAACCTCGTTCATCAGCAGGCGGAAACCGCCTGGTCCACCGAACGCACGGAGAATGCCCTGCTGCGGGAACGGATCAACGACATTGCTGCGGAAGTCGCCAAGCTTGCGGTGACGCTTGAGGGGCCGAATTCTCCGATCGAGGCCATTCTCGCCTCCGAATCGGACAAACCCGCCATCAGCGCGATCGTCAGAGGAACGGCTGCGAACGATCCGGGCGTTAACGGGGCGGCGGCGGAGACCCGCGGCACGCTCGCCGAGCGCATCCGGGCTCTTCAGGCCCATGCCTCGCGCGCACGCCAACCCGGCTAATGCTGCGAATTTGAAGTTCTCCCGAGTGAAGCCGCAAGCTCGATGAAGAGCTTCAAATCCAGAAGCGGCATTAGAATCATAGGCTTGCTAGTGTCCCTTTGATTCCGAAGTTCGTATCCGAGTAAGCCGCAAGCCTTGTGCGAACTTCGGAATCGGGACACCAGCCTTTAATCCAGCGATATATTGCGAATTCCGGCTTTGGTGGCCTGCCTGCGCTTGACACCCCGGCCTGCCCTTCCGTAAATCGCGGCTTCGAAAGGCCAGTTCGGCCACTTCGGGCGCATAGCTCAGCGGGAGAGCGTTCCCTTCACACGGGAGAGGTCCAAGGTTCGATCCCTTGTGCGCCCACCACCCAAGCCGTGGTTTTCCTAGCGTTTTTCATTTCGTCGTATGCCCCTCTCGGCAGTTTCCTGCAGAACAATGCGGATATGACGCAGTGCCCCGTGGAAAATCCGGGGAACTCGATCTGGCTCCGTTCTGATCGGGGGCGCGGCCCCGGTAGCTGAAACCCTCGCCGAATCTAGGGGGTGTGCACTTATGAATTGCGATTGTTCGACAATCCGTGGCTGACGTCCGCTTTGCACGCGGAAACGGCCAACAACAGACTTCTCAATATGCCCGCTCCGGACCAAAAGTGGGCATTCGATTTTGTGACGCGCCCGATTGCAGGACTCAGGTTGGACGCCATTTCAGCAAACGTCGTTCGACGATTCCAACAAGCGCATCCAGCAGAAGCGCTGCCATCGTCAACACGACAATGCCGGCAAAGACGGTATTCACGTCGAAGACACCTTCGGCCTGCAGGATGAGATATCCAACACCTGCCGATGAGCCCAAATACTCTCCGACGACAGCACCGACGAAAGCCATCCCCACCGAGGTGTGCAGACTTGAAAAGACCCAGCTGGTCGCTGACGGCAAATATACCGTTCGCAGCAACTGTCCTTTGCTCGCACCAAGCATACGGGCGTTCGCCAGCACGACAGGGCTGACTTCACGGACGCCCTGATACACGTTGAAGAATACAACAAAGAAGACCAGCGTGACGCCCAACGCCACCTTCGACCAAATTCCAAGCCCGAACCACATCGAAAAAATCGGCGCCAGAATGACGCGAGGCATGGCGTTGATCGCCTTGATGTAGGGGTCCGAGAGCGATGACGCTGTCGGGCTAAGCGCAAACCACAGTCCACAGATCAACGCCAACGACGCACCGATGGTAAAGCCGAGTACGGTTTCGACGGAAGTCATCCACAAATGGTAGAATATCTCCCCCGTCACAAACCACTGAACAACGCATTTGAATACGGCGATCGGCTGGCCGAAAAAGAACGTCGGCAAAACCTCGGTTTCAGTGAGCGCATACCAAAGCGCCATGAGAGCCGCAAACAGCAAGGCCTGCATGATGCGAAGCCGTGCAGCGGCACTGATGCCCTTTTCGATACCTGAGACTCGCTGAACACTAGCGCTTGCTTTGAGCATAGCCTTTTAGAACCTCTTCTTTCATCACGTCCCAGATCTCATGATGTAGCTTCAGGAACTGCTCTGTCAGTCTGATCTCGGACACGTCACGCGGCCGCGGCAGATTGATCTCGAATTCTGCGATCGGATGCGTCGCTGGGCCGGCCGACAGCACAACAACGCGATCGGACATGGATATGGCCTCTTCGAGATCGTGCGTAATGAACAGAACCGACTTGCGGTTGGCAGCCCAAAGCGCCAGCAACTCGTTTTCCATCAACACGCGAGTCTGCGCGTCGAGTGCGCTGAAAGGCTCGTCCAGAAGCACAATCCGGGGATCGAGCACCAGCATTTGAGCCAGAGACACACGCTTCCGCATGCCTCCAGAAAGCTGATGCGGGTATCGATCCTCAAATCCGGCAAGACCGACCTTTGCGAGCCAATCCATCGCTCGCGCCCGTGCCTCGGACGAACTCACGCCTCGATACTCAAGACCGACGGTGACATTCTGAAGCGCGGTGCGCCACGCCATCAGGGACTCGGCCTGAAACATGTACCCCGCGTCACGGTTGATCTCGCCAAGGGGTGTCCCGAAAATATCAACCACTCCTTCTGTCGGGTGGATCAATCCAGCCGCGACATTGAGAAGAGTCGATTTACCGCAGCCGGTCGGGCCGACAACAGAAACAAACTCGCCGTCCTTGATCTCCAGTGAAACATCTTTGACGGCGGTGTATATCTGCTGCTCGGAGCCGCGTTTCCCTGCCGCTTTTGGAAAACAGCAGGTTACACTTTTGAAGGCGATGGCTGGAGTCGACTGATACGCGATCGCGTCGGCTGCCATCTTGGTCTCCATGAATCCCATTTACAGCCTCTTTTAGCGAGCCAGACGTGAGCTTAGTTGCTCGCGTCACCCACAGCCTTCACGAAGGTATTGGTGAAAGTCTGATCGAGCTGACCTTTGGCCGCGGCGATGTTCGGAACGTAGGGCCCCAGTGCATCGAACGCCATTTGAGCACTGGTGTCGGGAAACAAACCATCGGCCGAATAGGTGTGCTGCAGATTGGCCAGGATCTTTTTGGTGACCTCGGGATCAGGCTGAGAGAATTGAGGCGGCATCACCTTGATGATCTCTTCAGGCGTTGCCTTGCTCATCCACTTCAGCGCGCGGACAGACGCATTCGTGAGAGCCTGAATGGTTTTCGGGTTCTTGTTGATGAAATCCTGATACGCCACCATCGCCGCAGTCGGATACGGGCCGCCGTAGACCTCGGTCGAGCCTTTCTCCGTGCGCCCGTCGCCGATGATCACGATGTCGCCTGCCTGTTCAAGGATGCCAAGAACCGGGTCGTTGTTGGCAATACCATCGATCTGTCCCGAACGAACGGCTGCCACGGCGGTCGGTCCGAGCCCGACAGCGACGGTCGGCACATCGCTCGCCTTGATGCCATGCTTGGCGAGGTACAGCTTCAGGAACATGTCGCTGCCCGATCCGGGAGACGACACACCGAACCGCATCCCCCGAAGATCCTCGGGTGATTTGTAGTTTGCTGCTTTCGACTTTACCAAACCAAAGGCGTAATCGGGCAAGCGGCTCTGCAATACGTACGCTTGTAGCGCAACGTTCTTGGACCTGAGCTGAACGACGTGATCGAAAGCACCACAGATGGTGTCTACGCTTCCGCCGACCAATGCCTCGAGGGCCTTTCCACCTGATCCGAGATCGACGACTTCAACGTTGAGCCCTTCATCCTTGAAGTAGCCCAGCGCGTCGGCGACCAGCGCCGGAAGAAAGAAGAAACCGTTCTTACTGCCTACGCCGACTTTCAGCTTCGGCTTTTCAATGCCGGATATCGGTGCCGCTGGTGCCGACGCAACCAACGCCATGCTGGCCATGAGAGTGAACGCGATAGCCGTTAATGTTTTGGCACGGAACTTCATGTTGGTTTCCTTCCTCAACTTTGAACACACGGGACCTGTACGCGGTCCTCTTGGTATTGAACGTCTCGTGAACCTCCAACGGATCAGCTGGATCCGAGTTGAAATGCCTGCAGCGTATTCTTGTAGGACGAGCGGATGTGATTTCGTGCACTTTGCTCGGCAAGCTCGGCATCATGCTTGGTAATCGCATCGAGAATGGCGCGATGCTCGTCGATTGACTCATCCCTCCGTCGCTGCAGATCGCGAAGCTGCGTTCCGCGCGTCATGCTGATTTGCGCTTTCAGGGAATCCAGTGTCCGGATCAAACGTGCATTACGGCTGCACGCGATGATCTTGTTGTGGAATTCGTCGCCAAGATAAAGAAGAGATTCCCACTCGTTCGCAACAGCATAGTCTTCAACGAGCTTTTCGATCTGCTTGATATCGTCAGGCGTTGCATGCCGCGCTGCGCAAGCTGTCGCAAATCCCTCCAGGGCCTCGCGCAACTCATAGAGTTCACGCAAATCCTGCAATGACCAGCGCGGCACCAGAAAGCCTCGGCCAGGCAACGCATCCACGAATCCTTCGCGCGCCAGCACCTGCAATGCTTCACGCACCGGCGTGCGGCTCATGCCGTAGCGCTCCGCGAGATGAACCTCGTACAAGGCCTCTCCCGGCAGGTGTTTGCCACTCAAGATAGCTTCCCGAACTTTTCGGTAAGCCTTAGTCGCCAATCCATTCGACTTTTGCATGCCCGTTGTCTTTGTGCATACTCTGTGTATACACACAGTCTACACAAAATTTCCGAGAGTCAAGCGGGCTGCTCGCGACACAGGGACACAAGGAGCAAACGAAATGCGGAAGATTGAAGAACCAGCGCGTGAAATTCCGGTTTTGATGGATGTCGACATTGTCGTCGTCGGAGGCGGAACGACCGGCCCGCTGGCTGCAATTGCCGCAGCGCGGCAAAACAAGCGCGTTGTGCTGATCGAGCGCTTTGGTTCGCTTGGCGGAAATCTGACGCTCGGCTTGAACACCAAGCCGTCCGGCGCGCTGCTCGGCGGCCTGCCTCTCGAAATCTGGAATCTCGCACGCTCAACTGGAGCTGCCGGCGCGGACTACACCGCCAAGACGAAAACCGGAGGCGTCAACATTGCCTCTCCGTGCGATCCCGAAATCATGAAGATGTTGCTCACTCGCCTTTGCGCAGACGCGGGCGCTCAGATCCTGTTTGAAACGTTTGTGTCGCGACCGGTGATGGAGGGAAACACCGTTGTAGGCGTCGTGGTGGAAAACAAAGCGGGTCGTTCCTTCATCGGAGCGAAGGTCGTGATCGACTGTTCTGCGGACGGTGACATAGCCGCGGCAGCGGGAGCTCCATTCATCATGGGCTCCGGCGAAGAAGGCGAAGACTTGAAGATGCAGCCAGTCGGAATGTACTTCACGATGGCGGATGTCGATCTTGTTGCGTTGTCCCGCTGGGCGCGAACGACAGACGATATTCCGGCACAGGCAATCCCGGACAACGATGCGCAGCTTGATTACGGACTCTGGCTCACCGGTTTCAACAAGACTGTACAGGCTTACAAAAAGGAAACCGGCATCGACCTGCCGCGCGAGAACATTACACTGAAGACCGCGAACGGCCTGATGTATGTCAACGCTACACGCGTGCTTGATGTCGATGTCTTCTCGCCGGTTGAATTCAGCGGCGCCATCATCGAGTGCTACCGGCAGATCGACGAGTACGCAAAATTTCTGATCCAGAAGGTTCCGGGATTCGAGAAAGCGCGTATCTCTCAGATCGCCCCTGTTCTTGGCGTCCGGGAGACCCGGCATATTGAGGGCGAATACACCTTGACCACCGACGACGTGATGAAGGGCACGCCGTTTGAAGACACCATCGCAGTCGATGTCTCGGCCTTTGACGTCCATGCTCCGAAGGGCGAAGATGTGGATTTTCAGGGTTTGAAACCTTACGAAATTCCGTACCGCTGTATGGTGCCTAAAGGTGTCGAGCAATTGCTTGTTGCCGGACGTTGTATCTCTGCGGATCACGGCGCACACGGACGAAGCCGCAATATGCCGGCCTGCATGGCGACCGGTCAGGCCGCCGGCATTGCAGCCAGCATCGCGGTTGGCGCGAACACCACCGTTCGCCACGTTTCAACCGAAAATCTGCAGTCGATCCTTCGAGGCATCGGCATGCCGCTGCATCCGGCAGACCTTGCATGATTGAAGACGAAGAGCGGTGGATGGGCGCATTCACTGCTCTTCGCCGATCGCCAACCGGTGAAGGCGCCACCAGTCTTTTGCTGGCAACTGGTGCAATGACACGCATACACGACGTTTAGCAGCGCAGTGATATCGTATCGGATCGCCCGGCAGGCGCAGCCACCGGATTGAGGAATTTCGGCATCAGTCGATCCCCTATGGCGCTGCGAGCTTATTGAGCTTGATCCAGCGACAAATCGTTCTGGCCGCGCGGGGCGACGCCAATCGGGCGCTTGATTTCGCATGTAGTCGATTCATCGCCGTTTGAAACGAGATCGTAGCACAACGCCTCCATGCTTTGCGGTACAAGGCTATCGGCAACCACTTCGTGCGGCCCTCCTGCGACACATCAATTGCGCGAGGCTTAAATGGACAAAGTGCTCCGCAGCAATGCCCTCGATCGCGACATGTCGTCGGCTAAGTTCTGCCGGGCAATGCGTCGGCTTGTCGGCGGTGTCAGCATTGTCACGGTCGGGCAGGGCCGCGATATTACGGGAATGACTGTCACGTCGGTCGGGTCGCTGTCGGCCGAACCGCCGTCACTCGTCGTGAGCATCAACCGGTCCGCCTCGTCATGGCCGCTGTTGAAGCGGAACGGCTTCTTTGGCGTGAGCATCCTCAATGCGGATCAGATCGACATCGCAGACCGGTTTACCGGCAAAGGCGGCGTCAAAGGTGCGGACCGCTTCGACAACGCCGACTGGATCACGCGCGTGTCGGGCGTGCCTCTACTTGCTGATGCCTTGGCGGCGATTGATTGCGAGGTCGAGTACATCATCGAACATCACTCCCATGCGATCGTCATCGGTCGCCCGCTCGACATCCAGTTTTCGGAGCAGACCGCGGCGCTGGCCTATTGGCAGGGGCAGTATGTCGCGACGGATCGGAGCGAGGACCAGATCAGAACAGCTCAGGTGGGCCTGCCTGCGCCACCCCCGCCAGGCAAAGCTTGAGGCCGCTGCCGTTCGATTCCCCTTGGCCTGGGCTCTTTTTTTGTGCCATGCCGTGCAAAGTGCGGCGCACTTCCGCTTCGCCATGAAAACACTCAAGCCTGACCGCGTTGCCGGACAGCGTGATGGGATGAGGTCCCGAAGTCTTCATGCTTCTTCTATTCGGCCGCAGCACGCCACTCGGCTTTCCATGCGCCAACCGGTGGGCGCTTCAGCCCAAGATTTTCGCGCAACGTCTTCCCGGTATAATCCGTGTGGAAGAGCCCACGCCGTTGCAGTTCCGGCACCACGTGCTTGATGAAATCGGCATAAGAGCCGGGCACATGGGTTGCGGCGATCACGAAGCCGTCACAAGCTCGACCCACGAACAGCTCTTCCAGTTGATCGGCGACTTCCTTTGGTCCTCCCACGATCGCGCTATAGGGTTTGGCGCGCTCGGAGTAAGTGAGGAAATCGCGCGTCGACGGATTGGTCTTGCCGGAAGCTCTAAGGACGTAGTCGCGGATACCGGTCATGCCTTGCATGCTCTGAAGCTCCGCGGTGGTCAGCGGCTCGTCGATCTGCTTCACACCGAAATCGAAGTCGAGGCCTTCGGCGAGCAGTGACAGTGTATCGATTTCCAGCGGCAGTTTCTCGATCAGCGCCATCTTGTCTTCGGCTTCGGACTTGGTTGCGGCACAGACAGGAGTCGTCAGCTTGCAGACGAACATCTGGTCGGGATCGCGACCTGCTTGAGCGGCCTCGCGGCGAAGCGCGTCATAGCTTTGCTTGGCCATCGCGTTGGGGAAAGGACTGAAGATCACCTCTGCCCATCGGCCAGCGAAACGCTGCCCGCGGCCGGACGAGCCCGCCTGGACGATAAAGGGATGGCCTTGCGGCGAACGCGGCACAGTGAATGGCCCGCGCGATTTGAAATACGTCCCATGATGATCTAGCCGCCTCACTTTGTCCGGATCCGCGAAGCGCTTGTTCTTCTTGTCGACAATCAACGCACCATCTTGCCAGGTGTCCCAGTGGCCGAGCACAACTTCCATGAATTCATCGGCGCGATCATAGCGAAGATCATGCTCAAGATGTTCGTCCTTGCCCATGTTGAGCGCTTCGCCGTCTTTGACGGAGGTAACGACATTCCAGGCGGCACGGCCGCCTGTCATCAGATCCAGCGTTGCGAAGCGACGGGCTACATCGAACGGCTCGAAGTAGGTCGTCGAGCAGGTCGAGGCGAGCCCAAGTTTCTCGGTGACCAATCCCATCGCCGTCAGCACAACAATGGGGTCCATCTTCACGCAACGGATGCCATATTCGACCGCATACGCATGGTCGTTACGATAGCGGTCCGGCATTGCCAGCCTGTCGTCGAAGAAGGCCATGTGGAATTTTCCGGCCTCCAGGAGGCGGGCAATCTCCTGATAATAGTCGACCGACATCGAATCGGTCCGCGACTCCGGATGCCGCCAGGAGCTCGGCAGCGTGGTGCAGTTCTGCGCCTGCAGGAAACCGATCATCACCATTTGCCGCATTGTGCTGGTCTCCCCGCTTGGCGTTTGTCGTATTGTTGATTGCCGGCCCTTCATCGCTCGTCGCTTTGTAGGCACTCAACACACAATGATCGCCAGTTCCTGTTGCATCAGGGCTACAAACGAGAAGAACTTGGCTACGATTGAAATGACCAGTTCCACGCTGCGCATCAATTCGCAAACAATGGTTCGGCGGTGCCGAGATATGGCGATATGCGCAAGGAGGCATTACGTGCTTTACGCCCTTTCCCCAGCACTGGCTTTTCTTCGGGGTGCGACTCTCGCCGGCGTTTAGGAGCTTGGACGCTACGAACGCTTGGGGTTGGTTTGGGCGAAACGATACCTTTTGCCGCGCCACCGGCTAAGAGGCGCGGCTTTTGATCCCGGTTCCCTCCTCTAAGGTGCCCAGACGCGACCTAAGTGTTTTTTGGAACGTCTGCAACTCGATTGCGTTCTGTGGGCGCTGCATGTGATCCATGTGGCTGAGGCCCGGCCCGTCTTGGTGATGCGGGACGCTGTCCTGGTCGGGCTCAATTACCGACATCCACCTTCGACACTCCAATTCATCGCCGCAAGTTCGATCAGGCAAGCCTCTCCCATCATGGGTAAATAAGTTCGAGCCCGGCCAGCAGAACATCGCGGCCTGGCGAGCTCCCGCAACGCGGATTGAGCCCTTTATTATTTAACAAGCTCGCCCTCAACGAGCCTCGCGATGGCTGCCTCCATCGTCGTTATTCTGTTTCGATCTTTGTGAGTTCACCCGGCATCAGTCCAAGGTGCCAATCAAGCGAATTTGTCTTCACGCGTGACAAGTCTCTTAAGGGTCCGTTAAGTTCATCAGGAACTTCGCGCCCGCATCATTCTTCAATTTACTACCCGCCGTTACGTTCGTAGGCGGCCTGCTGACTTTTTGGTGTGCAGCGCAGGCCCGCCAGAACGTATGAGTCCTTGCATGAGCCTCGCAGCCGCGCTGATCTATTGGGTGATTATTTCGATCTGGCTTGCGGTGCTCGGCACTGTCGCCGTCGCCTACTATAAAAACCCACAGACCTTCGGAACGACCCGGCTGCTTCTCATAGTCGTCAGCATCGACACGGTCCGAAACATCATCGAGAATCTCTATTTCGGACTCTACTTCGGTGCGCAGTACGGGCTCTTTCCTGCATCGATTGTCGCAGTGCTCGGAAAGCCAGGCCTTCTCATTATCCCCAAGCTGATGAACGTGATTGCAGCGTCGGTCGTGCTTGGCCTGCTGCTGTTTCGCTGGCTGCCGCTGGCAATGCGCGAACGGCTCAAGGCCGAGAGCGACGTGCAAGAGAAATCGGAAGCCCTCGCACGAGAAACCGAAGAGCATCGGCGCCTTTTTGACACTTCGGTCGATCTTATTATCGTCACTGACCGCGACCGCGTTATTACCCGCATCAGTCCCAGTTGTGCCTCGATGCTGGGTTACCAACAGGACGAAATGTTGGGGCGCCATAGCGGAGATTTCATCTCGCTAGCCAATATTCCGCCGCTCACAAGCGAATTGGAGCTTTGCGCTCAGGGCAAAGCCATTCGCAATTTTCAATCTGAGTTCATTCACAAAGATGGTCGTAAGATTGCTGTTGCGTTGGCTGGAATTTGGTCAGAACGCGCCCAACGCTTTTTCATCATCGGCCGTGACATGACCGAACAGAACCAAGCCGAGAAGATGCTCTCCACGTTGGCCCATTTCGATCAACTCACGGGCCTCCCCAATCGGAACAGCCTGCTGGAGGATTTGAGCAAGTTTGGCAACGACAACGCGGAAGCGATGTGCATTGCGATGTTCGATCTGGACGGATTCAAGAACGTCAACGATACGCTGGGCCACTCAATCGGCGACAAGCTGCTGACCCAGGTCGGTCAGCGCATAAAGATGCTCGCTCCCGAAAGCGGCCGGGCCTATCGCCTAGGAGGCGACGAATTCGTCTTGATCGATCACAATTCGCGCGATCTCCTCGCTTTCTCCGGCTTCGTCGACGCCATCCTGAAAGCAATGGAGTCTCGCTTTGAAATCGACGGCCACGTGATTTACATCGGAGCAAGCGCCGGCATTGCGATCGCTCCTGCGGATGGATCAAACGCGGAGGAATTGATCGGAAACGCAGATCTTGCGCTCTACGAAGCAAAGGCCGCCGGTGGACGCAAATACCGCCTTTTTCGCACGCGCGATGCGCGCCAAGGCACAAGCAAAACATGAAATGGAAGGCGAGCTCCGGCGCGCTTTTGCCAATCAGGAATTCATGCTGCACTTTCAACCTCAGTTCCGGCTCAGCGACGGCGCGGTGGTCGGTGCCGAGGCTCTGCTGCGATGGCAGCATCCGCAACGAGGTCTATTGTCGCCCGCGGCCTTTATCGATGCACTCATTCAAAGCCCGGCGGCCCTCGGAGTGGGGAATTGGATTTTGCGCACAGCTTGCGAAGCAGGAGCCTCCTGGATCGCCAAAGGTCTAAGGCCGGTGAGGATGGCTGTGAATCTGTTTCCAGCCCAATTCCACAATGAAATTCTATCGGCTCAGGTCGACGCTGCCTTGAAGCACAGCGGGTTACCGCCGGAGCTACTCGAAATCGAAGTTACGGAAAACATCGTCCTCAACAATGACGATACCAGAATTACATCCCTGCAGGCGCTGCGAGCAAAGGGCGTCGGCCTTGCATTCGACGACTTCGGGACAGGCTATGCGTCACTGAGTTGTTTGACGCGCTATCCCCTGACGCGTCTTAAAATTGATCGTGCCTTTGTTCAGACGATCGACAAGGATCCATCGGCCGAGGATACCGCTGTCGCCAGCTCGATCATCGTGATGGCTCACAATCTGGGATTATCGGTCACTGCCGAGGGCGTCGAAACGGCCGCTCAGGAAAAATTCCTGCAAACAAAAGGTTGCCATGAAGCCCAAGGCTTCCTCTATTCGCGGCCGCTTTCGATCGACCAATTTGAACGTTTTCTGATGCAATGGCAGGCAAAAAAACTCACCGCCTGATCTCGTGTCCCGACGACGAGCGAACTTTGGATTCAGGACACTAGGAGGGACAGTTACTTCACACCATCCAGCCCGTCTTTAAGAGCCGAGTATTCGCCTTTGACTGCAGTGCCAAGACCATTGACCGCACTGATGATGACAGCGGCAATACCACACGCGATCAACGCATACTCGATCGCGGTCGCAGCGGTTTCGTCTCGCAGAAATCGAATTAACAAATTCATCGACGCAATCCTTGCATATGGCGTCCCTGCAGCGCCATCGCCTTCAAAGGTCATGGGCAATCTACATACAAGAGACTGCAGAAGGTTTAATTCGATGTGTCATAGTTCGGGTCGAAAGGGACCGCCTAAGGGTGTCCGCCCTCCGGTCACATCGCGCTTTCATCCAGAAAGCCAGCGGACGATTGTCCGTCGTTGACGTTCAATGACGCCCCCTAGCGGAGCGGATTTGACATTCGCTACCCATCACGCAGCGGTTTCGTTCGGCGAATGTCAAATCCAAAGCGCCACTAGCAGCTTATATTTGCTAGTGGTTCTTTGATTCTAACATTTGCAAAGGTATCCGCGGAAACAGGATGCAAATGTTAGAAACGAACCACTAGCCCGTTAATCGCACAGATTACATGACGACTTCGATCAGGCGCGGACCCTTCTCCTTCATCGCTTCAGCGAGGGCCTGGTTGAATTCGTCCGCCGTCGTCACTGAGCGGCCAGAGACGCCCATGCCCTTTGCGAGCGAGATCCAGTCGAGGGCGGGATTGTCCAGGTTCAGCATGGCTAGCGCCTTGCGACCGGGCTCTCCCGCTTCCACGCCGGCGAACTCGCCTTTCAGGATTTGGTAAGTACGATTGGCGAAAACGATGGTGGTGACATCCAGTCCCTCGCGGGCCTGGGTCCACAGCGACTGCAAGGTGTACATGGCGCTACCATCGCCAACCAGGCAGATCACCTTGCGGTCCGGACATGCCACTGCGGCGCCAGTTGCAACCGGCGTGGAGAATCCGATTGACCCACCCATGTTCTGCAGCCAGTCATGTGGAGCAGCAGCAGCCGTCGGCGGGAAAAATCCACGACCTGTTGTGATTGATTCGTCGACAACGATCGCGTTTTCAGGAATTGCCACCGCAAGAGCCTGCGCAATGGATGCATAGGTGAGCGCACCGGTCGGCTTGGCGAGCTCCATAAGCTTTTGCGGCATGATATCCGAAGCCTTGGCTCCAACAGCATCAGCCAGCGCGTGCAGCGCGGCCACTGAGTTTTCGCCGACTTCACACATGCGATGAACCTCGCAGCCCTCGGGCTTGAGCAGGCTCGGCTTGTTGGGATAGGCGAAGAAGGCAACCGGATCAGACGTCTCCACCAGGATGATATGACGGAAATCCTTCAGGATCGGCAACGCGTGTTCGATCACATACGGAATGCGATCGATCGAGAAACGGCCACGACCGCGCGCCATGCGCGGGTTGTAGGTCTGGCCCATCACCTTGCATCCTGTCTTCCCTGCAATCTGCGAGGCAAGCTTCAACCCTTCTTCAGTCAGAGCCTTGCCGGTCAGCAACAGTAAGGTTTGTTCGCCGCTGCGGAGGACGCGGGCAGCCTCATTCACCGCTTGGGGTGAGTAGCTCGCACGCTGGGAATTTTCCGGCACCTGAGCGATGCCGTCGGCCTCATTCCACGCCGTATCGGCCGGCAGAATGAGCGTCGCGATCTGCCCGGGCGAGCTGTTGGCAGCGGCGATAGCAGCCGCGCCATCGCGCGCAACGGACTTCGCATCCGGCGAGGTCCGCACCCAGGCCGACATCGGGCGGGCGATCCCTTCAATGTCGGATGTCAGCGGGGCGTTGTACTCGATGTGATAGGTCGCGTGCTGTCCGACGATGTTGACGATGCCGGAATGCGCCTTTTTGGCATTGTGCAAATTGGCAAGACCGTTGGCGAGGCCGGGGCCGAGATGAAGCAGCGTCGACGCTGGCTTGCCAGTCATGCGGTAGTATCCATCCGCTGCGCCGGTCACGATTCCCTCAAAAAGGCCAAGCACGCAGCGCATGCCGTCTACCCGGTCGAGCGCTGCGACAAAGTGCATTTCGGAGGTTCCTGGATTGGTGAAACAGACGTTCACGTCACCCGCGACCAATGTCCGCACCAGACTTTCCGCACCATTCATCATCTCACTCCCATTCGCCCTTCGCGATTTTGTGGTCTGCCAGATCTCTCTTATGACATCTCGTCAAAAGGATGCCGGGCCCGATTCGAAAAAAACCAACCGTATATTCATGCGGGATAATGTTTTTCTGCAACGCCGTTTCTGGAAATCGTGCCATCACGCGGCCGTGGGTTGCGAAACGGCCCAATTTGTGGCCTGTCTGACACGTTCGCGCCAATCGTCACACGCCAAGCTACAGTCCTTCTGCTGATATTTCCGGCCCGTCGGCCGGCTTTTTATGGGGATTCTGATGACGCGCCTTTTAACCGTTGTCGTAACTGCCGCGACCCTCGTTGCCGGCACGGGGGTCGCCACAGCGGACCCGGAATTTAACCCCTTCTTCCAGCTCTTCGGCGGCGGCCCCAGCGGCGCCGGTCCCATTCCCCGCACAACCGTCGATTTTCCGAACAACTATGCCCCCGGTACGATTATCATAAATACCAAGGAACGGCGGCTTTACCTGATCCAGAGCAATGGTCAGGCCTTACGTTATGGCATCGGCGTCGGCCGCGATGGCTTCCGCTGGGGCGGTGTCCACCGCGTTAGCGCCAAGAAGGAATGGCCGAGCTGGACCCCGCCTGCACAGATGCTGCGCCGCCGCCCCGATCTGCCGCGCCATATGGTCGGCGGTCCGGATAACCCGCTCGGCGCGCGTGCCATATATCTCGGCTCAACGCTTTATCGCATTCATGGCTCGAACGAACCTGAGACCATTGGACAAGCCGTCTCCTCAGGCTGCTTCCGCATGGTCAATGAGGACGTGATCGATCTCTACAATCGTGTGCGTGTCGGAGCGACAGTTATCGTCAAGAACTGACAGCATGGAACAAGAGAAGGGCCGGCCGTCGTGCCGGCCTTTTTTCGCTTTCAGGAATGCAATAGTCGCTCTTGCACACGGTCACGAGTTGCGGCTACCTCCACCAGAAATGCAAATCCTTTCACCGCTCTGGCGAATTGCGTTCGGCTTCGCGGCCACGTTGTGTGCTGCCGCGCTTGCCGCTGCCATTTCACACTCAGCTTGCGCAGATCCTGCGGGTACCGTCGCCCGGCAACACAGCGACAAAAAGGCGTTCACAGATACCCAGATCATCGAAGGCTTCATGAAAACTGCCTTCGGCGCAGAATACCATCTCGCCGGCCGTGTCGACAGAATTCGCAAATACCACATGCCGGTCCGCGTCTTTATCGACGGCTCCCACCGCATCGACCGGCGCACGCAGGTCGGCAAGGTGATCAACGATATCGCCAAGCGCGTGCAGCACCTTGATATCGCTGTTACAAACAAACGCGACGACGCCAATACCATCATTACGCTGGTGCGCGACCGCGATCTGCAGAAAACGATCACCTCGTTCTATGGTGCAGAGAAAGCCAAAGAGATTAAGGAATCCCTTGATCCTCAGTGCTTATCGGGCTTCCGCAAGAACGATGAATACGAAATTCAGCGCTCCGATGTCATTCTGACTGTCGATAGCAGCGACTTTGTCTTCCACGATTGCGCTTACGAAGAATTGCTGCAGTCACTGGGACCGATCAACGACACGAACTCGGTCCCGTGGACCATGTTCAATGACGATGTGTCGATGGGCTTCTTTGATATCTACGACCAGTACATTATGAATATTCTTTATGATCCGCGCATCAGGGCCGGAATGACTGTCGATGAGGTACGCGCAATTTTGCCGGAAATTCTGCCGGACGTGCGGTCCTGGGTCGCCAAGACCAATCATCTACCTTTGCCGCCGCAGTAGAGCCCAGAAGGCCGCTTGACAGTCGGCCTTCCTTGCTGATCAGCGCGAGCCGATCCTCCGTTAAACCGGGGCAGCGTAAACACTACGACGACTTATCAAAAAGCTCCCGTCCGATCAGCATGCGGCGGATTTCACTGGTGCCCGCGCCGATCTCATAGAGCTTGGCATCACGAAGCAGCCGCCCAGTCGGATAGTCATTGATATAACCATTGCCGCCGAGCAACTGGATCGCATCCAGTGCACATTGCGTGGCGCGCTCAGCCGCATAAAGAATGGCACCGGCAGCATCCTCCCGCGTCGTCTCACCGCGATCGCACGCCTTTGCCACGGCATATACATACGCCCGCGACGCATTCATCGCGACGTACATATCCGCCACCTTGCCCTGCACGAGCTGGAAGTTGCCGATCGGCTGGCCGAACTGTTTGCGCTCATGGATATAAGGCATCACGACATCAAGGCATGCTTGCATGATGCCGAGCGGACCGGCGGCCAGCACGGCGCGCTCATAGTCGAGCCCCGACATCAGGACGTTAACGCCACGCCCTACCTGACCGAGCACATTCTCCTCGGGGACTTCGCAATCCTCAAACACCAGCTCTGCAGTATCGGACCCGCGCATACCGAGCTTGTCCAGCTTCTGCGCCGTGGAGAATCCCTTCATGCCTTTTTCAATGATGAATGCAGTCATCCCCCGCGGGCCGGCGGATGGATCGGTCTTGGCATAAACGACCAGCGTCTCAGCGACCGGGCCGTTGGTGATCCACATCTTGCCGCCGTTGATGATGTAGCGATCTCCCTTTTTGTCGGCGCGCGTTTTCATCGACACGACGTCGGACCCTGCGCCAGGCTCGGACATCGCCAGCGCGCCGACATGTTCTCCAGAGATCAGCTTCGGAAGGTATTTTCGTTTCTGCGCCTCGTTGCCATTGCGGCGGATCTGATTGACGCAGAGATTTGAGTGCGCGCCATAGGAGAGCCCAACCGCCGCAGAGGCGCGGGAGATTTCTTCGAGCGCGACGCAGTGTTCAAGATATCCCAGTCCGGAGCCGCCATACTCTTCCTCGACGGTAATGCCATGCAAGCCGAGCGCACCTAGCTTGGGCCACAGGTCGCGCGGGAATTGGTTGCTCTTGTCAATTTCGTCAGCGCGCGGCGCAATCTCGTTGGATGAAAAATCGCGGACCGTCTCGCGGATCGCATCGGCTGTTTCGCCAAGGTCGAAATTGAAAACACTGTGGGCATTCGGAATCATGTCTCTCTCCCCGGGCGGGTTTGGCGCTAGTGTCCCGTCTCCGAATAACCGCAATTTGCGGCGCGCTCGCACGGTTATTCGGAGACGAAAGGACACTAGCAAAATCGAAAAGCCAGCGTGGCTTTTGTCTCGCAATTGCCGATGAGTGACCAGCCGCAAGAAAGGTCGGCAATTGCGAGGCGCCACACTGGCCAGCCTTGGTTTGGTGCCGACAATGCCACGCTCGGTGCACCGGGAGAAGAGGCGGAAACGCTTGAAGTCGCTCGTGATGTCACGTAGCGGCTGAAGACGCTCCGTCGGCCGGCACGGGATGCCGCGCGACTCTTCCCTGACCTTGCGGGTCGATTCGTTAACTGATTTCGCCGCCAGGCGACGTCTTTATTTATGTTGGCGTTGATGTCGTCGACCCCTTAGTCGCCACTTGCACGTTCGGCGAAATGCTTTGGGTGGCCCGCGGCCTGCTCCTCGACCGAGGCCGCAATCGCCGCGGAGACTTTCCCGCCTCTCCTGCACGTGTAGCCTCGATCGTGACGTTGAGAGCCAGCAGATTTGGCTTGCAATGCTGTTGATGACTTCACCACATGGCCGATCTTCTGAGCGGCAGTTGCCGGATTCCTCAAGCCAGCGCCCGTGGCGTTCAGGAAACCGAGATCGGCCGGATTGATCGTACCATCGTGATTAAATTCGGTGACCGCCGAGCGATTTATCCAACGCGTTTAGCCTCGCGATAAGATGTTGGAATAATTAGTAAATTTCATGCCTTGGATCTCATTCATGGGCCCCCATTCGGGAACCGCCCTTTCGAGCGTCACGCGCGCCTTGCTCTCGCCCCCGCCAAGCGCTGTAATTCATCCGGGCCGGACTGCGGATTTAGATCCTACGGAGAATGATGCCGATGCACGGGACGATCACAGTTGCCCGCGACGAGCGCCTACGGGCTGCCCGCGAAAAGGCCTACACGACTCCCCTGTCGGAATTTCATCCCGGCCACCCGGAGCTGTTCCGATCAGACACGCTCTGGCCCTACTTCGAGCGCCTGCGTAACGAGGAGCCTGTTCACTTCTGCTCCACCAGCCCCGTCGGCAACTACTGGTCCGTGACCAAGTACAACGACATCATGCATGTCGACACCAATGCCGCGATCTTTTCTTCGGATGTCAGACTTGGCGGCATCATGCTGCGCGACGTGGACGAGCGATACCAATGGCCAAGCTTCATCGCGATGGATGAGCCCCAACACGGTCCGCAGCGCAAAACCGTGTCGCCGATGTTCACGCCGACACACCTTGATAAGCTTGCTGTCCTCATTCGCGAACGCTCTGCGGAGGTGCTCGACAATCTGCCGCGCAATGAGACGTTCAATTGGGTCGAGCGCGTATCGATTGAACTGACGACGCAAATGCTCGCCACGCTGTTCGACTTTCCCTGGGAAGATCGACGCAAACTGACGCGATGGTCCGACATCGCGACGGCGCTGCCAAAAAGCATGATCTACGACAGCGAAGAGCAGCGGCTCGCCGAACTCGGCGAATGCGCCGATTATTTCACGCGGCTGTGGAATGAACGCGTCAACGTCGAGCCGCGCAGCGACCTGATTTCAATGATGGCGCACAGCGATGCAACCCGCCATATGGACCGCGACAACCTACTCGGCAATCTCATTCTCCTGATCGTCGGCGGCAACGACACAACGCGGAATTCGATGACCGGCTCGGTGCTCGCTCTAAACGAAAATCCGGATGAATACGACAAGCTGCGCGCCAACCACGCATTGATCGACAGTTTCGTCCCGGAAGTTATTCGCTGGCAGACGCCGCTGGCCCATATGCGACGGACCGCACTGCAAGATACCGAACTTGGTGGAAAGTTGATCAAGAAGGGGGATCGCGTCGTGATGTGGTATGTCTCGGGCAACCGCGATAGCGAGGTCATCGAGAACGCAGACAGCTTCATCATCGATCGCGCCCGGCCGCGCACGCACATGTCGTTCGGCTTCGGCATTCATCGCTGCGTCGGCATGCGGCTCGCCGAACTTCAGCTCAAGATTATCTGGGAAGAAATCCTGAAACGCTTTGACAATATCGAGGTTGTCGGCGAACCGAAGCGCGTGTATTCGAGCTTCGTGAAGGGTTATGAAACCCTGCCGGTTCGCATCAATGCGTAAGATCAGGACCTGAATGTGAGCACATTAAATCCGCCAGAACTGGCGGAGAAAGTTATCAACCAGGGATTTACAAAGGCAGCGGGCGTTCGCGTGGTTCATCTTGAACCGGGCAAGGTCGAACTGGCACTGCCCCGCCGGGAAGATCTACTGCAATTCGCCGGGCACTTCCACGGCGGCGTGATCGCCGCACTTGCGGATCAGGCTGCCGGCATGGCGGTGACGAGCAAGCTTCCCCGAGGGAAGATCGGCGTCACTGTCGAGTTCAAGGTCAACTTTCTGGCCTCCGCCGACGGAGGTGAAATCATCGCCAGAGCGGAGGCCATTCAGGTCGGCGGCACCATCGGGGTGGCCACGATCGAGGTATTCACCAAGAATGAAAATTCAGAACGCAGATGTGCGTTCGGCACGGCTACCATGCGGGCCGTCGATCTGCCAAAACCATTCACATGACACAGACAGAACCCAACGATTTTTCCGACATCCGTGAATCAGTTGCGAAGCTTTGCGCGCAGTTTCCCGGTGAATATTGGCGCAAGCTCGACCGCGAAATGGCGTATCCGCAGGAGTTCGTCAAAGCGCTGATCGACGCCGGCTATCTCTCCGTCCTCATCCCCGAAGAATATGGCGGTGCAGGGCTGAAGCTTTCAGCGGCAGCCGCGATCATGGAGGAAATCCAGCTTTCCGGATGCAACGGCGGCGCCTGTCACGCGCAAATGTACACGATGGGTGTGCTGCTGCGGCACGGTAGCGATGCCCAGCGCGCGAAATGGCTACCGAGAATCGCGAGCGGCGAGCTGCGTCTGCAGGCGTTTGGCGTGACTGAGCCGACCAGCGGCACCGACACCTCCTCGCTGAAGACCTTTGCCAAACGCGAAGGCAATGGCGACTACGTCGTCAACGGCCAGAAGATCTGGACCAGCCGCGCGGAATACTCCGACCTGATGATCCTGCTGGCGCGCACCACACCGAAGGACCAGGCTGCAAAGCGCACGGATGGCCTGTCGGTCTTTCTGGTCGATATGCAGGAAGCGAAGAAGGCCGGCGGACTTTCGATCCGGCCGATCCGCACCATGATGAACCACTCCACGACGGAGGTATTTTTCGACAATCTGCGTGTGCCCGCTGAAAATCTGATCGGCGAAGAAGGCAAGGGCTTCCGCTACATTCTCTCCGGCATGAACGCCGAGCGCATTCTGATCGCCAGCGAATGTGTCGGCGATGCGAAGTGGTTCATTAACAAGGCCAGCGCTTATGCCAAGGAGCGCTCGGTGTTCGGCCGACCGATCGGCCAGAACCAGGGCATCCAGTTTCCGATCGCCAAGGCCTACGCGAACATGCGTGCTGCCGAGTTGATGGTAAGGGAAGCAACGCGCCTCTATGAGGCCGGCAAGGATTGCGGCGCCGAAGCCAACATGGCGAAAATGCTGGCAGCCGATGCGTCCTGGGAAGCGGCCAACGCCTGCGTGCAGACCCACGGCGGTTTCGGTTTCGCGGAAGAATATGACGTCGAGCGGAAGTTCCGCGAGACTCGGCTTTATTCCGTTGCGCCGATCTCCACCAACCTCATTCTGTCGTTCCTCGCCGAGCATGTCTTGGGCATGCCGCGCTCCTATTGAGACCGTCCATGCTGCCGCTTGAAGGATTGACCGTTATTGCCGTCGAACAGGCGGTCGCAGCTCCGTTCTGCACATCGCGGCTCGCGGATGCTGGTGCCACGGTCTTCAAGGTCGAACGCCCCGAGGGTGACTTCGCGCGCGGCTACGATGCAGCGGCTAAAGGGCAGAGCAGCTACTTCGTCTGGCTCAATCGCGGCAAGAAATCCGTCGTCATCGATCTTGCGACCGACGAAGGCCGCAAGACACTGGAAAAGCTGATCGCCGGTGCCGATGTGCTGGTGCAGAATCTCAAGCCGGGATCGATGGATCGTCTCGGCTTTTCCCGCGAACGTCTGCGCAAAGACTATCCAGCGCTGATCTGCTGCACCATCAGCGGCTACGGCGACGATGGCCCCTATGCGGAGCGCAAAGCGTACGACCTTCTGATCCAGGCCGAGAGTGGCCTGGCATCCATCACTGGTGGTCCGGAAACTCCGGCGCGGGTCGGCCTGTCCATTGTCGATATCGCGACCGGCGCGACAGCCCACGCCGCAATCCTCGAAGCACTGATCGCCCGCTCCCGCACCGGCCAGGGCGCCGACATCCGCATCTCTATGTTTGATGTGATGGCGGACTGGCTGACGGTGCCGCTCTTGAACGCGGAAAACGGCAACACGCCAAAGCGGATGGGCCTCGCTCATACGTCGATTGCGCCCTACGGCGTATTTCGCTCAAAGGATGGCCGCGACATTCTGATCTCGATCCAGAGCGAGCGGGAATGGAAGAAGCTCACCGCCGATGTTATGTCGATGCCGGATCTTCCGAACGATCCACGTTTTGCCAATGGCGTTGAACGGGTCCGCAACCGCGCGCTCACCGACAAAACCGTTGGCGATGTATTTGCCAGCATGACGCGCGATGAGCTTCTCAAGCGGCTGACGGATGCGGACATCGCCTTCGCGGAAGTCAACACTATGAGCGATCTTTCGGTGCATCCGCATCTGCGGCGCATTGAAGTGGATACGCCGAACGGCCCCGTCTCATATCCCGCACCGGCGGCGATCGTCATGGGCGAAACGCGCCATTATGGAGCTGTGCCTCCGGTCGGCAACGCGACTGATAAAATCGCAAGCGGAACGAAATCATGAGCGACAAGCTGGATATCGATCATCTGCGGCAATGGATTGGCCGGACGCAGAAGGCGTCCGATATTGTCACGGCCCAGCTCGTCAGAGCACTGCGCGCCACCCTGTTCATGGATATCGGCAACCCAGCGGACGGCGACGCCGCGCCGTTGACAACCCATTGGTGCCTGGCTCAGCCGGTTGCGCCGATGAACGAACTTGGACCGGACGGGCATCCCGCACGCGGTGGCTTCCTTCCACCGGTGCCATTGCCGCGGCGGATGTGGGCCGGCGGGCAGTTAGAGTTTCTCGATGCACTGCGCGTGGGAGACGACGTGACGCGGTCATCGCGCATCGCCGACGTGACCTTGAAGACGGGCAGCACCGGCGCGCTGTGTTTCGTCACCGTCGATCATACGATTACGACACGTCGCGGCGTCGCTATCCGCGAGCGGCAGGATATCGTCTACCGCGACGTGACGCCCACCGGAGCGCAGAAGGCTCCTGCCCCTGCCTCTCCCGGTCCTGCCGCACGGCATCGGGAAACGCACATGGCAGATCCCGTTCTGCTGTTCCGCTATTCAGCGCTGACGTTCAACGGCCATCGAATCCATTACGACCGGGATTACGTGACCAAGGTCGAAGGATATCCGGGACTGGTCTTCCATGGCCCGCTTCAGGCGGCCTTGCTGGTGGAATTTGCCGCCAAGCTGAACGGCGGCAATTCGCCGAAGACATTCTCATATCGCGGCGTGCAGCCTCTATTCGATGGCGCTGAGTTCAGCGTCAACGCCGATGATGGCGCGAGCGAAATGGCAGTCTGGACCGCGAATGCGGACGGTGTTCCGACCATGAAGGCCACGGCAAGCTGGTAGTTCTGCCCTACTTCTCTCCGTGCGCCTCGCGCGCCGCAGCTTGAAGTTTTGCCATGCCGCCGATCCACCGGTCGTAGTTATCAGTCTTCTTTCGCATGTAATCGATCACCTGCGGATGCGGCAGGATCAGGAACGTCTCGCGATCGATCCCCTGCAATGCTGATTCCGCGACCTCTTCCGGCGTGAGATTGCCGTCGCCCGATTGCGGGCCTTTCGGCAAGCCGCGCAGCATGTTGGTTTCAACGCCCTGGGGGCAAAGAATCGAAACACGAATGTTGTGCGCCTTGTGCGAAATCGCGAGGTTTTCCGCGAAGCCCACGGCCGCGTGTTTGGTCGTCGAGTAAGCGGCGCTACCAACCTGAGACAGAAGGCCTGCTGCTGAAATCGTATTGAGGAAATATCCGCCGCCGCGCGCCTTCATGCGTGGGATAAGATGACGCGCCGCATAAACGTGCGCCATGACATGGATCGCCCAGCTTTTCGCCCACGGCTCATCCGACGTGCCACCGGCATTCTCCGAGAGCGGATCAAATCCGCCGCCAATGCCTGCATTCGAGCAGAACAATTCGATTGGACCAAACTGTTGCTCGGTCTTCTCGATCAATTCGCGAATATCGTTTTCTTTAGCCACATCGCAGACAAATGCCGCGCCGCCAATGGAGTCAGCAACGACTTTCGCTCGCTCGCCGTCGAGATCAGCAACGACGACCTTCGATGCGTCCTCGCGATGGAAGATTTCGCAAAGCGCCTGACCGATGCCATTGGCACCGCCGGTGACAACAACAACTTTTCCCGAAACTTTCATGCGAAAATTTTAAGTCGGAAAGGCAGCAAGATCAATGGAATCTCAGGCACCGAGCAGGATCATATCCAGGACAGCGGTATAGTGGCAGGCTGCAGCCAGCAGCACGAACGAATGCCAAATCGCATTCTGAAAACGCAGCCGCTCCCAGACGTGGAAAATCACGCCCAGCGAATACAGCAATCCGCCGGCCGCAATGAACCACAGCGTCGAGGTCGGCAGTGATGCGACAACGCTGTCGTAAGCAATCACGCCGCTCCAGCCGAGCGCGAGATAGAGCCCCACCGAGAGGCGGTCGAACCGGCCCGGGAAGAAGACTTTGATAGCGATGCCGGCAATGGCAACGGACCATACGCCGATCATTAGGGCGACCGCGACAACGCGATCATTCATTTCGGTGAGAAAAGGCGTGTAGGTTGCAGCGATCAGAACGTAGATCGCGGAATGGTCAAAACGTCGCAGCACCCATTTGACGCGTGAGACCGGCCACAGATTGTAGATGGCGGACACGCCCAGCATCGCCAGCAATCCGGTCACATAGATCGAAACAGAAATGATCTCGGGTGTCGAGGCGTAGACGCCGGCGAGGACTACAAGGGCTGTCGCTGCAATTAAGCCGAGGACGGCGCCCAACACATGCACCACGCCGTCCGCAATCAATTCAGCGCGGTCATAGTCCCAGCGGATGACACCACCGCCGATGCTACGCTTGGCCGTATTGAACTGTTTCAACCTAAAAATTGCCATCGGTATAACCTGGCGGGACTGACGCTGCGCTAAAGACCTAGCTCAAAAAGGGTCAATGACCTGTGAAAGTAGCTAGTCAAACGTCATCATAAAGCTGAAACTTGATTTCTGTTTGACAGCCTCCAGATTCAAGGAGCCCTTACTTGATTTATCGTTGCTGCGATTTGCGTCTCTGTCCGATAAAGTCTTGATGGAAATATGGCCCCGAGCTTTTCGGACATCGTCGAGGAAACCCGCCTCTCGCTGAGATCCTTGATCGAGTATGGCGAGAATTTGTTGAATCCGACCGTTCGGCTCGGGGTCACAGGTTTGTCACGTGCCGGAAAAACGGTCTTCATTACAGCGCTGGTTCATGGCCTGTTGCGCGGCGGCAGGTTTCCTGTCTTCGAGTCCCTGGCCACCGGCCGCATCGCCCGAGCGCGGCTTGAACCGCAGCCGGATGATGGGGTCCCGCGCTTCGCTTACGAAAATCACGTCCGCACGCTGATCGACAATCGTCATTGGCCAAGCTCGACGGTCGATATCAGCGAGCTGCGCCTTGTCATCGACTATCAGCGTCAGAACGCGGCCACCCGCAGCCTCACGCTGGATATCGTCGATTATCCCGGCGAGTGGCTGCTCGACCTTCCATTACTTAAGAAGAGTTATGAGCAATGGTCTGCGGAAAGTCTGGCGCTATCCCGGCGCGAACCCCGTGCTCGGCTGGCCCGGGAATGGCATGCGCATCTTGCACGTCTCGATCCAAACGGCCGCGAGGACGAACAGGCGACGCTGACCGCCGCCAAACTCTTCACCGAATACCTCCGGGCCTGCCGGGATGAACGCTTCGCCATGAGCCTTCTGCCGCCGGGCCGCTTTCTGATGCCGGGCAGTCTTGCGGGCTCTCCTGCACTGACCTTTGCCCCGCTT
Source organism: Nitrobacteraceae bacterium AZCC 1564 (assembly GCA_036924835.1). Lineage (NCBI taxonomy): Bacteria > Pseudomonadati > Pseudomonadota > Alphaproteobacteria > Hyphomicrobiales > Nitrobacteraceae > Nitrobacteraceae bacterium AZCC 1564. Next base: position 1,933,217 of record JBAGRR010000001.1, read on the forward strand.
GACGTGCCGCAGGATGGTTCAGCGCCGAACAGCTCGCTGTGGGCGATGATGCGGCGACGCTATGAAGCCTATAAGGACGTCGTAGTGCGACCGTTCTTCCGCGATCATTTTACGCGGCTGGATCGGCAGATCGTTTTGGTGGACGCCCTTGCCGCGTTCAATGCCGGCCCAGAGGCCTTGAAGGATCTCGAGGGCGCGCTGTCGGGCATTCTCGATTGCTTTAATGTCGGCCGGAGCACATTCGTCAGTTCGCTGTTTCGCCCGCGCATCGACCGCATTTTGTTCGCGGCCACAAAGGCCGATCATCTGCACCGGTCTAGTCACGATCGACTGGAAGCGATTTTAAGGCGCATGGTGGAACGCGCAGCCTCGAAAGCGGAGTTCGCCGGTGCGGCCGTGGACGTCATTGGACTTGCGGCGGTACGCGCCACCCGTGAAGCGGTTGTGCAGCAAGGCCGCGAGAAATTACCTTCGATTCTGGGAACGCCCGAAGCCAACGAAAGCTCAAATGGCCAGCTTTTCGACGGAGAGACGGAAGTCGCGACATTCCCTGGTGACCTTCCGGACAACGCCGATGAGCTGTTTACCGGCAAGGCTCCGTTTCGCGGACTGACGACAGCCGCGTCCGAACATGCTGACTTTCGCTTCCTGAGATTTCGCCCGCCATTGCTCAGCCGGGGTGCTGGCGAAGAGCCGGCGCTACCCCATATTCGGCTGGACCGCGCGCTTCAGTTTCTGATCGGAGACAAGCTGCAATGAGCGACCGTCCCCATCACCGCAAACCAACGGCTTTCAAGCTCGACGACCCGCGCGTGATCCTTCTGGACGAGGAGAATGAAGCCGCACGCCCGGTGCGCGGTAAGATTCGTATCACGCCTGACGCCGATCCTGCGTTGCTGCCGGTGCCTGTCGACGAATCATTCGTCCCGGTCCGCAAGGGATTCGCCTGGGCCAAAGTGTTCTGGGTCGCACTCGGCGCGCTGGTTCTGCTCGGCCTTGGTCTCGGTGTTACCAATCTTGTGGAAGACCTATTCAACCGCAGCCTCAGCCTTGGCTATATCGGGCTCACCTTCGCCATCCTCGCCGTGGTGGCGCTCGTTGCGATTATTTCCCGCGAAACGCTGAGCCTTGCCCGGCTTGAAACGATCGAGAAACTCCACGCACGCGCAAACGCTGTCCTCTTGAATGACGACCGGAAGGAAAGCGACGCGATTATTCGCGACCTGCTCAAGGTCGCCCATGACAATCCGCGGCTTGCCCGCGCCCGTGTTGCTCTCGAGGATCACGGCCGAGATATCATCGATGGCGCGGACATGATCCGGCTCGCCGAACGCGAGCTCATGACACCGCTCGATCAAGAGGCGCGCCGTCTCATTTCAAGTGCCGCGCAACGTGTTTCCATTGTCACGGCGGTCAGCCCCGGCGCGATCATCGATGTCTTGTTCGTGCTGGCTGCGGCGCTGCGCCTTGTCCGTCAACTCGCAAGGCTCTACGGCGGCCGGCCCGGCACGCTCGGCCTTATTCGCTTGATGCGGCAGGTGATTGCACATCTTGCCGTCACCGGCGGCATGGCAGCCAGCGACAGCCTGATCCAGCAGGTACTGGGGCACGGCATCGCCGCGAAGCTTTCCGCACGGCTCGGCGAGGGCTTGCTCAACGGATTGCTCACAGCGCGTCTTGGCCTCGCCGCCGTGGAAGTGACGCGCCCGTTGCCGTTTGCCGTATTACCGCGCCCGATGCTGTCTGATCTCGCGAAGGATCTGCTCCGCCGCGTTGGCGACGACGAACCAAAATCCTGAATTTCCTGGCGAACTGCCATTCGGCGGAGTGCTCCAAAGCGCACTTCGCCGACGTGAACCCATGCCGGTGGCAACGCGACCAATTTGCGGTGGTGGATACGGCAATTCAGCGCGGCCAGCGCATCGTTCAGGAGATACCCATGTTTCGCAAACTCACTCTCGCCCTTGCCGCTTCCGCTGCACTTGGAGCGGCGGCACTGTCCCCGACTGAGGCTTCAGCACATGGCTGGCATAGCGGCCACTGGGGACACGGCTGGGGCCATCACTATCACGGAGTGGGATTTGGTTTCCGTCCCGTCTATCTGGGTCCCCAATATGTCGATGACGGGTGTTACGTGACCCGCCGCATCCGCACCGCCCGCGGCATCCGCTTGCGCACAATCAACATCTGCTATTGATTTCTCACTTCCGTGCGAACCTCAAATCCCCGGTCATGGTCATGACTGGGGATTTGCTTTGACCCGTCAGGACCATTCGCTAGACTCCGGCAGCGTCGTCAGAGGATGTCGTCCGATCGCCTCATCACGCAATGTCAGGCTGCATTCGGGGACCATCCAGCACCATGTCTGATGCCGCTTTCTCGTGGACCAAATTCGTGCGCGGCATCGGCCTGCGGCAGGTCCGGTTTGCCACGGGTCTCATTCTATTCGTCTATCTGGTTAGCCACTTCGCGAACCATGCACTCGGCAACATCTCGCTGGATGCAATGGCAGACATGCTCGCCTACCATATGTTGTTCTGGCAGAGCTGGCCGGCCCTGATCGTACTCTATGGCGCAGCGTTGACTCACATGGGTCTCGGCGTCTGGGCACTCTATGTACGGCGGCAATTCCGCTGGACAACGATGGAAGCAACGCAGCTCATTTTCGGTCTCAGCATCCCGCTGCTGATCCTGGGACACTTGATCGGCGTACGCCTCGCATCACCCCTGATGGGCCATGAAAAGGACTACCCGCAGGTTCTGTTCGCGTTTTGGGTCTCGCGCCCGTACCTGCTGTGGACAATCCTCGCCGCCCTCATCGTCTCATGGGCTCACGGATGCATCGGGCTTTATTTCTGGCTGAGAATGAAGCCGTACTTCAAGAAGATCGCACCTCTTCTTCTTGCCTTGGCCGTCATCATTCCCACGCTCTCACTGCTCGGACTGTACCAAAGCGGCCGGGCCGTGGAACGTGCCAGCACATCCCCGGAATGGCGCGCGGACAATCTCTCGCGCGACAAGGTCGGCACCAGCGCGGACCAGGCGGCTTTGGACGACATGACGTCCGACGCTCTGTACGGTTACCTCTGCCTGATCGGTCTGGTCCTTCTCGCCCGCGGCGTCCGCGCCTTAGGTGAGCGTCGCGGCGGATTGATCAAGCTCTCATACGACAATGGCAAGGTCGTCCGGGTGCCTGTCGGTCTGAGTGTGCTGGAGGCGAGCACGCGCTTCAGCATTCCTCATTCGAGCGTTTGCGGCGGCCGCGCCCGCTGTTCAACTTGCCGCATACGGGTGGTTGGCGACAGCAGCCGCCTGCCCGCCCCCTCGAACCGCGAAGCCTTTGTGCTTGAACGCATCGGCGCCGGTGGCGATCCCACGGTCCGACTTGGTTGTCAGCTACGTCCGCAAGCCGACATAGCTTTGGTTCGAATATTTCCGGTCCAGGGAAGTGTCCTTTCGCAAAGTCGCACAAAGCCGGCCAACACCGGCAAGGAACAGCATCTGGTCAGCATGTTCGTCGACCTGCGCGGCTCAACTAAAATCGCCGAAGAACGGCTCCCATTCGATACGGTCTTCATCATCAACCGTTTCCTATCGGCTGTTTCTCAGGCTGTGCTCGAAAGCGGCGGACAGCCGAACCAGTACATTGGCGATGGAATGCTCGCGCTGTTCGGTCTCACGACGACGCCCCAAGCGGCGTCCCGTCAGGCTATCGAAGCGGCTTCCCGCATCGCGGCACGCATCGATGAACTCAATCAATTCCTCGGCAAGGATCTCCCGGAACCTCTCCGATTTGGGATCGGCATACACGGTGGCGAGGTTATTGTTGGGGACATCGGCTCCCACAATCATACTGTGTTCACCGCGATCGGCGATGCAGTGAATGTTGCCTCGCGTCTGCAGGACATGACCAAGGGATTGGCTTGCGAGGTCGTTCTCTCGGAAGAACTGGTCAAGACCGCGAGCCTGCCCGTGAACGCCTTGCCGAGAGTTGAGGTCCCGATCCGCGGACGGGTTGAACCGATGGCTATTTATAAGGTGGAAAAGGCAGCAACGTTATCCGGCCTCATCCGGGAGTTCGCAGTTGCAGCAGCCTAAGCACGGCAATTTGCATAATTAAATCAAACGATTTTAGACTACCAAGACGCAAATAGACCGCGTAGCTTATTCGGCGTTGGATACGCCAGCTGCGGAACCGACTGTTTATAACGCTTCATATTTCTGGAGACTCATTAATGGCTAAGGGGACTGTGAAATGGTTCAACCCGACGAAGGGCTACGGATTTATTCAGCCAAGTACGGGCGGGAAAGACGTGTTTGTTCATATTTCCGCAGTCGAGAAGGCAGGGCGTACCACACTGAATGAAGGACAGCCGGTTGAGTATGAAGAGATCGCCAACCGCGGCAGGACTTCTGCAGAAAACCTCAAACTTTAATTACTCAAACTCTCATTATAGTGCGAAGCCCAGTCGTCCATCTTGGACGCATCTGTATCTGTTTTCCAAAGGGTGTCCCGGCGGCTGCAAAGCCGCCGGTTTTTGTTTCCCGCCCACTTCACCCGCGTCCAAATCAATTATGCAATCCCGATAGACGCCCAAGATGTACTTCGATGTCATGCGATTTCTCAGATCACGCTGATTTCTATCGCACCCCGAAACGACGTCGCGTTCCGAGACCACCACACTCCCGATGACTCTTGAGCTCGCCGCCTGAATCGCGCTTCAATTTGTCTGTTTGATCGCAACGATGATAATCGAATTACGAGAGGCAACTATGAGGACGCTCGCAGCCGCGCTGTGTGCTTTAACGCTGTTCGCAACCGGCGCGCAGGCGCAAACCGTCAAGGATTTCATGGCGCAGGTCATCAAGAAGTGGACCACGCCCTTCGAGCCGTTCCACATGATCGGCAATATCTACTACGTCGGAACCGACGGCATTGCCGTCTACATCATCAAGACATCGCAGGGCCTGATCCTCATGGACACGGCGCTTCCGCAGTCGACCGGCATGATCAAGGACAACATCGCCAAGCTCGGATTCAAGCTTAGCGACATCAAGTACATCCTGAACACGCACGCCCACTTCGATCACACCGGCGGCTTCGCCGAGATCAAACAGGAAACCGGCGCTCAGCTCGTCGCAGGCGAACGCGACAAGCCCCTGCTCGAAGGCGGATACTATCCGGGCGATGAGAACGCCGATCTCGCGTTTCCAGCCGTAAAGGTGGATCGTCCCGTCAAGGACGGCGACAGGGTCACGCTCGGCGACACAACGCTGATAGCGCGCGCGATGCCTGGCCATTCCCCCGGCTGCACAAGCTGGGAGATGACCACCGGGGACGGCAATCAGGACCGCGATGTGCTCTTCTTCTGCAGCGGAACCGTTGCGCTGAACAAGCTGGTCGGCCACCCGACGCACCCAGGCATTGTCGAGGACTATCGATCAACCTACGCAAAAGCCAAGGCCATGAAGATTGACGTGCTGCTTGGGCCGCATCCGGAAGTGTACGGCATGCAGGCCAAGCGAGCGCAAATGAAGGACGGCGCGCCGAACCCGTTCGTCAAGCCGGGCGAGCTGGCGACCTATGTGGCGACCCTCGAGCGGGATTTCGACAAACAGCTCGCGAAGCAGACAGCGGCGCTTCAGAAGAACAACTAACCCGAATGTTCAACTTGCGACGCGCTGAACGCGCGCGTCGTGAGTGACTAGCCCCAGGGACCGCGTGGCCTGTTGCCAGCAGCATGGGCTTGAGCGCTTGCAAAACCACGCGATCCGAACTCTCCCGCAAGGCGCTGCAACTCGCGGACGCGGTTCTCCGTCGAAGGATGCGTCGAGAACAGATTGTCCATGCCATGTCCGGAAAGCGGATTGATGATGAACATGTGCGCCGTCGCGGGGCTGCGTTCGGCATCCATGTTCGGGATCTGGTGTGCGGCATCGTCGATTTTGACCAGCGCTGACGCCAGCCACATCGGCTGACCGCAGATCCGCGCGCCGAGATTGTCCGCCGAATATTCCCTCGTCCGGCTGATCGCCATTTGCACGATCATCGCCGCCAACGGCGCGAGAATGATCATAGCCAACGAGCCGATGATGCCCGGACCGCCGTTGTTACCGCGGTGCCCGCCGAAAAACATCCCGAACTGGGAGATCATCGAAATCGCGCCCGCGATGGTCGCGGTGAGCGTCATGATCAGGGTGTCGTGATTCTTGATATGCGCGAGCTCGTGCGCGAGCACGCCGGCCAATTCCTCTCGGCTCAGCATTTGAACCAGCCCAGTAGTCACAGCCACCGCAGCGTTCTGTGGATTTCGCCCCGTCGCAAATGCGTTGGGCTGCGGATTATCCATCAGATACACCTTCGGCATAGGCAGGTTCGCGCGCGCGGCTAGCTCAGCCACCAAACGCACCAACTCCGGGGCTGACCGCTCATCGACCTGCTGCGCACCATACATCGATAGGACCATCCGGTCGGAATTCCAGTACGCGAACAGGTTCGTCGCCGCAGCGATGACCAGTGCGATCATGGCGCCGCCTGAACCACCGATGAGATAGCCGACGCCCATGAACAGGGCGGTCAACCCCGCGAGCAAAATTGCCGTTTTGAAATAACTCAAAGCCGCCTCCTGCCGCCGAGCCATGGGAACACATTCCCCTAGATGGTGAGCATGCCCCGCGCGGTTCAAGACCGCATGCTGCGGCGCCACGTCGCGTCGAGCACACATTGAAGCAGGGCTTTTGACGTGTCTCCTGCCGTTAGCCGCCAACAAGGCTCCCACGAGCGGCCAACATTTGCTTGATTATATGATATTCATCATATAAAAGGTGTCGCGACGGGGGCTTTCGAATGACAATCCAGAATCTGAGTCAGAACGAAACATCCGCGCGGCAGACCCCCGCAATCTCAGCACGGATTGTTGTCCTCGCCGCCCTCGCCTCGGTTGGATCGTTCGCAACGAGCATTTTGCTGCCGTCGCTGTCATCGATGGCGGTAAGCCTGAACGTGTCCACCGCCGATGTCGCCTCTGCAATCAGTGTCTACCTTGCGGTATTTGCAGTTGGACAACTGCTTGTCGGTCCATTGTCTGACCGGTATGGCCGATGGAAGCCGGTCATAATCGGGCTGCTGATCTTTGTTGCAGGCAGCCTCTGGTGTGAATTTGCCACCGATCTGCCGACGCTGTTGATCGGCCGGGCCATTCAAGGGTTCGGTGCATGCGCCGCGTCCGTCTTGTCGCGCGCCATCGCGCGCGATCTGTTGAGCGGTGAAGACCTGACCCGTGCGTTGGCGTTCATCATGGTGGCAATGTCTGCCGCGCCTGGTTTTTCTCCGCTGATCGGCGGCATGCTTGAATCGACGTTCGGATGGCGTTCAGAGTTTTTCGTCGTTGGCATTTTCGGAGCGATCGTTGCCCTCACCTACTTGAAATATGTCGGCGAAACCCACCGCCGGGATGGCAAGGTCTCCATCCGGCCGATGGCTATCCTGAAGGCCTACGCCGGCCTTCTCACCGATATTCGTTTTCTCGCGCCGGCCGGCACTATCGGACTTTTCATGGGCGCGCTCTTTGCAATGTTTTCAGGAACGCCCCGTGTGCTGATCGACGGTCTCGGGCTGTCGCCCATTCAGCTCGGCCTGTTCTTCGCCGGCACGGTGTTCGTGGCGTTCGCGTCCGGCATGTTAGCGCCGCGCCTTGCGATCAAGATCGGGCACACGCAAGCGACCATCATCGGCATTGTCATCGCAACGGTGGGTGGGATCGCCCTCTTGGCAGCTCACTGGGTTGATCACTCGATCTGGAGTTATCTCCTGCCGGTGATCGTGTTTCTGGCTGGCTTCGGAATGGTGAGCCCTTTGGCAACCGCGACCAGCCTGCAGCCTTTCGGCGACAGGGCTGGCCTTGCATCTGCGCTTTTGGGGTTCTTCCAGATGGCAGGAGCCGCGATTGGCACCATGATGGCGGCTTCTATCGCCAGCGCGACATTGGCAGTCGGCGTTGTCCAGGCATCGTTAACGATGCTTGGATTCCTTCTTTACCTTATTGGCGGGCGCTCAGCCGAGGCGCGCTGACCATCGTCAGCAAGACGCCTCCCATCCTTTCGGGAACGGGATCATCGGCCAGGCGCCGGATCCCGAGCAATCGGACGCCTTGTCACCTGGTTCCAGCACGCCACCACAATAAGGGCAGAGGTTGTCGTTGGCCGCGCGCGGGAAATCGCTGGAAGTCTCGGCGACCTCATGAGCGAAAAAGTTAACGACATTGCGACGCGGTTTCAGTCGATCAACGGGCATGCTCAATCCTCTTCATCAGAGATTGCATCATGCCAGCGAGATCATGCTGGTCCGTTCAACTGAACGCTCAAATTTTAGCATTAGATTGCGCGGTTCCCAAAGAGCGACCGCGCAAAATGGTCAGCGTGCGATGATCAGTCCGCGACTCGTGACGACGACCCAGCGCCCATCCTGACGGCGGATTGCATCGACACGGCCAACGCCGGGAAGCGGATCGCCCGGAATGACCTCGAAGATGCCTTGGCGCCCTTCCACGGTCGCGGCGCCGTCCAGAACCTGACGCAGCACCCAGCCATCAACGATCGGAAGCCGGTTCGGCTGGGCAGCGGGCGCAGGGGCCGGCGTTGGCGCAACAGAGGCTGTTGCTTCAGCCACGCGCAGCTTTTCAACAGCTTCGCTCAGTTTGGCCAACTTTGCGGCCGGTTCGGCCTGTGCCTTCTCGACACGCTCGACGCGGTCGGTCAGCTTTTCAATACGATCAGCGAGCTTTCCGGCCTGCGCGCTGTTGCCGGAATTGCCGGACTTCAGCGCCGATAGATCGGCGTTGAGCTTGGCGATGGCATTTTCGATTGTTTTGTTCTGCTCGGCAGCAGCGCTCGCAACGGCAACCTGCTTCTGATCGTCTTTCAGAAATTGGCCGACGCCGACCGTCGCCAAAGCACCACCGACCGCTCCTACCGACGCCGCGAGAGCCACAACCGCTGCCATCGAAAGCGAATGGCGGACCTGAGCCGCGGGAGCCGACGCGGGTTCTGCGTCAAACGTCTTCTCCCGCTCGGTTTCGTTAAAGACGAAATCTTCCCATGAACTGTTCGGCGTCAACCGCTGCAGCTGGATGTTCTTGTGCGTGCGAACCGTATCAGCCCGGTGATCGCTTGATGGCTTTCCGGCGCTGTCCTTCGGATGCAAAACCATGTCCGTCGAATCCGGAACCAACGATGCTTCATTGGCATCGTTGTTGTGAGCGCTGATCTCGCCGTCGGCGTTGTGGTCGGTCATGGCACTGGTTCCAAAGGGAGTTTGACCATTTGGTAACCACGATTGCTTGAGAAATCGTTACTGTTTCATGATCGTGCCGCCCCGATGGAGGGGCGCCGTCTGCACCGGGACTCCCCGCGCTCTGTTACAATATTCAGCGTGACTTATTGCCCTCGCTACCTGTCATTGGTTGGCGGGCCCACCGACAGTCTGGTAAGGAACGCGCGAGCCTTGAAAATGCCGGGTAACCGGCCTTCACTGAAAGCGATATGACGCAAGAGTCCTCATACAGCACTGGTAACGCAGGCGGGTGGCGCAGGTTGCCGCTTGTTGCAACACTTGTGTTGGGGCTAATGCTGTCGTTGTTTCATTGCGCCAATTGCGACATCGCATTTGCCGACCCCGGCTCAGCCACGATCGTGGCAAATCTCGATACAACCATATCCCATGATGGCCCTGCTGAGCAGCAATTGCCCGCCCATAGCGGCCATTGTCTGAGCCATGTCGCGGCACAGCCATCGGCGGTTACGCTCATCCCTGCTGATCTCAGCCACCGAGCATTCGTCATCGGCTGCGACCAAAGCCCGGCGTCTCTCGCAGACCTGCCGCTTTTCAAACCACCACGCGTCTGATCATCCGCGGCCCTTCGTGGCCCGCTGCCTGTCCGTAGCCCACAGGGCTTCGTGACAGCTTCACGCGTTTCGATTCGACAGACGAAAGCACGGGCCATCGTTGCTCGGTGCGGGATACCTCCAATGAACAGAATTGGCTTGCTTGCGGCCGGCAGCATGTTGTGCGCTGTCATCCTCTTTCCACCGTTGGCCTTCAGCCACGAAGCGACAGCTTCCGCCAGAAGCGCGGGATCGGAAACCGAACACCATGATGCGCGTATTCGGCTAAGCGACCGCCAAGCTGAAGCCGGAAATTTTGGCCTTCAAGAAGTCGCTCTAGCGGCACTGAACAAGCGCATCACTGTGTCAGGCACCATTGTGCCGAGCGGCGATCACATCGCCAGAGTCTCGGTCCGGTTGCTTGGCACCGTTGCAGAACTGTGCAAGCGTCTTGGTGATCCAGTCCAGGAGGGAGAGATCGTCGCTGTTATCGAAAGCCGCGAGGTGGCCGATGCCAAAAGTGAATACCTCGCAGCACGGCTGGCGTTCGATCTCCAGCAGACGCTGTTCACGCGATCGAAGAGTCTGTTCGATTCCAAGGTGCTGAGCGAAAACGATTACCTTCGTGCTCGCACTTCATTTGAGGACGTCCGGATCAAGCTCGAGGTGGCGAGGCAAAAACTGTTTGCGCTCGGTTTGACTGAGGATCAGATCACGGTGCTCCCCCAGCAGCCGGTCGCAACACTGCGGCGGCAGGAGCTTCGCGCGCCAATTTCGGGCCGCATTGCCGAACGCCGGGTTGATCTCGGATCTCTCGTTGGACGTGAAGGGCAGGAAAGCGAGCTGTTCGTTATCGTCGACCTCAAAGTCGTCTGGGCAGAGCTCGCCGTTCCAGCCGCCGACCTGAACGCCGTCAGCGAAGGGCAATCCATTGCTCTGAAGCTCGGCAATCTGGTTGAGCCGATACCCGCTACCATCATGTTCGTCAGTCCGTTGCTCGACAAGGACACCCGCCTCGCTCGCGTCGTGGCCTCGGTCGACAACTCGTCTCACATATTGCGGCCAGGTTCTTTCGTAACGGCAGAGATTCCGGTCCGCACGACGTTGGCCTCCATCAGCGTGCCTAAGACAGCCCTTCAGACCATCAAAGATGATGCGGTTGTTTTCGTACGAACGGCAGATGGATTTGAGCCGCGCCGGATCAGCACCGGTCGAGAGGATCATCAATCGATTGAAGTGACGTCCGGACTGTCCGCAGGTGAGCGGATCGCAACGGTCAACACCTTCATTCTCAAGGCGGAGCTCGGCAAGAGCGATGCCCAGCATCAGCATTAGGGGCTGATCATGATCAGCCGTATTCTCGCTTTTTCGATTGAGCGCCGATGGACAGTCGTCCTGCTGAGTGCCGTGCTGATCGCATTTGGCACATGGTCACTGATGCGGCTTCCGATCGACGCCGTGCCTGACATCACCAATAAGCAGGTTCAGATCAACACGACGGCCTTTGCGCTCTCACCGGTCGAAATCGAAAAGCAGGTCACATTTCGCATCGAAACGGCGATTGCAGGCATCGCTGAGCTTGAAAGCACGCGGTCGATCTCACGCAATGGCTTCTCACAGGTCACGGCGATCTTCAGTGAAGGAACGGATATCTATTTCGCGCGTCAGCAGATCAATGAGCGGCTGACAGAATTGCGCTCCACGCTTCCGCCAGGCGCTGAACCAAGATTGGGGCCCATTTCAACCGGCCTTGGTGAAATTTACATGTGGTCGGTTACCTTCGCGCCGCCAGCGAACGGCACTCTAGCGACCAGCGGCAAACTGGGTTGGCAGCCTGACGGAACATACCGCACGCCTGATGGTGCGATTCTACGGTCGGACATCGAACGTCAGGCCTATTTACGCACCATCCAAGACTGGATCATCCGCCCGCAGATCAAGAGCGTCCCGGGTGTTGCAGGTGTCGATTCCATCGGGGGCTACGTGAAGCAGTTTCACGTCCAGCCGGATCCTGCCAATTTGATTTCCCTTGGCCTATCATTCGGGGATGTTGCCCGCGCGATCGAAGCCAACAATGTCAGCCGTGGCGCGAGCACCGTCGAACGAAATGGCGAAGGCGTTGTGGTTCGCACTGGAGGCCGCCTCGAGACCATCTCCGACATTCTCGACGTTCCCGTCAGCACCCGAGGCGCCATACCTGTTCGCGTGCGCGACGTTGCAGACGTGACCATCGGCGGCGAGATAAGAACGGGAAGTGCGAGCGAGGGCGGCCGCGAAGTCGTTATCGGCACCGCGCTGATGCTGATCGGCAGCAACAGTCGCACCGTCGCTGCGGACGTCGATGCCAGGATGCAGGATATCCGGCGCACGCTGCCTGCAGATATCGAGGTGAAAACTGTGCTCAACCGGACACAACTGGTTGACGCCACGATCCAGACCGTCGCCAAGAACCTCGGCGAAGGCGCATTGCTCGTGATCGCCGTGTTGTTTCTGTTGCTCGGCAACATTCACGCCGCCTTTATCGCCGCGCTGGTGATTCCGGTTGCGATGCTGATGACCGCAGCCGGCATGCTGCAAAGCCGGATCAGCGCCAACCTCATGAGTCTAGGAGCGCTCGATTTCGGTCTGATCGTCGATGGCGCCGTCATCATCACTGAGAACGCTCTGCGTCATCTCGCTGAACGGCAGACGATTCTCGGACGATCTCTGTCACTGACCGAACGGCTGACCACCGTTCGCGAATCCGCAGAAGAAATGATCGCGCCAAGCGTCTACGGTCAGGCGATTATCATTCTCGTCTACGTCCCGCTCCTCACCTTCAGCGGCGTTGAGGGCAAGATGTTCGAGCCGATGGCGCTGACGGTCATCCTCGCGCTGCTCTCAGCGTTCATTCTGTCACTAACACTCGTACCGGCACTTATTGCCATCTGTGTCACCGGGCGCGTGAAAGAGGCAGACAATCTCGTCGTCCGACACCTCAAATCGGCTTATGCACCCTTGCTCGCGCGAGCGCTTAAGCATCCCAAGCCGATCCTGGCAGGGGCTTTCGCACTATTTTTGGCCGCGTTGGCATTGCTTTCTCAGCTTGGGCAGGAATTCATCCCGACCCTCGATGAGAAGAATATCGCGGTTCAAGTCGTGCGAATCCCCAGTACGAGTCTCGCGCAATCGCAAGCCATGCAGCTAACGGTCGAGAAGGCGATCAGCGCGCTGCCGCAGGTCGATTTCGTCTTTTCCAAGACGGGTACGGCAGAAGTAGCATCTGATCCGATGCCTCCCAACGCATCCGATACTTTCGTGATCCTGAAACCGCACGAACAGTGGCCCGATCCAAATCTCAGTAAGGAGGACCTGCTCCGACAGATAGAGCAAGCGGTCGACGAACTGCCGGGCAACAATTACGAATTCACGCAGCCGATCCAGATGCGTTTCAATGAACTGCTCGCGGGCGTACGCGGCGATCTCGCCGTCAAAATATTCGGCGACGAGTTTGACGCATTGCTACGCAGCGCTAACCAGATCGCGACCATTCTTCGCGCGACAAAGGGCGCAGCCGACGTCAAGGTTGAGCAGGCCAGCGGCCTCGCAACGCTTGAGATCAACGTCGACAAGGCGGAAGCCGCCCGGCGAGGGTTAAGCCTAGCAGCGGTTCAGGACGTGATCGGGAGTGCGATCGGAGGACGCGAGGCTGGCGTGGTCTACGAGGGCGACCGCCATTTTGAGATCGTGGTGCGACTGCCCGAAATCATCCGGAATGATCTTGATGCCCTTAGGAATCTGCCGGTATCGCTGCCCGCAACTGGGCCCACACCTCTAACCGTCCCACTCGGCCAACTGGCGTCTTTCAAATTCCGTGAAGGGCCGAACCAGATCAGCCGCGAGAATGGCAAGCGCCGCATCGTGGTGACGGCCAATGTGCGGGATCGGGACATTGCTTCGGTCGTTGACGACGTCCGCGCCGAGATCGATGCCAAGGTTGTACTGCCACCCGGTTATTGGATGTCGTGGGGCGGGCAGTTTGAGAATCTGGCCACAGCGCGCGAGAGACTGCTCATCGTCGTGCCGATTTGCTTTGCGCTCATTTTCTTCCTGCTGATGGGCGCACTCGGCTCGGCCCGAGACGCCCTGCTGGTGTTCAGCGCCGTACCACTGGCGCTGACTGGAGGCGTTCTCGCGCTCTGGCTCCGCGGGCTGCCATTCTCGATCTCGGCGGCTGTGGGCTTCATCGCCCTTTCAGGCATCGCAGTGCTCAACGGCCTCGTGATGCTGACTTACATCAAGCAGCTCATCGCCCAGGGCACCGATCGTTTGGATGCGATTTACCAAGGCGCGCTTGTCAGGTTGCGTCCAGTAGCGATGACAGCGCTCGTTGCGTCGCTCGGGTTCGTGCCAATGGCCTTAGCAACCGGAACCGGCGCGGAGGTGCAAAGGCCAATCGCAACCGTGGTTATCGGCGGGCTGATCAGCGCCACCTTGTTGACGCTCGTCGTATTACCTGCGCTCTACGCGCTGTTTGGAAGCGCGCAAACAGCGAATGCGCAGCTTACGAAAACGCTGCGCGAAGCGGCCGAATAGAACCCCGCTGGCAACAAAAAGGCTCGCGGAAACAGCGACTTCGGCGAGCCTTCAGTGAACTTGTCCGTTATCGCGACTTGGCTTTGCCGCCGCTTTTCTCTGCAGCGCGGCGCAAGGCTTCAGCAAGCGCACCACCGCCGGAGTTATCCGGACGCCCGCTTGTCCGAGGTTCGCTACGGCGAGGCGATGACATCCGTTGGTTGCCATCGGCGCGCGCTGCGCCTCCGGCCATGCGATCGGATTTGCTACCGACTTCATCATCAAGACGCAGCGTCAGCGAGATGCGCTTGCGCGGCTTGTCGACCTCGAGAACCTTGACGCGCACGATGTCACCCGGCTTCACGACCTCGCGCGGGTCCTTGATGAACGAGTGCGACATGGCGGAGACGTGCACCAGGCCATCTTGGTGGACACCGATATCCACGAAGGCACCGAAAGCTGCAACGTTGGTCACTGCGCCCTCGAGTATCATGCCGGGCTGCAGGTCGTTGAGGGTCTCAACACCTTCCTTGAAAACCGCCGCCTTGAAGGCTGGACGCGGATCGCGCCCCGGCTTTTCAAGCTCGCGCAGAATGTCGGTGACCGTTGGCAAGCCGAACGTCTCGTCGACGAAGGTCTGCGGCTTCAACTGCCGCAACACGTTGGCGTTACCGATGACGGCCTTGATATCGCTTTTAGTGGCTTCCAGAATTCTGCGCACCACCGGATAGGCTTCCGGATGTACACCTGATGCGTCCAGCGGATCATCACCGTTGGGAATACGCAAGAATCCCGCGCACTGCTCGAAGGCCTTTGGCCCAAGACGCGGGACATCCTTCAGCGCCTTGCGCGAGCGGAAAGGACCGTTCGCATCGCGATGCTGTACAATGCTTTGCGCGAGCCCCGGACCTATGCCGGACACGCGCGCCAACAACGGAGCGGATGCTGTGTTGGCGTCGACACCAACGGCGTTCACGCAATCTTCGACCACCGCGTCAAGCGAACGCGACAACTTGGCCTCGCCCAGATCATGCTGATATTGTCCGACACCAATCGACTTCGGATCGATCTTCACGAGCTCCGCCAGCGGATCCTGAAGCCTGCGCGCAATCGACACGGCTCCGCGCAAGGTCACATCGAGATCGGGCAGTTCTTCCGACGCAAACGCAGAAGCCGAATAGACCGACGCGCCCGCTTCCGACACCACGATTTTCGACATCTTGAGGTCGGGCAGCAACTTGACCAATTCAGTGGCCAGCTTGTCGGTTTCGCGGGATGCGGTGCCATTGCCGATCGCGATCAGCTCAACCTTATGCTGATTGGCAAGCTTGCCGAGGATCGCGAGCGCTTCATCCCATCGCCGTTGCGGCTCATGGGGGAAGATCGCCGTCGTCGCCACGACCTTGCCGGTCGCGTCCACGACTGCCACCTTGACACCGGTGCGATAACCCGGATCAAGCCCCATCGTCGCGCGGGCGCCGGCAGGAGCTGCAAGCAACAGGTCCCGCAGGTTCGAGGCAAACACGCGCACGCCTTCCTCTTCCGCCGCAGTCCACAGCTTCAGGCGCATATCGATATTGAGATGGATCTGGATCTTGGTGCGCCATGCCCAGCGCACGGTATCGACCAGCCAGCGGTCGGCAGGCCGTCCGCGATCGGCGATCGCGAAGCGCTGCATGATGCGAAGTTCGTATGAGTTCGCGCTGGTCGAAGGGGCAGCCGAGGCCTCCGGCTCGATATGCAGGTCGAGCACCTCCTCCTTCTCGCCACGGAACAGCGCAAGAATACGGTGCGACGGCAGCTTGACCAGTGGTTCGTTGAATTCAAAGTAATCGCTGAACTTGGCGCCGGCTTCCTGCTTGCCATCGCGGATTCGCGAGGTCACCACTCCGTTCGACCACAACTGCTCACGAAGCGCGCCAATCAGGTCTGCGTCTTCCGCAAACCGCTCGACCAGAATTGCCCGCGCACCTTCGAGTGCAGCGGCGGCATCAGCCACCTGCTTCTCGGCATTGACAAAGGACGCCGCCGCTGTCTGCGGATCGCTATCCGGCTTGGACAGCAGCATGTCAGCCAGCGGCTCAAGTCCCGCTTCCTTTGCAATCTCCGCCTTCGTGCGACGCTTCGGCTTATAGGGCAGATAGATGTCTTCAAGACGACCCTTGCTGTCAGCAGCCATGATGCTGGCCTCCAGAGCCGCATCAAGCTTGCCCTGTTCGCGGATCGAATTGAGGATGACGGTACGGCGGTCTTCGAGCTCCCGCAGATAAGTCAGGCGCTCTTCCAGTGTGCGCAACTGCGCATCGTCGAGCGCACCAGTTGCTTCTTTACGGTAACGAGCGATGAACGGAACCGTGGCTCCTCCGTCGAGCAGCGCCACCGTGGCTTCAATCTGCTCTTCCCGAACGCCCAGCTCTTCGGCAATTTTCTGGTGAATGGTTTTTGCCACGCCCGCACCTGCTTCTAAAACCGCGACTCACAAACCCAGCCGCCAAGGGAGGGGCATATGGGCTACAAGGAATCGATTCTTCAACCCCTGTATGACAGCATTCAACCGCTGTGCACGGCGAAAGTTTGTCCTGGATTGACCGCCGCTGTTCAACTCTGTGGACGGGTATAAGTGCTGGATAGCGCAGGAGAATTTAGCTCGGACTCAATCGACCAAGGCGTGCTGTTAAAATGCATCAAGGGGACCGGCTGCGCAGAATTCTTCGTCTAGCGGAGCGGATTTGACGTTCGCTCCTTGCTTGCCGCGAATTCGTGATGCGAACCTCAAGTCCCAACGCTGCACTAGAATCTTATAGTGGTCTTTCGATTCTAACGTTCGCAAAGGTGCCCACCGGGAAGGGATGCGAACGTTAGAATCGGACCACCAGGCTATCGAAAACCGGGCTCATTGCGTCAGGTCATTGCCGCTGTTGTCGACGGGCGGTGGCAGCAAGACGAGTTCAAGCAACCGTCCGCTCCGCAGAAGAAGACCACTGCGTATCGTTGTTTGAAGCTCTAAATGCGTGGGTCTTTTCGTGCCAGTACCACGCCGTGCGAATGATCGTCTTGAGATCGGAATGAGCAGGCTTGAATTGGATATCCTGCCTGGCAAACGTCGGATCCGCCACTAACATCGGCGGATCACCCGCACGCCGCGGACGATAAATCAGCGGTATCGTGCGCCCTGTTTCGGAAAAGATCGCCGCGAGAATCTGCTTGACCGAGTAACCGACACTGGTCCCCAAATTATAGATCCCGCCTGGGTGACCGGCCATCAGGAGTTCTACCGCTCGCACATGGGCAGCGGCGAGATCCGTAACATGGATGTAGTCTCTGACGGCTGTTCCATCGAACGTGTCGTAATCGTCGCCAAAAATACTGAAATCGTCTAGGTGTCCCTGCAGCGCCATCATGGCTCTAGGGATCAAGTGTGTCTCGGGATCACGGTGCTCGCCGATAACTCCCGAGGCATCTGCGCCGCTGGCATTGAAATATCGGAAGCAAATCGAATTCAGTCCATAAGCATTGCGATGATCGGACAAGATTTCCTCGATCATCAATTTGGATTTGCCATAAGGATTGACGGGCTGCTTCGGATCGGTCTCGGCAATCGGATCAGAACCGGCGTTGCCGTAGACGGCGCCGGTGCTGGAAAATATCAGGTTTGAACAGTTCGCCTCCCGCATCGCTCGTAACAGCGAAAGCGTGCCGCTCACGTTGTTTGAATAGTACTTCTGCGGATCAATGACGGATTCGCCGACTGCGCTCACTGCGGCAAAATGCATGACCGCTGCGAAGTCATAGGATCGGAAGACCATCTCAACGCCGCTTTTGGTCCCGGACGTCCCCCTCCAGCAGCGGCCCCCACTGCACAAAACGCCTGTGGCCTGTAGAGAGGTTGTCGAAACAGACCGGAAGATATCCAGCTTCAGATAAGGCCTTGCAGCAGTGGGAGCCGATATAACCGGCACCGCCCGTTACCAACACTGCGCCGCGTCCCGCCATGGCCTCAGCCCTGCCTGCAATTCGACCGCGGGCCATTTAATTGTTTATTATTATTTAATTCAAGACATTTAATCGCACCAAGATTTAATTAGGTCGAATATGGATAATATGCCCGACGCTTCAATAATCAAGAATAAAATCTATTTAAAATCAATAAGATAGCCCGTCGACACAAAGAACTAATCTGGAGGCCTGTCCCAGAAGCGCGCGGTTACAATACCGATTGAGCCGCCCGCAAGTTTAATCAGCAGATCCGACAATCGGGCATGGCGGTCAGGCGTAAGGAGTTGAGATAGCTCAAGGATAATGGCGGTCCCGAATACGAGCATTGCGACCAGCAGCGAATGACGCGGGTAAGCCAGCGTAAATAGCAAGCCCGTGAGGGCAAACGCACCGATATGTTCAAAACCTACGCCTGCGACATGAGGGCGAACGCCGATAGGAGAAAGCGTGGCATAAGCAATGAAGCCAAGACTTAGCCAGGCCGCTACGGCTGCAAGTCTGCGGTAGATGGTCACATCGCCACCCAGGTCAGTAAGTGAAGTCCCCCAGCATTTAATGATCTTAAATGTCGGCGCGCGGCCTAATCAAGGTCCAAAACTTAAGCCCATGTTAATGCGCCAAAAAGAACATCACTGTATGATTTCAGCCGTGGCGCTAGTGGAGCGGATTTGACGTTCGCTGCCCTGCTTGCCGCAAATTCGTGATGCGAACGTCAAATCCAAAGCTCCACTAGAACCTTTGCCCACCGAGACGGGATACAAACGTTAGAATCGGACCACTAGTTGGCTGCCAGTGCAGGCCATAGGGCGAAACCGTCAGGAGCAATCTCGAACCGATAGCGCGGACCGGATGGTGTGGAAATTACTTTCACGGAATAACCCGCGAGCCTCGAGTGTTCCCGAGGGCGTGCGTATCTATGCCGTTGGAGATATTCACGGCCGCGCCGATCTTCTCGCCCCGATGCTGTCCCAGATCGAAATAGATATTGCACTCCGCCCGATTTCACGGCCGATCGCTGTCTTCCTTGGCGACTATATTGATCGCGGGCCATCCTCAAGGACTGTGCTTGATCTTCTCACCAACGACGATTTCGCAGTCGAGAAAGTTTTCCTCAAAGGTAATCACGAAGCACTTCTTCTCAAATTCCTGGACAATTCAGAAATCCTGGATGGCTGGAGGCAGTGTGGCGGCCTCGAAACTCTCATTTCCTTTGGCGTAAAACCTCCGATAAACCCCGCACCTTATGAACGCGCGCAATTGGCGCGAAGCCTGAGCAGTGCGCTCACCACAACGCATCGCCAGTTCCTCGAAACACTCAAACCGATATTCCTTTGTGGCGATTTCGTCTTCGTTCACGCAGGATTGCGGCCGCTCATTCCAATCCAAGAACAGGAAGAGGAGGATCTGCTCTGGATCCGAGATGACTTTCTGCTCTGGGACAGAGAGTTTGAGAAAATCGTGGTGCACGGGCACACGCCCGTTCGCCAACCCGATATCCGGCCCAACCGGATCAATATCGACACTGGTGCCTTCGCAACAGGACGACTGACTTGCTTGACGATTGAAGGCGCTGAGATCGCCCCCCTCATCGACGTCCGAGAATGGCTGCGTGGCTTGCCCCATCTCGGATTATCAGACAGTGGATTAAACGATCTGCTGAACTCCGCGCGAATGGGGTCCGTGCAGGACACGACGCTTGCCAGCATCCACGAAAGGGCAATGGCTGTCGAGCTGAAGGCTCAAGGCCCGCATCGCGCGGCCGCCATTCATGTCAAACAGCTCAGGGAATCCCTGTCTTTCTATGACAAGGATTCCCTGGCACGCCTTGATCCGCGAAAGCGGCGGTTTGAACCTAATTCTCCTTGAACGCCCTCGAGGCTTGATCACGCAAAGGCTTCATCAAATAGGATAGCGCTGTTCGACCACCGGTTTGGATGAAGGCATCAACCGGCATGCCTGGAAGAAGTTTTGCTCCACCGAGTCGCTCGATTTCATCCGTCTTGAGCATGATGCGAGACATGTAATAGCTGGTGCCCGTGCGTTGATCCTGCGTGAGGTCCGGGGAAACAAGACTGACCTCTCCCTTGATCTCCGGCGTGGTACGCTGATTAAAGGCTGCAAATCTCAAGATGGCTGCCTGCCCGAGATGGACATGGTCGATATCTTGAGGCGCAATCTTGACCTCGACCGCGAGCGCGTCAGCATCCGGAACGATCAGCATGATCTGTTCGCCGGGCCCGATTACACCGCCAACTGTATGCACGGAGAGCTGATGCACCCGTCCATTTTGCGGCGCGCGGATATCCACGCGGTTCAATTGATCGACGGCAGCAATCTTGCGTTCGGCAAGTTCAGCCAGCTTTGAACGCACTTCAACGAGATCCTTACCAACTTCGCTCCGCAAATCCTGATCGATCTGAATGATCTGAAGTGCGATTTCGGCCATCTTGCCCTTTGACTGTGCAATCATACCGCTCAGCTGACTGCGCTCGCCTTCGATGCGGGCCGCATCACGCTCCAAGGCTGTGAGGCGGGTGATCGGAACCAGATTTTTCTCCCGGAGGGTTCGCACGCCTTCAAGTTCTTGCTGGATGAAGTCCACTTCCTTCTTCTTCGCGTCGACCTGTCCGAGATAGCCCTTGATCTCATCCTCCAGCTGGGCACTGCGCTCCTTGAGCTGTGATTTCTGCCCCTGGCGCGCCTGGCGGCGCAATTCGAACAGACTACGTTCGGATGAGACCGCGTGTGCAGCATCCGAGTTCGATTGACGGGCGCGCTCCAGCAGCGAAGCAGGGAAAACCACCTCATTGAGCCCGTCGCGCTCGGTTTCGAGGCGAGCCTGACGCGCCATGAATTCATCGACGTTCTTGGTGATGATCGATGCAGCCGCTTTGGTTTGCGTCTCATCAAGACGAACCAGAATGTCGCCGGCGCGAACCCGGTCCCCATCGCGCACCCGCAGTTCGCCGACAACGCCTCCAGTCGGGTGCTGCACTTTCTTGACGCTGGAGTCGACCACAAGTGTACCTTGCGCGACGACTGCGCCGGACAACTCAGTTGTCGCGGCCCATCCGCCGATGCCGAACGTGACCATCATCACCAGGACGATGCCCACGATGAGATAACGTTGAATGGAATGCTGGGCTGAGTCGATCATCTTGTGGTTCGGCGACTCGATCATCTGCTGGCTCATCGAACCCTCCCACGATCGGCCGCCATTCTGAGCGGCACGGGCGTAGGCTGACGCAGAACCTTGCTCAGCACTTCCTCCTTCTCACCGAACGCCTGCGATGTGCCGTCGGCAACAACCAGAACATGGTTGACACCGTCGAGGGACTTTGGCCGGTGCGTGACAACGATCACAATGCCCCCACGCTGACGCACGTTGAGAATAGCCTTCGTCAGCGCCGCTTCTCCCTCGGAATCGAGATTTGAACTCGGCTCGTCAAGAACCACCAGGAACGGATTGCCATAGAAAGCCCGCGCAAGAGCAATGCGCTGCCGCTGGCCAGCGGAGAGCGCCATTCCGCCCTCTCCTATCTTGGTTCCGTATCCATCAGGAAAGGACAGGATCAGTTCATGCGCTCCGGCCGCACGCGCAGCCTCAAGCACCGCCGCTGGGGTCGCCTTCGGATCAAAGCGAGCGATGTTGACCGCGACGCTGCCATCGAACAATTCGACGTCCTGCGGAAGATACCCGATATGCCTGCCAAGCGCCTCCGGCGACCACTGGTCAAACGTGGCGCCATCGATTCTAATCTTGCCGTACAGCTGGGGCCACACACCGACAAGGGCGCGAGCGAGAGACGATTTGCCCGATCCACTCGGTCCGATGATTCCCAGTCCCTGACCGCTGGTCAGCGAAAACGAGACGTTCTGCAGCACGGCCCGCTCGCCGCCAGGCGGCACAACGTGAATCCGGTCAACGGTCAATGATTGCTCCGGCGGCGGAAGCTCCATCGGCTCCTCTTCCCTGGGCAACAGCGTCAGGAGCTGGTCCAGGCGCCGCGCGGACTGACGCGCCGAAACAAAGCCCTTCCAATTGGCGATGGCCAACTCGACCGGAGCGAGTGCGCGTGATGTGAGAATCGAACTGGCAATGATAATCCCTGCCGTCGCCTCCCCGTGGACGACCAGATAGGCGCCAACGGCGAGAACGCCGGACTGCAGAATCATACGGAAGACCTTCGACATTCCGCCGAGGCCGCTTGCCACATCGTTGGCCGCTTCGTTTGCAGCCATGTAGTGCTTGTTCACTTCGAGCCAGCGCGCCGCAGCCCGGTGTCTCATTCCCATGGCCCGCAACACTTCGGCATTGCGACGTCCCTCAACGGCAAGGGCGTTGCGCGACATCGCGAAGCTCGCCGATGCCTTGGTGGCATTTCGCGTGCGGATCTCGGTGAGAGCCGTGAAGCCAACCAGCACAATGGCGCCAGCCAAAGCCACTGTCCCAATCCAGAAATGGAAATAGAAGCAGATGGCCAGATAGAGCGGGATCCACGGAAGATCAAACAGCGCACTCGGACCGCCGCTGGCGAGAAAACTACGGACCTGATCGATATCGCGTAGCGGCTGCAGGCCGTCGCCATCACCGCGGGTCCTCAGCGGCAGACGGACAACAGCATCATAGACCCTGTGGCCAAGCGTTTCCTCGAGGAAGCGCCCAATGCGGCCGCTGATGCGGGTACGAACCAGATCAAGTGCGCCCTGAAAGACGTACAGAAGAATAGCCAGAGCCAGCAATGCAATCAGCGTCGGCACGCTCCTGCTGGGCAAGACGCGATCATAGACCTGCAGCATGAAAAACGAACCGGTCAACATCAGAAGGTTGCTCAAGCCGCTGAAGACGGCCAGCCCCCAGAACGCGTGTCGGCACGAGGCCAGAAAATTGACGACCTCCGACCTCTGTTGATTAAACGCGACAACCGAGCGCCGCGGCTGAGCCGAGAAAACCAGCGGCCTAACGCGTTCAACCGCCGTGCGCAAACGTTGGCGCGACCGGGACGAAAAAGACCGCGCGCGTTCGAATGCCCTGAAAAATTCGCGGGACGTTCCAGCGAATCTCGGCGAGTGTGCAAAGCGCCGTAAGGCAGCCGCAGACGCAGTGATCTGTGGAGCCCATTTCGAACCGGCCCCGGGTGCAGCTGTTTTTGCAGATTGCATTCCATTGTGCGGAGGATTTACCCCCCGTCGACCAGACTCGACCATCGTAGGTGCCCCACGAGTTATCTATTGAATTATCCCAAGAGCGGTTGTCACACCGCTCTTGGGTACTCTTGTACTGAACGCGTCGACCTCGACGTTATGCGAAGTGGAAGTCGTACTTGTCGAGCGAAGCCAGCTTCGTGTCTTTCAACGTCAGCGAGTGACCGCTTCCCGCGTTGATGACCACGTCCTGACCGCTTTGCGATGCATGAGCCAGAACGTCCGCGAAACTGTCGAACACGCTCTTGCTGAACTGCACCACATCGTGGCTGCGACCAGCCTCCTGGAAGTCCTTGATGACGTCCTTGCCGAAGTTCGGTGCGAACACAAAGGTGTCACGACCACCATTGCCGCTGAACAAGTCGTTGCCTGACGTTCCCTTCAGCATATCGCCACCGTTGGTGCCGAGAATGGCGCTGCCGGCAGCCATGCTGCTGTGACCACTGCTATCCACGACTTTCGTCGTGAAGTTATGGACAGTATCCGACACCGCTGATTTGGTGGAGAGACTCCATGTGCCATCGCTGGCCGCCTTCACGGTCCCGACAGATCCCTTGCCATTATCGTAGATCGTGACCTGGCTATAAGGATCGGCCGTTCCCTTGAACGTCACCGTGTCATTCCATTTCTGGTAGAGACCGGTAAACGCGGAATCCGCCGTGTGCGCATCATTATGCGTATCGACATTCAGGCCAACTGCCGCCGATGCCTTGCTGATGTTGCCGGCAGCATCACTGGCTGTCGACGTGAAGCTGTGTTTTCCATCCGCAAGATTGTCTGCAGCGTAGGTCCACGCTCCCTTGTCATTGGTCGTCGCGGTTCCGATCTGCTTGGTGCCGTCAAACACCTTCACCACACTGTTGGCTTCAGCTGTTCCAGTCAGCGTGACGTGATCCGTATGGACTGCACCACCGCTGACTGCCTTTCCATCTGACGAGAACGACGCAATCTTCGGTGCATCAGGCGCATGCGTGTCGATCTTCACCGACAAATCGGCAGACGACGCGCTGGTGCCCGCCTTATCCGTGACTTTCGCCGTGAGATTGTGAGCACCGTCCGCCAGAGCGGTCGTCGTGTAGTTCCACGCACCACTGCTGTTCGCGGTGGCAGTCCCGATCTGCTTGGCGCCATCAAACACCTTAACCACGCTGTTCGCAGCCGCAGTCCCCGTCAGGGTCAGCGTGTTGTCGCTGGTGATACCATCCCCTCGGACGCCGGTGT
Source organism: Nitrobacteraceae bacterium AZCC 1564 (assembly GCA_036924835.1). Taxonomy (NCBI): domain Bacteria; kingdom Pseudomonadati; phylum Pseudomonadota; class Alphaproteobacteria; order Hyphomicrobiales; family Nitrobacteraceae; species Nitrobacteraceae bacterium AZCC 1564. The sequence goes on from JBAGRR010000001.1 coordinate 1,958,075, forward strand.
CGTTCGAGAACGACGCGATCTTGGGTGCACCTGGAGTGCTCGGCGTACCAGGATTGCCCGTAGGATCAGTCGGTGTGGTCGGTGTGGTCGGCGTCGACGGAATGTTGACGGTCACAGCCTTCGAGGCGGCACCCGTGTTGCCCGCAGCGTCCGTCGCCTTTGACGTGAGGCTATGGTTGCCGCTTGCCAATGCACCGCTCGTGAAGGTCCAGGCACCGCTGTTGTTCGCCGTCGCCGTTCCGATCTGTGTCGAGCCGTCAAACACCTTAACAGTGCTGTTGGCCTCCGCCGTGCCGGTCACAGTCACAGTGTTGGCCGCGGTCCCTGCAGTCGCTGCGGTCGTGGCCGCAGTTGAAGCGGCGGACGTAGCCATAGTCGGAGCCGTTGGCGCTGTGGTGTCAATTTTGAGGGACAGCGCCGCAGACGCAGCACTGGTGGCACCAGACGCATTGGTCGCCTTCGCGGTCAAGCTGTGGCTACCATCCTTCAACGCGGCGGTCGTGTAGGACCACGCACCACTGCCGTTCGCCGTGGCCGTTCCGATCTGGGTCGTGCCATCGAACACCTTGACGGTGCTGTTGGCAGCAGCCTTACCGGTCAGCGTCACCGTGTTGTCGTTGGTGATGTGATCGCCAGCGACGCCACTGTCGTTGGAGAAGGCATCAATCTTCGGAGCATCCGGTGTCGTCGGCTGAGTGGGCGTTGTTGGAGACGTCGGGGTTGATGGCGTTGACCCACTGGTGTTTTGCCCCGTCGTGGCCAAGGCTTTAGCAATCGTGGCACCGTCATTGACGTTTCCACTGATGGTTTGCGTATGGCCGAGCTCGGACCGCAGGTATAGATCACCGTAGTAGCCAGGTCCGACATGATTGTTCGTGAACGAGACGTTAGTGACCGGTCCGCCTCCAGGCTGGCCTGACCCCATCTCGGCCATGTAGACAGTGTATCCGCCACCGACGAGAAGGTTATTGTTGATCTTAACGTTGTCGATGGACCCCCAGTAATTGTCCAGCATAATCGCGGACGTCTGGTTGTTCTCGTTGATGACCGTGTTGTGATCGATGGTCAGATTTTTGAAGCCGCCATCGGCCTGAATGCCGTCAAAGTGAGACGCAGACGAACCGGCCATGCCATGGATGTAGTTGTCCTGAATGACGGTGTTGTCGCCCCGCACATCGATGCCATCTGCGGCACCATAAATATTGTTGCCGATGAACTTACCCTGGCCGGCGATGCCCATGCCGCCGGCGCCTTGAGCGTCAATCGTGCAGTTCTGGACGACGACGCCGGTCACGCCCTTATCGATCTGAACAACGTTATAACCGCTGGACGACACCTTGCAGTTCAGGAGCGTCACGTTCGGAGCTTTAATGACGACGCCACCCGAGATATCCAGGCCTTGGATGACGGCTCCTGGCGTGGTGATGACGAGCGGTCCAGACGACTTGAGCGTCACTCCCGCGGGAACTCCAGTACTGGTTGCATCAGGAAATCCAGTTGCTGTGGCCAATTTAACTCTCCTTCAAGTTCGACGGTAGTTTAATGCTCGACCGACTTGTGTGATGCGATCGGTCGAGCAGTTCACCGGGGCCGTATTGGTCGATTGCGAGCGGCTTTTTTGGGACGATATAGCGGCTCGCCGAAGGTGATTTTCGTTTTGTTAATCAAACTTGGCACGGAAACCAGATTGATCGAGTTAATCTCTTTGAATCTGCTGGCGATTTCAGGATTAAACGCAACCAAGCGACGCGGAATTTGTGGTGTATTGATCACACGCAACGCAAATGTTCATAAACCAACGTTTCAATATATCCCTTATTCAGCAATATATTCCCAAGGGCGGCCTTTACTCACACGCTGGAGATATTAAGGCCATACATTGCAACTCGAAATTTGACACTATCTAGGCGCGCATTGCTCGACGTTAAAAATTAGAAAGTCATGCCGGCTCAACTATAGATAATCCTTACCTACGGATTCACTGCGGTTCTGGCTTCTCGCAGATGCACTAAGTCCCGGAATATCGAATCACTTTAAAATACCACTAAAGCACAATTACCCAGCATAACCACTCGCCTTCCCGCCCAGAATGCATCGCCGGCCTCGCCCAGCGGAAAACTCCACTCGGATAATCAAACCTAATTTAACGGTAAATCGCGCTCAATAACGCGCCCGCCACATCAAGCCCCGGAAAGGGAAGCACCTCCGGTCGCGCGGTGGTGGCGGATATTGGAGGTAACTGGGAATATTTCCACACCACACTTTCAAATAAGCCTGATGTTGGGAGAGGCATCACGAAGGGGCAGGCTCGCGTATCTCCACCCGACCGAGCCGAAGCCAATTAAATACCCATTGCCGCGTGCGAGACATATTCTGATCAACAGTTGATCGAAAATGGAGGCCAATCTCCCGGCTACTCGATCCCGACAGGACTTGCGAAGAGAGACAGCCAGATATGACGCCGATCAAGCCCCTCAGCGCCGGCGAACCGGCCCCATGGTTCTCTGCAGCGACAGGAAACACTTCCGAGAAGGTTGCTTTCGATGAGCTGGCGGGTCGTCACATTGTCTTGTTTTTCTTCGGCTCCGCCAGAGGGCCTGAGATAGCCAAGACTTTGGTCACGTTCGGACGTCATAACGACCTGTTCGATCATAAGCGGGCGCTTTTTCTGGGCGTTAGCAATGATCCCGACGATTTCCATCATGGGCGCGTGCATCAGCGCCCCCCTGGACAGCTTTTCGTTCTCGACACTGATGCACTTGTCGCAAGACATTATGGGCTGGCAGATCCAGAACCGGCGGCGACGCACATCCGCCCGACTGCATTCATATTGAGTCCCACGTTACAGATCCTGGAGATCGTGCCTTTCACCGAGCCGGCAGCGTTTACTGAGCGAGTTATCGCTTTGCTCCGCGAGTATCTGCCAAGGCCGTCCCGCGCTGGAAACGCGCCTGTGCTGCATGTTCCTAACGTGTTCGATCGCGCGTTCTGCCGCGAGCTTGTGAGCCTCTATGAGGCCGCTGGTGGGCGCGAGATTGGCGCGATTGAAAAGGAAGGCAAGATCGTCGAAAAATTCGACCCCGCCTTCAGGAAACGTTTGGACTACTTTATTTCCGACGCAACTGCGCTCCAGCGGACAAGAGACCTGCTGGAACGTCGACTATTGCCGATGGTGTACCGCGCCTTTCAGTTCTCTACGACGCGCATCGAGCGATATCTCGTTGGACGCTATGATGCGGAGACGGGAGGCCATTTTCGACCGCATCGCGACAATACCGCTCCTGTCGTCGCCCATCGCCGCTTTGCTGTAACAATCAATTTGAACGAGGGTTACGAAGGCGGCGATCTTCGCTTTCCGGAATTCGGTAGCGAAACTTACCGAGCTCCGCCTGGGGACGCGATCGTGTTCTCCTGCTCGCTGTTGCATGAGGTGACGCCGGTTACACGAGATCACCGCTACGCGTTTATCTCCTTCTTCTACGATGAGCGCTCTCAACAGATGCGCGAGGCATATATGAAGTCGATGGCCCAGACCCAAACACCCACTTACGTGTAACAAAGGTCCAGTCCTCTCCGCCGGGTAGCACATACCGAAAGTCAGCGGTGCGTGCTGCCCGGCTACAGAATCCCCGCCAGTAGCGCACCAAGTTGGATTTGCGAATTAAACGCAGGCCCAACGAAAACATTGACATGCCCAACATTTATAATGATGATTTATATGCATGATTTAAGTGAATTATATTACCCGTGCGCCGTCGGCTCCGTTTTGGAGGTAATAAATCCACGGCCACCGGATCGTACCTAGCGACCGAAGGAGATCCTTGGGATGGCTGACGCTGGACTGAGAGCCCTGGTCAAAAAATCGCTTCTTCTACATCGATCCTACAAGATGCTCCGCGATGCGCGGAACATACCGGCCAAGAAATTATTTCGACCGGCGCAAATTCAGGCAGTCTATAAAGTCCTACCAAATACCATGCTTCCAATGCCTCGCCTCTTTGACGCCTACGAGGCCGTAACTTCAATCAACTCGGAAGGCCTTGCTGGCGATATCGTCGAGTGTGGCGTTTGGAACGGCGGATGCGTTGGACTAATGGCTATCGCCAACTCAAATCATCCAGGGCCGCATCGGCGTTTTCACCTCTTCGATTCTTTCGAAGGCCTACCGCAGCCATCATCTCACGACAAGGAAGTGATCGTCGACTTCGAAGCGAGACATCCCGGCGTACAAATGCGCGACGATGATCCTGAATTGATCCCAATCGGCGCCTGTGCTGGAATATCTCAACCAGCCGTCGAAAATTTTCTCGTCAAGAAGCTCGGCCTAGCGAAGGAGAGCTTTGTTTTTCACGTAGGCTGGTTTCAGGACACGGTTCCGCGTTCACTGAGCGCAATAGATCAGATCGCCCTGCTGAGAATCGACGGTGACTGGTATGACTCTACAAAAGTCTGTCTTGAGACGCTTTATGATCGGGTCGTGAGGGATGGATTTATAATCATTGATGACTATGGGACGTTTTCCGGTTGCAGAAAGGCCGTAGACGAATTCTTCTCAAAAGCTGGAATAGCGCCCCTCATCCGCCAATCGGACCAAGACTGCATTTACTTTCGAAAGCCCTGACGGGCCGTTTCTCACCGAACGACGTTTTGATGTGCGATCTGCTATTTCGCGCGAGCGCCACGCCCATACTCTTGGATGAAATTTATTGTTGACGTGCCAGTGCCGGCGGCGCCCGCAATTTCACGCCGGTCACCTTGTCCACGTTTCCAGAGACAATCGGTTTGTTTCCAAGCTCGGCGCGGATATCCCAATAGCCGTAGTATCCCTTTACGAGAACGTTGTTGGTGAACGCGATGTTGGTGACGGGACCCCCACCAGGCTGGCCTTTGCCCACCTCGGCTAGATAAACAGTATATCCGCCACCGACCAGCAGATTGTTGTTGATCTTTACGTTGTCGATCGGCCCCCAGTAGTTATCGAGCATGATGGTGGACGTCTGGCCGTGTTCGTTGATCACCGTGTTGTGCTCGATAGTTAGATTTTTGAAAGCGCCGTCTGCCTGGATGCTATCGAAATGTGCGCTGGGTGGGCCTGCCATATCGTGAATGTAGTTGTCCTGGATGACGGTGTCGTCACCCCAAATATTGATGCCGTCCGCGGCACCATGAATGTTGTTGGCAATGAATTTTCCCTGCCCCGTGATACCGGCGCCGCCTGCAGCCTGGTTGTCGATCTCGCAGTTTTGGACAATCACGCCCGTCAGGCCTTTTTCGATTCGCACCACGTAGAAGCCGTTGGATTTGATTCTAGAATTCTGAAGCGTCACATTCGAAGCTTTGATAATAACGTCGCCCGAAATATCGAGGGCTTCAATGACGGCTCCAGGCGTATTGATAACGAGAGGCCCGGACGGTTTAAGCGTCAACCCTGCAGGGGGCCCCGTATTTGTTGCATCCGGAAAGCCGGAGATATCTACGGCAGACTTTTTGTCGCCGTTCTGGTCAGCATGGCTTTCGCTTGCAAGCATCAGCACCAACCACAGGACCGCAATGATCTTAACACGCTCAAATTGCGACATCCGCGTACTCCGCTATTGAGTCGGATACGGGCCCATTATCGAACAATCGTTGTAACACCTGCTTCTTGCGCCGCTCTGCGACCATATCCCAACGAAACAATTGAGATCGTTCCACGGCAGCAGCGCTCATATCGATGCGGCGCTTTTTATCCTCGGCTAGCAGTTGAATGCCTTCTATCCATCCCTTCTCGTCAAAAGGATCGAGCACAAATCCTTCCTGACCATGCCGCACGATCCTTCCCACGCCCATCGGCGTTGTGAGAATGGGTAATCCGCCTCCACAGGCTTCGTAGATCACCAGCGGAGCCCCCTCCTCCAGAGAGGGGAAAGCGAATACATCCGCGGAGCGGTAGAGCGCGCCAATATCAGAGACAAACTCGAGCACCACGACATCATCTCTTGCAAGCAACGCCGCACATTTTTCCTTGATCGTTGCCTCCATTGCTCCAGCCAGAACCAAGCGGCCACGCACTTTGCTCTTCGACCAGTACTCCAGCAACAGATGACAGCCCTTGCGAACGCAGATCGTTCCCGCGAAGACAACGGTTAATCCGTCACACGGTTCAAGAAGTCTGGACGATCCATGAATACGCGCTGGATCCCAGCCATAACTCGCCGAAATGATCTTCGAGGCTGCCAAACCATTTTCCAGCAGCGAATGCTCTACTATCAGACTTGGACAGAACACATAATCGACTGCCTCAAGCGCTTCCTGCTCCGCAGCCACGGAAGCTTCGGTGATCGTGTGACCAGGCGCTACCCCCAGGCGCATGTATTCCTCGTCGAGAATTCCTTTAGCCGTTCCCCGATGACAATTGATCATCTCGCGGAAAATCCTGACGTTCGCTCGCTTCAGCTCCTTGATGGCGCCTATCGATGCGTCAGGCCAAATATACGCAGCGCGCGTCTGCGACGGAGCAGCCTTAACCTGAGAACTAAACGCGGAATGAATTCTGCTTGTCGAGATCGAACGCACCCATCGATAGGGGACATACCGCGCCCAATACGGGAGCGCCTGAATGACCCGCGCCGGATGTACGGAGAGCCTGCGCGTGCGCGGCGTAACGACTGTGACGGCTAACTCGTCGCTCGCCATACCTTTCGCAATCATTCCGCACGTATAACTCGGCCCGCGATTGGTGAGAGGCAACGGGAGGAAAACATCGAGCCGCGCAGACATCACAATGTCCCCGCTATCAAAGCATTTCGTAGCATGACATTTAAACCACCCATTGATCTTCAGCCACGGGTTTACCCAACGCCATAATCGGAGGCTGATCGCGATGCCACGCTGGACGACCAACTTCTCCCCTCAACCCAGCGAATATCCCCTCAAGCACCGCAGCAGAACTTTGCGGCGCACCTCGCAACAGGAAACGGAATGCGTACAGCAGTGAAACGCAGACCCGCAAAGGAACAGTCCAGGGAAAATATCGCCGGACGAAATGAATGGCGTTACGGTGCAGTAGATAAACTGATAAGCGTGAAGGCGTCCCCGCTCTCGCGGTTGATCCTGTCGTTGTCCCGCGCTTATGGGCAACGATCGATGCGGCCGCATACCCAAGGCCGAGTGGCTTGGCCTTAACTCCCCAATCCAGATCTTCAAAAAAAAGAAAATAGCTTGCGTCGGGAAGGCCGATTTTTTCAACGCACGCTCTGGTCACGTACATCGATGCCCCCGATGGACTGTCCATGGAGGCCTCTATCGCAGACAGATCGTACGGCGATTGCAGCGGATCTCCGAATCCGATCGCTACACTTCTTGCAGTGAATCGCTCCCATCGAAGACCGCCGCGAAATCGGATGACGTCGGTCTGACCTTCTTCGAGAATCGTGCTACCGACCATTGCTTTGTTGCCCGCAATTGCGCGGCCAATAAGCTCTTTTAGCGCATCCGGATAGGGCTCAGCGTCCGGATTTAAAATCCAGACTCCTTTCCAGCCCGCTGTCCGCAGAAGCGGTCGAAGCCAAGCATTTATACCACCTGCGTAGCCAAGATTTTCAGGAGCGCACGCGATCCACACGCGCGAAGACTTTCCCCGAAGCCCGAGACACTCCAATTCAGTAAAGCCCGATCGATCGGCATCTTCATCACTGCGCGCCCCTGGCTCGCAAGGCCCGTCCACACCGATCAGATCTCGAATAAGATTGCGGTAAGCCGCGGCACCACCGTTCTCGCAAATAAAGATATCAAACTGAGCTTCAGCCGAAGCCTTCGAAAGTGCAGTCAAGCAGTTGCAAATATCAGATGGATTACGAAAACCCACAATCAAAACGGCGGATTCGGATACGCGACTTGAAATCACGACGATCGCTCCTGCCCCTGCGCCGAGGTCAATTTCACCTCGCCGATCCGGATAAATAACCATCAGGCTCGTCTGCCTCATCATAGCGGAATTATTCGATTTTTCGTATAGATTTTAAATCACCTCAATTTTATTCTATTAATGTTGACGTTTCGAAGCACGCACGACCTAGATCAGACCTGGGCCTTTTGACGAGCGACAAATAAATTAACCAATCTGTCCAGGCTTTGGGATGACATCGAAGCTATGCATTTAAAGCCCGTGGTACGTTACCTCTATTCTGTGGTCCCCGGCTTAGCCGCCTCGCGATTTGCGGTTATGGATATGACCGCCGCCTGGGCAGCCAAACCCGAATACGCAGGAACCAGTTGGTTTTCAATCGGGGATGGCTTGATCATCGATGTCGGAGCAAATCGGGGGCAGAGTACTGCTGCGTTCAAAAGCCAGGCTCCAAAAGCAAGAATATTCGCATTCGAACCGGAGCCGCGATCGGCCGCTCGGCTATCGGAGCGCTTTCGTGACGATGCTTTCGTCACCGTTCAGGATTGCGCACTTGGAGCACAATCAGGGACGATTACATTCTTTGTGCCGTCCTACGGCAGGTGGGAATGCGATGGTATGGCCGCGACCGATCGCGCGACGGCGACGGATTGGCTCAAAGACCCTGGAAGGATGCTCCGGTTCGATGAAAACAAGGTCGATGTAAAAGAATACGCGGTAGCGTGTAAAACACTGGACTCTTATAATTTATCGCCAAGCCTCATAAAACTGCATGCCCAGGGAGCGGAGCTCGATATCCTAAAAGGATCAATTGAGACAATTCGCCGAAGCCGGCCAGCTCTTATGTGCGCATTTGCTACAAACGCCTTTACCGAACTCGCAGCTCAATTCGGGTATCTACCTTATATCTACAAAAACGAAACGTTCTTTCCAGGAATCGCGCAGCGACCTGTAACGTTCACTTGGTACCTCTCAGACCATCACCGACCTCTCACTCCGATTAAGTCGACCTGACTCTCGCGACGAACGGAGCTAACCAGTCGCCCACTTTCCCAGCGCTCGCTGAAGACATTCGTCGACGGCTCTGCCCGCCGCATCCCACGGCATCGAAGCAACACTCGCGGAAGCAGATGATGCAAGGGATTCGAAATTATCCTTCGTCACGAGCTCACCCAACGCTCTCGCGAGAGAATGAGGATCTGGCGGTGCGTACCGGACAAATTCGTTGTTCAATACGATTTTATTGTGCTCGGCGTCATTGACCACTGGAATGCATCCCGCCGACAACATTTCATGCGGAACGAGGGAAACATTGGTCAGGGACAAACTAAGACCCGCAAAGCACCGATTATATATTTGATTAAGCTCATGCGGTTGCAAAACGCCATGATCGATGCAGGGGAAAGGAAGGTGCCCCAGCCGGCTTCCATACATATGAATCTTGAGATGGGGGTACTGCTCGGCAAAGAATTTTAGCGCCATGATCCCAAGCTCGAACGCGCGCCTTGGCGTGTCAGGCTTGGCGTAGAAAACAACGCCATCGCGAACGCAATTCGTCACTAAGTGATACTTGTCCGTATCGCATCCAAACTCGAACGGATCAGCCGCCATCCCGTAATCGGCTTTCAGTTTGGAAGCTAAAAACTTGCCCGCTGTTATCGCGTGGAATCCCATCCGATAGGTATTCTCCGCTAAGATCGCTTCTGTACTGTGCGGATAGAACCAGGGCTCAAAATCCTGCACGAGGTAAAAGCGTTTGCCGACTGATAGATCGTTGTAGACCGGGTAGGCGGTTTGCCAGGACGTCGCGATGGTTGCGTGCGCGTCCGCCATGCCCTCCCTCACGTCGGAAACAGGACCGAGCAATTTCGGGAAGAGGCTTTTTACCTGAGACCGCAGGTATGATGTGTCGCTACCGTGGACGTCGTAAATATAGACGCGACACTGGTAGCCCGCACGCTCACAATATTGGATTAATCGAAAGATCGTTGTGTGGCCTCCGGAGCCCGCCGCTGGCGGCGTGACCACCCAGTTCACAGTAATGGGTACGCCTTCATCCAGAGGTAGGGTCGGCCATTTTTTTGGCTTCGAGACGTCTGCGGCAAGAACGTCCGGCAAACGATAGGTCAACGGCGGCGAAATGGGTGCAATCCGCTTCGCGACCGCACGCCGGGCGCGAATCCACACCTCCCGTTGACCGCCTTCTTGCCAAAGCTTTCGAACCTGCCGAATTCGCCGCCAGATCTGCCTTCCGGGCTGCTCAATCATCTTCTTGCGGAACGCTGATTCAAATACGGCTAACGTCATCGGCATACGTCACGCCCTCATAGGTGAGCGCAGTCGATCGCCCACAAACTGATTCGACGCCGGTTGCGAATAAAGGAACGATCGAGGATTCCTGTAGAGCGACAGTTCTCGGAGTGAGGCCCGGATGCCGAGACAGATACCCCAGAAAATCCAGATATAATTCCAGTAATGAACCGTTATCCCGATGAACGCGAACAGCAGCAAAATGAGCGAAAAAGCTGTACGCATCCGATTCAAGTACGGAGTGCCCATGTTGCCGGAATATTTGGTCGGTAATACTGCCGCCAAATTCGCCAGAGCCAGAAAGACGATCGTCGGAATGCCAAACCGCAACGGCAACACAAGCCAAACGCTGTCGACAGAATTCAACTCTATCGTACCAAAATCCGTGAAGGCGTGCCCCGTCCAGGGGGCGGCAGAGATCTGAAAAATCGAAGCGTCCCATATTAGCAGCCGGAAGTATCCGGAATCCGGATCCAAAGTAAGATTTGAAAGAACCCAACCCAATGGTTTGTTGGTGACGATGATAATTACAAGAAGTCCTGCTCCAATCGCCGCCCAGCATGCCGACCACCGCCATGGATATGACCTCAACAATGTATCATAGCTGTATGTGGCAAGTATGATCGCGAATCCCATAAGGCTAGACGATGACAGCGACAGGATAGCGCCCATCAAGCACACGCCAGTATACATAACGCGCTTCAGAACGTTCGCCTCTGAATAGAATAAAATGGCTGCAACGATCGAGCAAAATGCTCCAAACAGTATTGCATGATCGAATGTCGACGCTGCTCGCACCATCCCCATCCTGTACTGATCGCTGATGGGCTCAACATGCAGCAGCGAGGCGAAAGCGTGATGAATGACCAATCGTCCAGAGACAGTGTCTGCGATCGCGAAGATGATCGCGGTGAACGCAACAACTTTCAATACACTCACGAATGCTCGTAAAGCAGCCGCTCCGAAGAAGAACGCCCGCGCAACGATGTAGCCGCCAAAAAATTCAACGCTTTCAGCGCCTGCTGAAGATAGCGAAGCGGTACCGTCCGTGTAGATGGCCGCGAAAAGTATCCAACTCGCCAATGCCAGCACGAAGAAGTCGCACGCCAACAGATGGCGCCCTTTGCTTAGCAAAATAAAAGAAGCGGGAAGAAGAAGAATGAATATTCCTATCCGAGCGACTGTGAACTTCAGGCCACCGATATAGATCTGCACTTCCGCTGGTGGAAGAAGCAACCCAAACAGCATAAGCCACGCTGCGAACTTGTTCGCGCGCGCGGACGATGGCGCTGCCGTCGTCTCAAAGCCGCGAAACGTCGATGGCCGCGGCGCAAATCCAGATATACCGGCTCTCAAAAAAAGACTCCTAGGTGACTGACGTTCGATGTCGGAGCCAGCTCAAATGTCGAAGTTCACCGTCTCGCTATCCGATCGGCACTCAATTAAATATCTATACCTCAACGCAAGAGATAAATTAATACTCGCCACAGCAAATTAAATAACTTCATTAATTGGAGCATCCCATGCCGCCCTCAAAACAAAGCCAGACTCGTACCCACGCGGCTTGGATTGCCAGCAGATCTGGACCGTGACTTAACGCGCCACATTAAACGCCCGTTCTGAGCCAACGGTAATGATCGATTTCAAAACGCCCGCGCCGGATGACCGAAGCCAATAGCGAGCCGGGAGCCCATCGGCTTCGCCGTCCGCGCTGTCGACGTTTTTGCAAGCGGTGCCACTCCGGAAGAGCCCTCACTCCAGGATAGGTCGAAACCGCGAAGTCGATAAGCTCGTGTTCCAGTTCCCGCTCTATTCGATCTCTGTCATAGGTCCAGCATGCGTAGTCCAGCGCCTGCACGGCGAGTTTGCGTCGGAGTTTTTCCTCGAGATCAGCGGCGGAGTGAGGCAAGCGCTCGCCCACTGCATCTAAAACACTTAGAAACGCCTCGCGCCGCCCGATCAGATCGGACATTGCACCAGCATTGACGGTCCGCTGCATGCTGTTGGGATGAACCCGATAGTATCCTTGGTCGATCCCATTGATGCGCCCGACATCCGATACCGTGGCCAGACGCAGCCACATTTCGAGGTCGGAGGTGTGGGGCAGGCGGGCATTATATTCTCCCACCATTCTCAATGACGAACTTCGAATCACGGCTTCAGGTTGACTGATGCAGTTGAGCCCCAATTCGCAGCGGAGCGTCAGCCATTCGGACCCTGACCAGATTTTCCAGCGCGGCCGGCCCGAGCGCGGCAACGGCGGCACTTTGCCAGTGAAGTGGCGCGGCCGGCCGTATACGAAGCCGACATTCGGATACTCTTCGAGCAGTGCGATTGACCGTGCAAGCGAACCAGGCGGAAGCAGATCATCCGCGTCGAGTTTAACGAAATAGTCGCCTCTCGCCTCGTAAAGACCACGATTGACGGCCGGGATCATGCCCACATTCTTTGGGAGAGAAAGCAGCTCAACGCGGGGATCGTCCCTGGCATATCGGGCCGTGACCAGCGCGCTATCATCGGTCGAGGCGTCATCGACCACCAGAACACGAAGATTAACTCCTGTCTGAGCGAGCACACTGGTTAGACATTGTCCCAAAAAATGTCCGTAGTTGTAGCACGGTATAACGACAGAGACCGAGGGAACGGCGTCGCGTGGCGGCCGTGTGTCGGACGAGTCAGGTGATCCCATCGACGATCCCATCTTTCTCCTTGGCCTCCACAGAGACAGCGACCAGCCGGGGACTCTCTCCATGTGGTTTTGTGAAAATGACAGAGTGGCCAGCTTCCGATGATCGATCGTATGCCACTCGATAGTGATTGCTCGACAGGTCCACCACCACAGCATTTCCCGACGGAGTATCAATATCGCGAACCAAGACCGTTCTCGCGCCATTAACTGCCTCGACGGTTTCTTTTTCGTCGAACGCTCCACCTTCAATAAGGACCAAGTCAAAAGAGCTAAGCTCTTCATCGATTTTGATCGCTTGCAGCGGCTTGGAGCTGAAATGTATCTGGGCGCTTCCTGTGAATTCTTTCTGCAATCTTCGGAAATCGCTTGAGCTCTCACCTACGCAGACAACACGGGGCATCAGAGGATTCTTCCTGACACCGTCAAGAAACGCACGCGTATAGCTGGAACGATCGGATGGCCCCAGTACCAGGGCATTCAGGACCGGCTCTTCTCTCGCCCATACGCTGACGGTGGATGCAAACTCGTCAAGGCGTGTTGCTCGTGCCTGAAGCTTTGAAACGAGCGAGCGAATACCTTTCGGTGCTCGCCTTCGAAGCTTTGCTTTGAGGGTTTCATGCGTGGGAGCTCCCACGAACGGAATCCACTCAGCGTTCGACCGGCCAGTAATTACACTAGCTTGGGTTTTGTTCTCGCGAAGTGCCGCGCGTATTTGTTGAGCCAAATACCCTCGCCCACATCTCTTCAATGTTTCGCAGAGCTCCTCGATCCAGGCCATCAAATTTGTCTCAGGCAGTTGATGGATACTCGACCGTGAGAACTGCCCCTCAGAAGGGCTCGCCGAAACCGAAGTACCATTCAGAATTCCGATCACCCAACGGCATCGATCGACCTGCCTGTGGTTTAGCAACGGAAACTCGTCAACTCTCTTCGCAGCCTCCTTCACGTTTCCATCGCAGAGCAAAGATATGATAAAATATGACCACTCGACCGGGTCCGGTTCGGTTGCCCTATCCAATTCAAATCCGCACTCGATGAGCCGGCTCGTCCAGCGGACCGCCCCAGCAGAATCGCCTTTCTTGAGAGCCGACAGGGCGAGACCTAACATCGGCTCAGGCATTCGATGATAGTTCAGGCAACGCAGGAAGGCCCGTTCCGCGGCATCGTAGTTGCCGCACTGGAGTTGCTTGTGCCCCTCAGCGAGAACGGCCCTGTCCATGCTGTTGGACAGGCTTTGATAGTTTCTTGCGCGTGAGTCCGGGCCGGCAAGAGTCAGAGGTGCAAAAGGCCGTACCTGAACGATCCGCTGATCGGCATGACGCTGTTTATTCAGCAAGTACCATTGGAAGATCTGATCGCGCTGACGGGACGTGTGACGTGAATGAACGAGATTCCGCCCGGCGGCGCCGATCTTTTCGAGTATATCCCGGTTTGCAAACAGATAATCGAGCTTGTCAATGACGTCGGATTCCGTTGCAAACACGCAGTTTTCCATGTCCACAAAACCCGCATCTTCCAATGCAGCGGTCCGTTCGGTCACCAGGCATGTATTGCAAGCCGGAACCTCAAAATGCTTTCTCACGACCTCCCGGGCGATTGTCCCGCATGTCGGCACGAACCATGCGGCATTGATGAGTTTTGCATATTCCTCATCGTAGACCATGCGTGCTGCTTTTTTCTGATCAAACCACCCGAAATGCGGGCATGCCAGAGAAGGAAATTGTTGAGCAATCAGCTCATTGATCCGATTTCGCCACGGATAGTGGATCGCCCTGCTCCCAATATTGAGCACAGGAATATTCTTAGACTGCCCATAGTCTCGATAGATTTTCGGATCGACGAAATTCGGCCAAATGAAAAGCTGATCTTTATTGCCGGGCAAATATTCCGGCATCGATACGGATATCGAAAAAAAGTTCTCTATGTCCCATCGCGCCATGTCCGCCAAGAATGTGCTTCGCGTCGGGCAATAGGCATCAGCATTCAGAAATCCCAATTTCGGCACTTCGGGACACGACGATACGTTCGTCATGCGAGGCGCGCTGCCGTACACGCCGGATTCGACCAAAGTCAGGTCGGGCTGAAAGCGGTCACAGAGCTCGTTATAGTCCCCATCTTCGCTGATCACGCGAACATCAAACCAGATGGAGAGGCATTTCACATGCTGCTGAAGCTGAGAAACAATGAAGGCTGGAAGATTGCCGTATTTCCGTAGGAAAAGCAGCCGCGGCTTCGACCTTGCGACATCGTCCAAGGACAAAATATTCGAGCCAAACCGATCAACGCCCGACGATATCGAGTTTCGCGACTGCATTTAGGGCCGCCCAATGGTAGTCCACATCACGATCGAAGTTCCGACTTCAACACCTCCGCGACGCGCAGCTGATCATCCTCACGCATTTGAGCGTAGATCGGAAGCAGGATAGAACGATCCTGCGCGGCTTCGGACTGATGTAACTGGTGGCGCGGCGCGCCATTTAGATAAGGAGCCTCGCGGTGTGAACACATAATTCCGCGCCGCGTTGCGATGCCTTGATCGAGAAGCTTCTGCATAATTGTTTTCTGGTCGACCTTGCTCGGCAAGCGCACGCAGTAGCTTTGCCAATTGGAGCGGGCCCAGTCCGGCTCCAGCGGTAAGCTCAGTCCCTCAATGTTGCCGAGAAGCTCTGCATATCCGGCAGCCAGCGCGCGGCGACGACCCACAATTTCGGACAACTTCATGAGCTGCTTCCGGCCAACAGCCGCCTGCATGTCCGTCATCCGGTAATTATAGCCAACAACGAGGTAGTCCTCGAAAATCACCTGCGGCGAACCATGCCGAACTGTATCTGGCACACTCATGCCATGCTGCCGCAAAAGCCTGAACTTGCCGTCGAACTCCGGATTGGAGGTCGTCAGCATGCCTCCTTCACCTGTCGTGATCACCTTGCGCGGATGGAACGAGAAGCAAGCGATATCTCCATGAGGCTTGCCAATCCGGTCCCAGCGTTCAGCAATCCGGACCTCGCTACCTACAGCACAGGCTGCGTCCTCAATCAGAATGAGATCGTTCTTCTTAGCAAGAGCCGTCAGTGCGCCCAAATCACACGGCATACCCATTTGATGGACAGCCAGGATCGCGCGCGTGCGTGGCGTAACGGCCTCGGCTACACGAACCGGATCGATGTTGTATGTTTCCGGATCTATATCCACGAAGACCGGAGTCGCGCCGCAGTATCTGATGCAATTCGCCGTGGCGATAAACGAATGACTGGTGGTGATCACCTCATCACCATTGCCAATATTCGCCGCGACCAAGGCGAGGTGCAGGGCCGTCGTACAATTGGACACCGCACAGGCAAACGGCGCATCGACCATGGCCGCAAACTCGCGCTCGAACGCGGCGACTTGCGGTCCCTGAGAGACCCAGCCCGACAGCACAGCCTCTCGCGCTGCGTCAGCTTCGCTCTCATCAAGAAGCGGCAATGCGATCGGGATCATGATCCTAGTGCCTGCTGCTTGCTCGGCAACGCTAAAGTCTCGCGTTCGGCCCGCCACCAATCAACCAGTTCGGCAAGCCCTTGATGCAGCGGGATCGTCGCGCGGAATCCAAGCATACTTTCCGCCTTATCTATAGAAGCCAAGCGCCGCGGAACCGGGTTAACTGTGCGCTCCGGCGCGAACTCTGGTTCAAGCTCCTTCTTGCCCATGACCTCGCTTAGCACCCGTGCCAGTCCGGCCAGACTCGTTTCCGTTCCGCTCGCGACATTGAACACTTCGTCGCTGACCTTCGCCTTTGCACCCAAGATGTTGGCGCGCGCGACATCGCGAGCATGCACGAAATCCATCGTCTGCCGACCATTACCGAAGATAATCGGGGGCAATCCGGCCTCAAGCCGTTCCATCCAGCGGATCAGAACTTCCGTATAGCGACCGTGAATATCCATTCGGTCGCCGTAGACGTTGAAATACCGGAACGCGACGTAGTCGAGACCGTACATATCATTAAATGTTCGCAGCAGACCTTCGTTGAAGGCCTTTGCAGCACCGTAAAGCGTGCGATTGTCGTATGAGTTCTGGTCTTCTGTTGTCGGGAAATGATCGGCCATCCCGTAAACGGAAGCGGACGAAGCTGCGATCACCTTCTCGATGTCATGCTTTACACAGAGTTCGAGAAGATCGAATGTCGATTGCACCATGACTTCCATTGCAAGGCGCGGTTCCGCCGCACAATGCGTGATGCGCAAGGCTGCCTGGTGGAAGACAATATCGGCGGACTTCACCAAAGCGGTCATCAGCCGGTGATCACGGATGTCGCCATGCACGAGCCGGACGGGTCCACGTCTCAGCGCGCGCTCGAGATTCTCAGGGCGGCCGCGGACCATGTTGTCGAGCGCAATAATCTCGATACAGCTCTCATCACATAGCAGGTCGACGATGTGCGATCCGATAAATCCGGCACCGCCTGTTACCAGTATCCGCTTTCCCTTCAAATCGGTCACAATATTATCCTCTCGTTGTCCGAACAATCCGTAGCGCGTTCAAGATCACCTGCCGCCGTAAAGATCGGACTAGGCAGCTTGTGTAAGAACCGCCTTCTGCAATTCCGATATCACTGTCAAAACTTGATCCGGCTGTAACTCGGCATAAATTGGCAGCGAAAGAAATCGGCCCGCCAAGAGCTCTGTTATCGGCAGATCGCCTGCTTTGTATCCAAGTTCGGCATAAGCCTTCTGAAGATGGACCGGCACAGGATAATGAATGCCGGTGCTGATGCCCGCGGCCTGCAACTTGGCCTGAGCCTCATCTCGCTCAGGCACTTCAATGGCGTACACATGATAGACATGACGGCTGTAAGTCGGAGGAGCAGGCCGTCTGTAAGGATGGCTTTCCGTTAGTCGATGATATTGGGATGCGACGGCTCTTCGCGCTTCGGTCCATTCCTCAATGTACTTCATCTTGACGTTCAAAATCGCGCCCTGGACTCCGTCCATCCGATAATTGTACCCCGCCACAACATGGTTGTATTTCGAGGCCTGTCCCCAATCCCTCAACAGCGCAACCCGTTGGGCGATCCCGGCATCATTGCAAACGACTGCGCCACCTTCTCCGTAGGCGCCGAGATTCTTGCCGGGATAGAAACTGAAGCAACCTGCATCACCCATCGATCCCGCACGGCGTCCTTTGTATTCCGCACCATGTGCCTGCGCCGCGTCCTCGATAACGATCAGCCGGTGCCGGCGAGCTACCGTCATGATCGCATCCATGTCGGCCATGAGGCCGTGCAAATGAACAGGAACAATCGCTTTTGTTCGCGGCGTAATCGCCGCCTCAATCAGTTTGGGATCCATCGTCCATGTGTGGGGGTCAATGTCCACAAAGACGGGCGTCGCTCCGCAATAGAGGATAGCTGCCGTCGTCGCGACGAATGTCATCGAAACCGTTATAACTTCATCGCCTGGACTCACGCCCGCGGCGAGAAGCGCAAGATGAAGCGCCGATGTCCCACTATTGACGGCCTTACAATGCTTCGCCTGGCTGTATGAGGCGAAACGCTCTTCGAAGGCGGCAACCTCCGGACCCAACACAAACTGTCCGCTTTCAATCGCGCGCTCCACTGCAGCGTCGATCTCCGGCTTGATCTGCCTGTACTGGGCCTTCAAATCGAGAAACGGAATCAAAGACCATTCCCCCGCTGCATCACGAATGTTCCGCAACATTGCCGCGCCATGCCGCCCTGCAAATTTAGGATTGAGACGCGACGCGGAGAAAATTAATAACCAATATTAAATCGCAAATAAATATAAATGGACAATAATAATATCGCAACCGATTAGTATGGGCCGATATATTTAATTTTACATCATGATTAAATTAACAGCGAACGCCCCGCATTTAACAAAGTACGAGGCATTAGGCAGTCGCCTGAAACCGCTTGCTTTCGCGCACGTTCCTCGCCGGCACACCTGCAACGACAGCATTCGGCGGCACATCTCGTGTGACAACCGAGCCCGCCCCGACCGTCGCCCCCTCTCCTATGGTGATTCCACACAGAATCGTCGCGTTCGATCCGATGGATGCGCGACGACAAATCCGGGTCGGTTCCACCTTCCAATCAGCCGGTCCTTGAAGCTCCCCGTCCGGAGTCGTCGCCCTTGGAAACCTGTCATTTGTGAACATCACGCCATGACCAACGAAGACTTCATCCTCAATCGTGACTCCTTCGCAGATGAAGCTGTGTGATGAAATCTTACAACGGCTGCCGATTTTCGCGCCGCCCTGAATCTCAACAAACGTGCCGATCTTGGTTTCGTCGCCAACAGAACAGCCATAGAGATTCACAAGGTCCGGATGGAAGATCTTCACGTCGCGACCGAGCAGAACATCTTTTCCGACGGGCATTCGATTTCTCCTAAAAGAGCCTTACAAAGTGCGCAGCGGCACACCTGAATAATTCCGAACCGCGATACATAACCAACCTGTTATTGAGCATTTGAGTCCGAGCTTGCGGATTTTACCTCAATCGTGCCAGCGAATAGCGAATGGGCATGACCAGATCCTTCGCCGCGAACTGCAACCGTGATGGCAGCGGGTGTTCCGTTAGAAACAACGTTGCACACCACCCGACCGCCGCGGAAAGACAGGCCAGCACCAAGCCAACCACTGGTCCCAGATAACCGACCTCAATCATGACAGCGAATAACATCGGCCCCGTGATGCTCACGAGGGTCGCGACACCGCTCTTCCACGTCGCTCGAAACAAATCCGACAGAGATAAATCCAAATGTCGCTTGATGAAGAAGATCGCAACAGCCGCTTGAAATGGGAGCGTCAGCAATGAAATTGCAGCGACGGCCTTTACGCCGAAGAAGGAGGCCGCGAAAACCAGCAGCAGCGATGGGGGAAGAGAGATCGCCGAAGAAATCATTGAATCGCGCACGGAGCCGACGGCAACAAGCACCGGATAGGTCAAACACGCCGCGAACAAAAACAGGTTCGCGACACAGAGCATCTGAACAAGCGGGATAACGTCTAGCCAGGTTGTACCAAGCCAAATTAGGATAATCGGGTGCGCCATCACTGCTATAAATGAAAGAAATGGCCAATGCACCGCAGAAAGCAGGGAAAGCGAGTCCAGATAGATCTGCTTCAGGTCGCCCCCAGCCTTCATCTGAGCGAAGATGGCCGGCATAATAACCGGTCCGAGCACTTGGCCCACCAGTTTATCAAAAACCTGCGTGGCACCAACGGCACGGCTGTAAAGTCCGACAGCCGCAAAATCCAGGATGCGAGCAAGAAACAACTGCGGCGCCAGATTGTAGAACGCGTTGATGACACAGACGGCGCTGGAATACAGGCCGAAGCTCATGACGTTCCTGTATCCGGACAGTGAAGGTCGGAAGATCGTCAAATCGCCCCACGAAATAATAAGAAGAATTGACAACGCAATATTGCCCGCAACCAGCCCCCAGATGGGCGCCAGGTAACTATACTGCAGGACCGCAAGAGCAATGGATACAGCAACAACAACGAAATTGGCGACGAGATTGCATACGGCAAGCTTGCCGAATTCCATATCTCGCCGGAAAAGCGCGGATATCGTCACTGAAAAAGGCGTCAACGCGAAGTTGAGAGCGATAACCGTAATGCCCTCTTTCAGCGCCTCCTGTTGAAACAGCTTTGCGAATTCGCTCGCCGTCACAACAAGCATCATTCCAATCATGGACGAAAGACAGAATGTGATCGTGAAAGCGGTGCGGATGTTGTGCGCCGAAAGTGACCCCTTCTGAATCAGATAGTTTGCGCCGCCGAATTCCTGGAAGAATGCTGTGATCACCGCGACGATTGCACCAATCACAGCAAATATTCCGAATTCTTGCGGCGTCAGAAGTCGCGCCATCACGGCGGTGGAGATTACGGAGAGAACAAAGCCTCCATATCGTTCTGCGGCAGAAAAGAAGATCGAACGATGCACCGCGCTCATTATGATCGGCCCGAAGCCTGGATCCTTTCCACGTCATGCTTCTTGCGTCGGCCAATGACTCTCGCTGGCACGCCGGCGACGGTGGAGAACTCTGGGACATCCCTCGTTACCACCGCACCCGCTCCAACAATGGCACCGCGACCAACCGTAATCCCAGGCAAGATAACTGAGTTCACGCCGATATCGGCCCATTCACAGATCCGCACTGGAGCAATCTTGAGATTGGTTTGGATGAAAGGGAGATCAATCGGCATTCCCGTGTGCTCGGAACCAAGCACCTTCGCGCCGGGGCCCCATCCGACGTAATCCTCCAGCACAAGGTCACGCGCATCAAAATAGCTTTGCGGTCCGATCCAGACTCCTTTGCCGGTGACAAAACGTCCGTCAAAATGTCCCTGAATGATCGTGTGTTCCCCGATAAACGCGCCGTCGCCGATCTCGAACGTCTCCGGGTGAATGAGGCTCACGCCCCGCCGAATCTCCGCGCCGGTACCAAGTTTTCTGACCAATGCGCGTAAACAAACGCGCCGCATCACCTCGTCGATATAGCTCGCTCCATTGGCGTAGCGTGAGAATGCTTCGTGAAGATGCTCGCGACGGAGCCGTTTCCGAAGGTGGGCGGCCATATCCAGCTCGAATTGCGGATCTTGCTCGATCTCGCGGGCACTATGGATGGCCTTAACCACGCGCGAACCGACCTTGCGTTCGCGGGGTAGCCCCCCGCTCACCACCTCTAAAATCATAACGCCGCCTCTTTCAATCTGACGCTTGGTTTCAGTCGAACCGGCTTGCCTTGTGCAGCAATCGACCGAGAGGCAGCCTCGAGAATCTCAATCACGCGAAGCCCGCTCGTTCCGTTTGAAACCGGAATTTTCGCATGGCAGAGGCAATCGATGAAATGCTCTGCTTCGGTTTGCAAAGCCTCCTTCGCCGCAAGATGCGGTGCCCACATGTCACCTGCGCGGTACCCGATCCGCAACTGGCGAGCTTTTTCCGCAGATCCGTTGACGGTAATTCCCTTATCGTAAACCTTTATCTTTTCGGTGGGCTCCAAATCGTCATACACGATCATCTTACGGCTACCGCCCACGAGGGTCTGCCGAATTTTGACGGGAGAAAGCCAATTGACGCTGATGTGTGCAACGCAGCTGCTCTGATAGAACAGCGCGATGTGCGCCATGTTTTCCGGCGTTCCTGCAACATGGCACGTGCCCGTCGCGGAGACGGCCACTGGCCGTTGGTTGAAAATATACTGGATGATGGAGATGTCGTGAACGGCAAGATCCCAGATCACATTCACATCGCTCTGGAAGAGACCCAGGCTCGCTCGGATGCCGTTGTAGTAATAGATGTCACCCAGCGAGCCCTCGTCGACAAGCTGGCGAATTTTCTGCACTGCAGGCGTGTACAGGAAGGTGTGATCGACCATCAGCGTTAGCTTCCGTCGGTCTGCCTCCTCGATAAGATGAAGCACCTGTTCGGAGGTTTCCGCCAGGGGCTTTTCCACAAAGACATGCTTTCCGGCTTTGAGCGCCGCGAGCGCGAGTTCATAGTGAGTGTGAACCGGCGTCGCGATCGCAATCGCGTCGATAGTGGGATCCTTCAATAAATCCCGGAATTCGGTCGTCGTTCCCAATCCTGGATAGAGGCGCTTGCTGGCGGCCAGTTTGGCCGGATCGAGATCGCTGACAGCAATCACACGAGCCACGTCGCTATTCATGAAATTGCGCACGAGGTTCGGACCCCAGTACCCGTATCCGACAACTCCAACGCCTATCAATCCGTTTCGCATATTATACTCACATACTCGGGTTAAAATACGAATGAAAACTTGGCGTGACGAACCTTTCGCGTGACGAACCTCACGTCCTGATTGGCATGTCCTGCCAGATGCCACGGGTGTCGATCACATCGAGATGACGACGCTCGGCGATCGGCGTCATTTTAAACTCGTCGTGATCGACCAAAAGGAGAGCTATTTCACAGGAGCGCAAAGCTTCATCGACGCCCATCATTTCAGCGCCATGTTTCGCGAGCTCTGGGGGAAGGCGACGAATATTGGGTTCAACGATCTTAATGCGCGAGCCGTACTTTTCTGCGAGATGCACTGCGATCTCCAGAGCCGGACTTTCGCGCAAGTCATCGACATTCGCTTTGAAAGCCAGGCCACAACACGCGACATTCGCGTAAGGATGATCGTCGATCAGCGCCACGGCACGTTCAACGATCGTTGCCGTCTTATTGTTATTGACTTCTCTGCTGATCCTCATCACCCGGGCAAGATCCGGTGCGGAGTCGATGATGAACCATGGATCAACCGCGATACAGTGGCCGCCAACGCCTGGCCCCGGACGCAAGACATTCACCCTGGGATGCCGATTAGCAAGATCGATGACTTCCCAGACATTGATTTCGTGGCGATCGCAAATGAGCGACAGCTCGTTGGCGAAGGCAATGTTGGTGTCCCGATAGGCATTCTCTGTGAGCTTGACCAGCTCGGCTGTGCGCGCCGTCGTTGCAACACATGCACCTCTGACAAACATCTTGTAAAAGCGCTGGGCGCGCCGCGCGCACATGGCACTGATGCCGCCGATGCAGCGATCGTTGTTCACGAGTTCCGAGAGGATCCGCCCCGGCAAAACACGCTCGGGACAATAGGCCACAGAAATCGAAGAACCACCGTTCAACGAACCAATACTGAGATCCGGACGCCTCTCCATAATCTTCTTCGCGATCTTTTCGGTCGTTCCAACCGGCGAAGTCGATTCGAGGATCAGCAGATTGCCCGGCACGAGAAGATCCGTAACGCGGTCGACGGCGGCCATCACGCAGGAGAGATCGGGATGATTTTCTTCATCAATCGGGGTCGGCACGGCGATCATGAAGACATCGGCCGGCACCGGCTCATTCGCTGTGGTCAGCGATCCGTTTGATACGACCTTCTGAACAAGACCATCGAGATCCGGCTCAATGATATGAATGGCGCCGGAAGCGACCGTCTTGACGATATCGGGATTGGTATCGATGCCGACCACCTTGAATCCGCGGCTTGCGATCAGCGCTGCGGTCGGCAAGCCGATATAACCGAGACCAATGACGGCAACTTTCTCAAAATCAGACATCGAGACGTGCTCCCGCGACGTACTGCAGCGGCGTACAAACAGTACCGGCTGCCAGCACCTCCGCTATCGGACAATGGTTCACTGGAATGCAATCGACCGCAGCCGAACGGATTTCCCAAAAAGTGAGGAGTTGCTGCCGCACGCCCTACCCCCGGACCCGGGTAGAATTGACTGGCGCTGCACTTCGTTGCCTCAGTCCATGCAGACTGTGTTCGACAATGGCTCGCGCCAGAATTGCGGCGAATACCGTATTGGTCTTCGCATAGCGCCACCACATCCGCCTTGGTTCCTGATAGATACGGTAGAGCCACTCAAGCCCGAGGGCCTGCATGCGAACGGGAGCGCGCTGGATCTGACCGGATAAGATGTCAAAAGAGCCTCCGACGCCCATAATGAAGGGAACGTTCAATTCGTCCCGATGTGACGCGAGAAATCTTTCCTTCCGAGGCGTCGGCATCCCGATAAACAGACAGTGTGCTTTGCTTTCGCGAATTTCCCTGACGATCTCGGGCTCTTGCTCCAGTGAAAAATAGCCGTCTCTCAATCCGGCAAATTGAAGGGTTGGATAACAATCGAGAACCCGCGCTGCGGAGTGCTGCAATACTTCGCGCGTCGCACCGAGAAAGTACGGCCTGAATCCTTCTTTCGCACAGACGGCGAGAAGCGCGTTCAACAGATCTACGCCGGAAACACGTTCCTTTACGGGAAGTCCGACAAGCCGCGCCGCCCATACGATTCCCATTCCGTCGATTCCGATCACATCGCTACTGGCGACATCAGCCGAAAGCACCGGATCCCAACGTGCATTCACAAGCTTCGCGACGTTCAACGCCACATGCTGCAGCCTGCTACGACTGCGCATCGCATCGCGGGCGAGATCGATGGTTTCGGCCATCGTCAAAATATCAATTGGGCACCCCAAAAGATTCTCTCGCATTTTCTCACTCCAAAAACACGAGCAAGGAAAAACAATCGAAAAATCAACGGGTTCAGAAAAATTCACAGCAATTAACTGCATCGCAGAAAATACGCTATACCTTTAATTATTTAATTACAAGAAAGTCGGATTTAATTTGATATATAAAATCGAAAATAAGTCAGCTCTTGCGAAACAGCGTTAATGCACGAACTCACGAGAACTTTGCGCCGCGCGCGGCCAGGCCCGCACATGAGGAAACACGCGGCGGCAGGTTTGAGACGGGGAACTCGAATGGAATTGGATAAACCGCTATTCACAGTCATCATTCCGCATCTGAATCAGAGCGACGAACTCGACGTCTGTCTGGCCAGCCTCGATGCGCAACGACTCGATCGAGCATGTTTCGAGATTATTGTGGTCGATAATGGCTCGGCTTCGCCACCACACGACGTGATCGCCCGGCACCCCGGTGCACGCTTGTTGAGCGAGCTTCAGCCCGGCCCTGGACCAGCGCGCAACGCCGGAGTCCAGGAGGCATCTGGTGAATTCCTCGCGTTTATTGACGCTGATTGTCGGTCACATCCAGATTGGCTTCTAAGCGCCTTACGGACTTTTCAATCTTACCCGGATCGTACGATCCTCGGAGGTGATGTCAGAATCTGGCGAGAGGATAAGAACTACACAGCGATCGAGGCCTATGAGGGCGTCTTCGCTTATCGTTTCAAACTTTACATCGAACAGCACGGCTTTTCCGGAACCGGCAACTTGGCAGTTCGCCGCTCGGACTTTTATAAGGTCGGTCCATTCGGCGGAATCCATGTGGCAGAAGATATGGACTGGGGACGCCGAGCATTGAGTGCCGGCCTGCAATTCCGTTATGTGCCAGAGATGATCGTCTTCCATCCGGCCCGGCGATCGCTGCAAGAACTCTACGTGAAGTGGGATCGCCAGATTCAGCACTATCTGAATATGGCTCAAGGAAAGCCAGGCTGGAAACTTCGCTGGGCCGCCCGTGCGCTGGCCGTATTAGCCTCTCCAGCGATCGACTTTACAAAAGTGATTGCGAGCGATCGGATCGAGGGCATAACAGCCCGCTGTAAGGCGATCCTGGTGCTCGTGGCCATCCGTGCTCACCGGGCACGGAGAATGCTGAGCCTGCTGCGAGAGAGCAAGGCGGTGGTATGGAATCGTGAAGCCGGGGTTTAATCGAACGACCTGCTTAAGTTGCGTTGGGCAATGCCTTGATGAACTCTTTCGCGTAAGTCAGCTCGGTCAAGTCCGGGCGTTGACCAAATGACCAAAGAATCCAGCCCAGCTCGTAACTGCGGCACTCCATCCGTAAAATCACATTTGCTGGGTCGATCAGGCGCGCCGCCCGAGGCAGATAGGCATGCTGCACAGCGCGGATCATCCGTAACTTATTGGTACGCAGTTCACCGTTCCGGACTTGAGAGCGAATAGAGAGCTGCAACTCGGGTACCAGCATCGATCGCTGTAATTGATTATTCCCCAGCACCCACTTGAAACCTTTGATCAAGGCTTCCCTTGCTGAAGGAACGTTGTTCCGTTCCGCACATTCAAGGAATGCGGGCGCCATTCCATATTGATGGACCGAGTAGACTTCGTAGAAATCGAGAACCTGGCCCTGCGTAGCATCAAAAAACCACGGCCATTCACCTTGAGGACCTTGCAAATTGATCAGCTTGCTGGCGCATGTGCTCGCCATGCCAGTGGCGGTGCTATCCCCAATAACCTCGCCATAGCGAAAACACGCAATCGTCAAGTAAGTTTGGGTCGCAAAGGATGCAAATCGCCGCCGATAGCCAATCGCCGCATCGAAGAATAATCCGGACTTGCTGTGATATCGTTCTACAAGGAAAGAAAACAACGGCTGGGCAAATTTTCGCCAACGTTCTTCGCCTGCTTCGAGCTGAGCAATGACCCCGATCAGCAGCATCCCGAGATCTTGCGCCTTAAATCTCCGCCAATTGTCCCTCTCCGAGAGCAACTTATCGATCTGCCGTGCAACTTCGGCCGGGATTTCAAATCCTGATTCAGCAGCCGTCCATAGCGCCATCCCATAAGCATAATCCCTGACCGGCAGGCTGGGCAGTTGCCGAACATTCTGCTGAAAGATCGCCGCACGGTCGATTTCGTTAGGAATGTGCTTCACCCGCGATAATCCCAAAAGCACATTGAGCGTGTAGAATACATCGCTCTGCGGCACGGATTCATTCGGCTGAGGCCGCCCGTCAAGATGATAAATATGCGACCAGCGGCCGTAATCGGGCATCCAGCATTGACGCAGTCCGCTCAAGGCGTAATCAATGAGCGGTGAGTTGCGGTCGGGCTTTTCAGGGCAACGTCGCCCGTTAAAGTGGGGACTGATGTTCATCGCGCGTCACCGCATCTATATGTCTCGGCAATCCCGATCAGGTAGTTGCCATAGCCACTCTTCTCGAGCGACTTTGCGAGGCTCAAGACCTGCCCACGATCGATAAATCCTTGTCGAAACGCGATCTCTTCCAGACAGGCAACTTTCATCCCCTGCCTGGTCTCAAGGGTCTGAACAAAGCTCGCAGCGTCAATCAATGATTCGAACGTACCGGTGTCGAGCCAGGCAAATCCGCGCCCCATTCTTTCAACATGAAGAGTGCCGGTTGAAAGATAGCGTAGTTGGAGGTCTGTAATTTCCAGCTCACCACGTGCGGACGGCTTTACTTCCTTGGCATAGCGGACGACATCATTATCGAAGAAATAAAGACCGGTCACCGCCCAGTTCGAACGCGGCTGTAGCGGTTTCTCTTCAATGCTGACAGGCCTGTCGTCGCCGTCAAACGCCACAACGCCATAGCGAGCAGGATCGCGGACGTGATAGGCGAATACTGTTGCCCCTGATTGCCGCCCGACTGCTGCCTTCAATAAATCCGGCAACCCATGGCCAAAGAAAATATTGTCACCGAGGACCATGGCGACTCGGTCATGCCCGATATACTCCGCGCCGATAATAAAAGCCTCCGCCAATCCGGCAGGCTTACGCTGCTCGGCATAGCAAAGATGAATGCCCCATTGGCTGCCGTCGCCAAGGAGGCGTTCGAATTGATGATGATCTTCCGGCGTGGTGACGATGAGAATATCGCGAATACCCGCGAGCATAAGCGTCGACAGCGGGTAGTAAATCATCGGCTTGTCATAGACGGGCAACAGCTGCTTGCTCACGCCACGCGTGATTGGATAGAGCCTTGTGCCGCTGCCGCCCGCCAGAATGATTCCTTTCAACATGCCGGGGATCCCACTGGAGCTGCGATGTGATCAAGGCATCTTTCAACCGACTCCTGCCAAGGAGCGAGTTGAACGCGAAAAGTGCGATGAGCCTTGGTTGAATCGAGACAGGAATTCCTCGGACGGCGGGCAGGCGTCGGATAATCCTCCGTCGTAATTGCGCGGACTGTCGGCACCCTTTGACCGCGGCGCGTAAGGCTCGCGAAGATTGCTTCGGCAAAATCGGACCAGGACGCCTCACCCCTCCCGGCCAGATGATAGATCCCGGACTTGTCGCCGAAACGATCCGCACGAAGCTGTCGCACGATTTCCAGAACAGCGGCCGCTAGATCCGATGCAGAGGTCGGAGTGCCGCGCTGGTCATTCACAACACGGACCGTTGCTTGCGTGGCTGCCAATCGCAGCATGGTGCGAACGAAGTTATGGCCATATGGGCTATAGACCCACGAAGTTCTTATCACTACAGCGTGTGGATGTGCGGCAAAGACAGCAACCTCGCCCTCATACTTTGAACGTCCATAAACATTCAAAGGTGCTGATTGATCCTCTTCGTTGTACGGCGATAGCTTGGCGCCATCGAAGACATAGTCGGTCGAGATATGAACAAACGGGATATTTCTCGACCGTGCCACAGCGGCGAGCCGAGCAGCACCGTCACGATTGATGGCGCGCGCTACCTCCGGCTCCACTTCGGCCTGGTCGACCATCGTGTACGCAGCGGCATTAATAATGGCTGCCGGCGCCAGCCCGGTGATGACTTGCTCAACATCTACATCCCTGCTCAGGTCGAATTCGGGACGACCGAACGCGACCAGCGGGAGAGTTTGTTTAACGGCCAATTCCTGCAGGCAACGCGCCAGCTGCCCACTTTTACCGGCAACAAAGATTGGCCCGTCAGCCCACGAACTCTCAGAACGATGCTTCGGCAAGGCCAAGACGCTCTCCCTTGTAGACCGTCTGACGTGACGGTCCCCACCATGCGTTGTTCTCGAGGTACCACAGCACTGTCTTTTCGATTCCATCGTCAAACGTTTGACGGGGTCTCCAGCCCAGCTCGCGGTGGGCTTTGGACGCATCGATCGCATAGCGCAGATCGTGCCCTGGCCGGTCAGCAACAAATTTGATGAGTGATCGTCTCGGCTGCGGAGCCGGACTTACTTCATCGAGCGTCGAACAGATCCGCTCGACCACTTCGAGATTGGTCCGCTCGCTGTCACCGCCGAAGTTGTATTTTTCTCCAAGCCGCCCGTTCGAGAGAAGAGTGATGAGTCCTTCCGCATGGTCCTCAACGTAAAGCCAGTCGCGAACATTGGCGCCCTGCCCATAGATCGGTAACGGCTTTCCTTCGATCGCATTGAGAATGATCAGCGGAATGAGTTTCTCGGGGAATTGGTATGGCCCATAATTATTAGAGCAGTTGGAAACGATGACGGGCAAACCGTAAGTCGTGAACCAGGCATGCGCGAGGTGGTCCGAAGCAGCTTTACTGGCTGAATACGGAGAACTCGGCCGATATGGCGTATCTTCACAAAAGCGCCCTTCAGTACCGAGCGAGCCGTAGACCTCATCCGTCGACACATGCACAAATCGGAATTCTGCGCGACGACCGGGCGCTAACCCCGCATGATAGTGTCTTGCGGCTTCCAGAAGCTGATATGTTCCGACGAAATTTGTATCGATGAACGCTGCAGCACCCGTGATCGAACGATCGACATGGCTTTCCGCTGCGAGGTGAATGACTGCCGTCGGGTGATATTTCGCAAAGATCGCGTCTATCGCTGAACGGTCGCAAACGTCTGCGCACTCGAACGTATAACGCCGATCTCCGGCAATAGAATCGAGAGAACGAGGATTCGCGGCATAGGTCAGCTTATCGACATTGACAACCGAAACTCCATACCGGCTCACGAGCAACCGGCAAACGGCCGATCCGATAAATCCTGCTCCGCCTGTCACCAACACACGCACGCGAACACTCCGCCGTTCTAATCAAACGCAGGCGTCAGTTCATCAAACATCGGAAGTTTGCGGTCCTTGTCTGAGAGGACAGCATTCTCCGCCGTAACCGGCCAGTTGATTGCAAGTTTGGGATCGGCCCAGTTCAGGCCCCGATCATGTGCTGCCGAATAAACCGCATCGACTTTGTAGAGAACGACGGTGTTCGGTTCTAAGGTGCAAAAACCGTGCGCAAAGCCTGGCGGCACAAGAAGCTGTTCATCATCGGCATCACCCAGCTCGATCGCGACATGTTGTCCATAACTCGCGGACGAACGACGAAGATCGACAACCACGTCCAGAATTTTTCCGTTAAGCACGCGGACGAGTTTTGCTTGCGCAAATGGCGGCTGCTGAAAATGGAGGCCCCGAATGGTTCCGGCTCGCGCCGAACTCGACTGATTATCCTGCACAAAATCGTAGTCGAGATCGTGCTCGAAAAAGGCCGGACGGGCGTAGGTCTCGCAAAAATAGCCCCGGACATCGGCTATTCGCGATGTTCGTATCAATTTCACATCGGGAATTGGCAGGGCCTGGATGTCTAGTCGCATGGAACGCCTCCTTGCGACGCCTCGCGTAGAACCATGACGACGGTCACTTTATGACCAAGGAACGCGACACTCAGCAAGACCCAGACCTCAATTAATCGTAAACCAATTAAATTCCTGAAGCATTATTTGGATTATTGGATATAAATAAATTAAATGCAATACTCCAGCCAGATAATGGCATTAATGGTAAAGGCGCCACCCCGAAGCCCGCTTACGCAATCCTGAATTCTCCAAGCGAATGGACCTTTAAATGCTTCAGATGCTTCAAGATGATAGATCGCGCTCATTGGCGGGAAACGAGTCCGGTTGGGACCAAGGTGAGCAGGGGAATCTTCGCGATCTTGTAAATTTCGCGTTCGGCCTTTTAAGGCGACAATATCTGCTCATTTTATTTGTGGCCGCGCTCAGTGTAGCAGCGGCTGTGATCTACCTGCGGGCAACTCCTCCGACCTACACTGCGAAGGCGAAGGTTCTCTTTGCAAACCCGAAAACCGAGTATTTCCAACAGCAATCCATTCTCGCGGAATCTCCACTCGATCGAGCCCAATTTGAGAATCAGCTTCAGATCATCCAATCCAAAGCGATCGCCATTGCGGTGATCAACCAGCTCAAGCTGGCAGACGATGCTGATTTCGATGCATCGGCACAACCTGTGCCGAAACTGTTCTCGCGGCTTCGAGGCTTGTTTGTCTCTCCAAAGTCAGCTCCCAGGCGGGAAGCCCAGCCGGACGAGGGACCCGACGATGGATTGATCGACGCTTTCGGTGCGAGGCTCAAAGCTGAGCGCGTCCAGTTCAGCTCGGTTATTGAAATCAGCTACAATTCCAGCAGCCCGGAACGGGCTGCAGAGATCGCAAACGTTGTCGCCAACACTTATATTGCAGACCAACTCAACGCCAAATTCGAAGCCAATCGGCAAGCGACCGCATGGCTGCAGGGACGCCTGCGTGAACTGGGACAGCAGGCCTTGACGGCCGAGCAAGCCGTCAACTCATTCAGGTCACAGAACAATATCGTCGCCGTCGGTGGCAAACTGATGGATGAGCAGCAGGTCGCAGAACTTAACAGCCGATTGGTTGCCGCCCGTGCGCAGACCAGCGATGCGCTGACCCGATTGAACCGGTTTCAAACCACGATCCGGTTGAATGATACGGATGTCGACGGCACGAGTGCCAATCTTGACGCGTCCGTCTCGGATACCCTGAACAGTTCGATCATCACCAGTTTGCGCCAGCAATACTTGGAATATTCACGGCGCGAGGCTGAATGGTCGAGCCGCTTTGGACGGGATCACCTTGCTGTGGTGAATCTCCGGACAAAAATGCGGGACATCCGCAAGTCTATTATCGAGGAAGTGCGCCGGCTCACCGAGACTGCCAGAAGCGATTACGAGGTCGCCAAGCAGCGCCAGAGCGAAATCGAAAAACAACTTGCGCAGGCGGTCTCCCAATCGCGAACGGCCAATTCCGCCGAGTCGACCATGCGGGAACTCGAAACCAGCGCGAAAAGCTACCGAAGTCTCTATGAGAGCTTCCTCCAGCGCTACATGGGCGCCGTGCAACAGGAAACATTTCCCATCACCGAGGCGCGCGTGATTTCGGCGGCCTCTCCTCCGCTCAGCAAGAGCAAGCCGAAGTCAAACCTCGTTCTTGCGCTTGGACTCTTTGGCGGCTTGGCGCTTGGTACAGCACTTGGATTCCTTCGTGATATCATGGATCGGGTTTTCCGCACGGCGTCTCAGGTCGAGAGCACGTTGCACTTGCCGTGCATCTCCTTGGTTCCGCTTTTGAAAGAGCCAAAATCAAAGCAATTGAAGCGCGAACGCCAGTCAGACAAGGAATTTGAGCAAAGAACCATCGTGCGGTGCTCTGGGGTTTTCTGGGCCGCCACCGAAATGCCGCTCTCCCGCTTCGCTGAGTCGATCCGCTCGATTAAATTGGCTGTTGATCTGAATGCGAGCACCGCATCGAATAAGGTGGTGGGGATCACGTCATCGCTTCCCAATGAAGGAAAATCGACGGTCGCGGCTGCACTGGCTCAGTTGATGGCGCACGCCGGAGCGCGTGTCATCCTCGTTGATTGCGACCTCAGAAATCCATCGCTCTCACGCAGCCTTGCGCCCGTCGCTGGCGCCGGCATCATCGAAGTGATTTCCGGCAGATGCTCGTTGGAAGAGGCCATCTGGAGGGACCCAAAGACCAATCTTGCCTTCCTACCCACGGTCAAAAAGAAGCCGATCCTGCACACCAGCGAGGTCCTGTCCGCCGCACCGACCAAAAAAATGTTCGACGGCTTGCGAGCGGCTTACGATTATGTCGTTGTCGACCTTCCTCCCCTCGCTCCCATTGTCGACGTCCGTGCTACGGCGCCATTAATTGACTGTTTTATCTTGGCTATTGAATGGGGAAGCACGAAGATTGATGTTGTCCAGCACGCGCTTCATACCGCGCCCAATCTGCATGAAGCCTTGATCGGCGCCGTCCTCACCAAAACCGACATGCAGGCAATTAAGCGCTACGATAATTATCATAACGATTATTACAGCAATAAGCATTATACCCGGTATGGCTACACGTCCTGATGCGAGGACACAGGCCAAAGTATTATTTTACCGGGTAATCGTGCTGCGCCGCACCCGCCAATGTTGCAGGTAAGTCACAAGGCGGACCTCTCGTAAGCGGCCGCTGCAAGCGGCACTAGCCTGAATCGCGACATAGTGCGAACCTGCTACGAGTTTTGGGGCTTAGATCTGGGGATTTAATTCTGTTCCGCGCGGTGCATCACAAGGTAACGGTCGGCTTGGTCGTCGCTGCAGCTCTATGTGGTGGATGCACGATCATGCCTACCAGCGGCCCGCAGAGCATGGACGTTCTAATGAACCAGTCCACGGAGCCCGACAGCCTTCCCTATGGGCTCGTCAAGCTGACCCCCGAAGCGGTCAGGATTCTGGGGCAATATACGCCAAGGCTTTCGAGCGCATTCGCAAACCGAACACCGCCCAAGGCTTTCCGCTTCGGTCTCGGCGACACGGTCAGCGTGACAATCTTCGAAGCCGCTGCAGGGGGATTGTTCATTCCCGCCGAAGCTGGCGTGCGCCCCGGAAACTTCGTCACCATTCCGAACCAAGCCGTTGATAACAATGGTAACATCACGGTCCCCTATGCCGGCGCGATCGCTGCAAAGGGGCGAACGCCTGTTGAGATCCAACAATCGATCGTAGCCGCACTCAAAAACCGAGCCATCGAACCTCAAGCAGTGGTCTCGTTGGTCGATCAGAAAGCCTCGCTCATCAGTGTCTTGGGCGACGTACGCGCTGCTGGTCGCTTTCCCGCCGCCCCCTCTGGAGAACGAATCCTGGACGCGATCACACGCGCTGGCGGCCCAAACTCACAAGGTTACGACGTCTGGGTTACCCTGGAGCGCGCGGGACATCGTGCAAGCGTACCGTTCGGTGCATTGGTCTACGAACCAGCGAACAATATCTTCGTTATCCCCAACGACACGATCTATCTCTACAGCCAGCCCCAAACCTTTGTCGCGTTTGGGGCTGCGGGAACGCAGGGGCAGTACAAATTCGATTCCTGGCGGATTTCGCTTGCCGAAGCGGTTGGAAAGCATGGCGGCCTCAACGATTCCCTCGCAGATCCCGCTTCTGTGTACCTTTATCGCGGCGAACCACGCGAGGTCGCAGAACGCCTCGGCGTCGACTGCTCAAAATTCCAAGGGCCGATTATTCCGATCATTTACCACGTGAATTTCAGAGACCCGTCGGGATACTTCCTGGCGCAGACGTTCGAAATCCGGAACAAGGATGTGATCTATATCTCGAACGCAGTTTCGGTTGAGACCTCGAAGTTCCTGAACTTCCTGCGAACGATTATGGCAACCGCCAACGATCCAATCATTTACGCGACCAATGCTTTCACCCTGAGCGCCGTCGCCAGGGGTGGCACGACGGCAATCATCAATACGCCGCCTGCCATCACGACGCCGCCCGCGACTCGCTGAGGTCTCCGAAAATTCGAAACGGTCCACCCGTTTGTCTCTCGATTGAAGGTCTAAAGTTTTTGACTAGTTGATAATTGGCAGACTGAGACCGCGATTTTGACCACTGCCATTTCGGTGGGAGTGAACGGTGACCGCAGTCTTTACAATTTTGGTCTCTTTGATTGTGATCACACCAGTGCTCACAATCATCGACAGTATGTTTGTTTATGGGCTGATCCTGGCAAGTGCCGCCACGGCAACAGCGTTCATAGCACTCACTTCTCATCCTGGAGACTTTCGGCGGCTCGCTCAACTTGCGGGGCCCGTTGCACCGGTTCTGCTGATCCCGTGCTTGTGGATGCTCATTCAGATTATGCCCATTCCCAGCCGATCGCTTGCCCACTCTGCCTGGGCAAGCGCGTCGGCGGCCCTTGGCAAGCCGCTGGTCGGCGCAATAAGTCTGGACATTGGCGCCACCCTGCTAAGTCTCGCCCAATACTCCCTGGCGTTATCCGTTGCGGCGATTTCAACTGCCGTTGCGCTTGATCGCCACCGAGCGGAAATCATCCTTCTTTTGCTAACCGCATCTGCAGTCACAATCGCTACCGGACTGCTCATTGTGGATCTCGGGCATTTCCGCACATCGGTCACGGATATCTCTGTCCTACGTTCGCAGGCGGTAAACATCGCAGTGATCGGCGCGATACTTTCGGCGACAAGCATCATTCACATCTCTGAACGCCCTCAAACGCCTCCGGTAAGCCGCGACATTGCGCGCCATCCGACCAACTATGAAACCATCATTTCCATAGTTGGCTTAGCCATTTGCCTATTGGCCATCATGATAGATGCCGACGCCATGATGCTGTTTGCTGCCGCGTGCGGGCTCGCCGTTCTGATGAGTGTCGTGGCCATTCGAAAGTGGCGTTTGGGATTGTGGGGCCAATGCGGCCTCGCTGCGGCTGCGGTGATAGGGCTAATCGGCTTTTTCTCTGCTGATCCCATTAACCGTGACGTTGACCCCACGCTTTGGTTCTCAAGTCAGCCCACACAAATTCTCACAACCGCGGATCGCATCTTGGCAGATGCCGGCTTGAGCGGAACCGGCGCCGGAACGTTTGAGGCGCTTTTACCTATCTATCGCGATACCGACAGCATGCAGTTGATCCCCGCCGCTGCCACAGCCGCCTTGGTTGCCGTGGAGATGGGACGGCCGTTCCTATACGGAGTGACCATCTTGGCCGTATTCGGCGCGTGTGTTCTCTTCAAAAGAGCCTTGTTGCGCCGCCGTGACTATTACTACGCCGGATGTGGTGCGGGCACCATCGTCGCAATGCTGATTGCTTCGTTCGCAAATGCCGGCCTTTTTAGTCTTGCGACATCCCTTCTCGCTGCTCCAGTGCTGGGGATGGCGTTGGCTCAAAGCAAACGTTCAGGCAATACAGACGGAATGGATCTCGAGGCGCAACCCGTTGCACTTTCGATCGAGCAGACAAGATACGCAGCAAGTCACTTTATACCGTCTCAAACGTGGTTTCGCGCAGGACTATTGGTATTCAGCACCGTCCTGGCTTTGCTGTCAGCATGGATTGTCGTTGCTGAATATTATCGACCGCCTCGCGTTCAGCTCCTGGTCAATCGTCAGACGAGCCTTTCTCACGGAGATCCAGCTGATCAGCAGAACGCGAAACGTGCTGCTTCTATTGCGCAGGTCCGCGGAGACCTGTGGGCGGAGAGCGCATTCACCCATTCTGACTTGCTCTGGAGAGAGCCGGTCGCGGCTCCAGACAACAGCGACGCGGCCAGCAATGACACACGGCAGGATCTGGAAAAAGCGATCCGATACGCTCCGCATCGCGGAGATGTCTGGCTGATGTTGGCCGCCATGGCCGATCGATATCACTGGCGAGGGTTTCAACCGGGCGCTTTGCTCAAGATGTCGTACTATACGGCGCCCAATGAACTTGCGCTGTTCCCGCTTCGCCTTCAGGTCTCACTTCAGGCGAATAACCTGAAGGATCCTGAAATCCAGGACCAGATCAAACGAGACATACGCCTCGTTGTTACCAAAATACCTTCCCTGAAGCCTGCGCTGGTTGCGGCCTACAAGGCAGCTCCGCCTGCAAGCAAAACGATGGTGGAGCGGCTGATCTCGGAGATCGACCCGACTTATGTCGCGGCAATGCGTGCCGGCCTCCTTTAAGAGGAGGCATTCCGGGCTAAGATCAGTCCAAGCTAGTGTGGTTCGCTCGATTTTTTTCCGCGAGTCCGTTCAGCGAACTTCTGAACCTAAACCACACTAGAATCGTAAATTTACTAGTATCCGCCCGAATCCAAAGTTCGCTGCGGAGCGCGCTGCACCATCGGGCGAACTTTGGATTCGGGACACTAGGTGTGATTAATGCGCGTACCCGGTTCGGCAAGACCGACTTTCTCGAGAAGGCTGCGAACGCAGATCCCCCCGAGATATCCCACCTGAAGCGCCACCAAGTTCATCAACGACCACAGACCCGCTGGCAAGCCAAACACGGCTACCGCGACAATACTTTCAATTGCCGCGAGGGCCAGCCATCCGAGCAAGGCATGGATTGGGAAAATCCCGCCTATCACCGCTCCTATGAGACCATGACCAAGAGCTAAATAAAACAGGGGGCGCGCTCCAGACAAACCGCAACATGCTCATCCTATTGGCGATTTTGTTAACGGGAGCTCAATACCCAAACCATTTAAAATGTTTCTACATTTAATTATTAAAAACTTGCTAATTTTAAATATCTTGGCATATTTAAAATATTAAATAGGGCTCGGCCCATCACAGGCCCGCAATGAATTTCATTAAACGTGACATCGATCTAGCGCAGAGCGTCGCCGTTACCGGCTTGCGCGAGTCGTCGCCTCCGGCGCGAAAGTGGCCGATCACCTATGATTCAATCGAAATCATAACGGTCTTGACCGACGCCATCATCATTCTGTCTACGAGCATCATCGCGGGCATCTGCTATCACCTCTATACATTCGGCGGCCCTGGCGACATTCTGAAGTACGTTGGTTCAGCCGCCATTGTCGCAGCCCTGTTCATCTCATTGATGAAAAGCCGGGAGATGTACAAACCGGCGGAGTTATTGGTGCTTCGCACCCAACTGCGCACCGTCAGTCTTCTCTGGGCTGCCGTATTTTTTTTGCTCGCGGGCGCGATCTTCGCATTGAAGACCGGCAATGAGATTTCGCGAGGCGCGAATCTGCTGTTCGCGATCCTCGGTTTCAGCGCATTGATCGCACAGCGTTTTTTATGGCGTCGCCTGCTGACCGAAGGAGTGATGAAAAGGCGGTTTTCCGGTCGCAAGATCGTTCTCATCACGGACCACAGTCGACCTGCTGAATCGAATCTCCCCCACGTCCTGACAAGCCTCGGCTTCCGCTTGGAACGCCATTTTGCACTACCTCCTCCCGAGCACGGCAGCCGAAGGCGCGAGAAGATCATCTCAAGCGCGATCGCGTATGTTCGCGGATCCGAAATTGAGGAAATCGTTGTAGGCGCCGACCTTAATCACTGGCCCGAACTGCGCAACCTTATCGCAGAGCTCCGGATACTGCCATTTCCAGTCAACCTTATTCCGGTTGGAGCGGTATCCGAAATCTTTAGGCAGCCGTCCCACGCAATCGGCAACGCAACCTGCATTGAAGTGCAACGCGGACCGTTGACTCCGTTTGAATATACGATGAAGCGTTGCATTGACCTTGTGCTGTCAGGAATGGGCGTGCTGACGCTGTTTCCCTTGTTGGTGATAGTTGCCATTGCCATCAAGCTGGATTCACCGGGACCAATTCTATTCAAGCAACGCCGATGCGGCTTTAACGGAAGGTGCTTCCAAATCCTGAAGTTCCGGACAATGACGGTCCTCGAGAATGGAGCAGTCGTTACCCAAGCCCAGCGCGGGGACAACAGGGTGACGGCACTCGGGAAATGGCTCCGGAGGACCAGCATTGATGAATTGCCTCAGCTCTTTAATGTCCTGGAAGGCAGCATGTCACTGGTCGGTCCGCGCCCCCATGCTGTGGCGCATGACACGCAGTTCGACAAAATTGTCCGAAACTATGCATTGCGGCATCGGGTCAAGCCCGGCCTGACAGGCTGGGCGCAGGTCAACGGATGCCGAGGGGCGACTCCGACCTCAACGGATATCGAACGCCGCGTCGAGCACGATCTATGGTACATCGACAACTGGAGCTTCAGGCTTGACTTCGCAATCCTGTTCCAAACATTCACGGAAGTCTTGCGTTGTCGCAACGCCTATTAATGAAGCCGCGCGCTAGTGTCCCGAATCCAAAGTCCGCCCTATCGTGCAGCGCGCTCCGTAGCATCCTTTGGATTCGAGAAGACACTAGTAAATTTATGATTCTAGTGTGGTGGTTCAGAAGTTCGCTGGGAGGACTCGCGGAAAAACTGGAGCGAACTTCTACGAGTTCACGCCTTCCGAAGCGCGTGAACGCCTAACGACCTAAGCTCCCAAATTGGGATGTTCAGGCCCTTCGCCGGCCCTTTGGGCTTCCGACAGCGCCGATCTTGAAATCATCAATTTTGCGGCCGGACTTAAGCGCCGCGACCAGCCAGCGTGGCTGCTTACCCCGCCCGGACCATGTTTCGGACGGCATTAATGGATTGCGATACTTCGGAAGAACCGCTGGATACTTACGACGAGGCTTGTCGTCACCATTACGGGAAGCCAGTTCGGCCCCCTGCGTAATCGCATCCTTTCCGCCGTTGAGATACGCTAATCGTTTCTCCAGCTCGCGCTTCTCTGATGCGATACGGACAGAAAGAATCTTGCTGACCGTCTCATGGAGATTCCAAAGGGCGTCAATCGACATACCTTCTAGATCGAGCTTCTTCATCGGCGCAAACCCGCATTCCTGATTCCAGCCCCACATGTAGGCCATAAGCTGTTCCCATTCAACGTGCTCCTCATAACAGATGGACAAACCGATCAGTCGGAAGCTGTTCAGTCTCAATAACTCTCTCAGTAAATGCCTGACATCGTTGCGTGATTGCCGGCTCTCTCCAAGCTTCACGTCCCACATGAAATATGAAGCCGGGGCCGCACTTTAAAGCACCGCCGCGCAATTACGCACAGCTTCAGCGGCCCCAGCAAGGGACCCAATAAACCGCTACCCGACCGATCAACACCTAAGTAATTTCGCGAAAAGCCACGCAATAATTTCAGGCGGGCATCGCACAACCAAAGAAAAAGCCTGCCGGCCGGAGTATATAAATATTTAAAATATTGAATTCGTTCACCCGGCGACCGCTCAACAAATTGCCTATATTTTGACATGGCAACGGCTCGATTTAAATCACTAATATCGCAAGATTTGCCAGGAAAGATTTTTCTGGGGAAGGCGCAAGAATTTAACAAATTAAACTCATGCCTCCGATCAAATCTGATTAAGATAACTTGCTCTTGAGTCGCAGATTAAAGAGTCGACAGCCACCGGTGAGAAATATGTTCTCCGGAGGCTGGGGGACTGAGTGTCGAAACATAAACAACGATCACGAGAGCCCTATGCCAAATACAGATCTGGATGAAATGCAGTTCAATGAACTCTGGCTTCTTCACGAGGAAATTACAGAGATTCTGACGGATAGAATCGTCGCAGAGAAGCGCGAGCTGGAAAAACGGCTTGCCCAGCTCAACCGCAGTCAGATCACTCGTGAAAGGCCCTCAAAGGCAACGTCGCGAACCGGTAGTCGGCCACGACGAAAGTATCCGAGGGTATTGCCGAAATACCGCAATCCTTCAGCTCCTTCTGAAACGTGGTCTGGCCGTGGCAAGTTGCCGCGCTGGCTCGTTGTCGCTCTGGACCGAGGGTATAAAATGGATGATTTCAGGATCGCCCACAACGCAGCCACGACCGAATAAAGTTGGTAGCTGGTTCATACGAGGGTTCGACCTCGGCGATCGAGTGTCGAAATCGCATTGTCGTTCGCGATTGTCGAAGCCTTTTTAAGGCGAAATGACGCATCCCTCTAGCTTCGGAACTCAATCCTCCGAAACTAAGCGGGTCGGGCGCCCGCATTGTACTCGTCTTTGCAAATACTCGTTTTGCTTGTGATAACTCTACACCTTTCCGGCGCGTTGCTCCCGCGACAGACCGAGCAAAAAGCGGGCAGTATCGATGCGAGGCAAGATACGCTTCGTCAACGCAAAACCCGGCGTCACCTCGCCGGACACTCCCAAGACGGCGCGATAGTTTTTATAATCGAGCAAAGCGGTCAGCAGAAACGCGCGGCTCAAGACTGGTAGGCGTATCTGTAGCATGCGGCGCCGGTGTTGAATGCGAGGGACCGCTCCCGAGCGCAATTCCGAAGGCACATCCACTCCCAACAACGAGGACAGCGCAAGCAATTGTGTCGCCATCGCATTTCTCGCGAGCCTTCCTGGGGCAAGAAATGCGAGACGCTTCCAATCAATGCCATCCGGCTCCTGCGCCAAATCGCGCAGATCAAGGAGATGCCGAAGATCGATTTTACCCACCCAGTAGTCGGCGTCCTGAAACTGGTCGTGAATAATCAGCATAAAAGCGTGGTACGTCGAGGAAGGGATGTAGACTGACGTCCCCATCCAGGACAGCAGGCGGCAGTTTTGCCTGACATCGCCAGAAAGTCCGTAAAAAAAGCCATGACCTGGAGGTTTTTGGTGCAGGTCGATCATACCTGCATCTCGTGCTCGCACCAGATCGGCGTACCACTTGGCCGCGCCATCCGGAGCCTGATAATGGATGCCGTAACCCAATTTTCGAAGGCAATTCGCGGCAGTTTCAGCTTCCTCTGGCGAAACCAGGAGGTCCAGATCAGATATAAGACGCACGCCCCTTCGACGGGGACGCGATGAAACAAGCACCGCGCTTCCCTTTAAAAGAACAGGCGTGATTTTTTCCTCGTTTAGCGCTGAGAGCGCTTCTGTGAGCTGCGTAGAGAGACGGGCATTGCGGACGACGTTACGCTCAAAGATCTCAAGGACATACTGACGGACATCCGGCGGAATACTCTCGGGATATCGCTCAATAATGTCCATCAAAGCGGGCGTGGTTAAAGTCTGATTAGCCACACTGATGAGGGACATCCAATCGGCATCGTCCGGAACTTCCCCCCGGAAGCACTGACACAAATCCAAGAATGGCGTGTGCTGGCTACCCATCGCAAAGACGAATGATCGCGTCACGCGCCTCTGCTGAATCCGAATAACTTAGTTCAAAGCAATTCGCGCCATTTATCGCTTGTTTTAAAGCATTGCACATTGCCAGAGTCATCCTCTCTCCGGGAGAATATGACCCCTCCATCAATCGACGCATCACCTCAATACGGTCTAACTGAGTGAGCTTCGCGGGGCCGCGCCCGCGTCGAATAAAGAGTATCCACCCAACAGGTCCATAAGAACGATCGATCTGTTCCGGACGAACGTAGCGCACGCGCTTGCCATCAGGACGCCGATGGATGATGGCCTCCTTGAGATCAGGGCGAAATTCGCTCACGATCTGCCACGCTCCTGGCTTGATCGCTGGTGCAAAAGGCACACCAGCAGCGGTGCCATCAGGTGCGATCAATACAATATCGTCGCCCCCATATTTAAATCCAGCCCGCCCCAAGCGCAGCGAGAGCGTTGTCTTGCCCGCACCCGGCCGCCCACTAATCAGCAGGTTTTTTCCACCCCGTTGTAAACAAGCTGCATGGACCACGACGTTCGGCGGACTCGCTGT
The DNA here is from genome assembly GCA_036924835.1 of Nitrobacteraceae bacterium AZCC 1564. NCBI lineage: Bacteria > Pseudomonadati > Pseudomonadota > Alphaproteobacteria > Hyphomicrobiales > Nitrobacteraceae > Nitrobacteraceae bacterium AZCC 1564. Next base: position 2,000,533 of record JBAGRR010000001.1, read on the forward strand.
TACGATCTGATCGGTGATGTAGGCTTTCAACGTCGGCGCGAGTTCAATGGGATCACAGCAAAAAATCCCACGTTGATTATGAAATACTTGAACAAGATTATTCACTTCGACGACATCAATAACATCGCGTCCTTCCTGAGACGCGACACTCTGATGATCGAACAATGTCACCAGACGAGCTAGCCGTTCTGTTGCGATGCGTATCGTCGCGTCAAAACCGGCAATATGAATATTGAACGAACGCGCAATGTGATTGAGTTCGCCGCCAAACTGCCAATCTGGTCTTAACAAACCAAGTTTGTGCCACATACGCATGGCTTGCGAAACGTATTTCTCCGCAAGGTTCGCAGCCACGCCGGACCTGACCAATCCGCCGCGGATTTCATCGAGAGTCTCGCCTTCCTCGAGCCGGCACCAGATAAAAGCTGCGATGTGATTGAGTGCATAAATCTTCTGGGAAGATTCCGAGAAGACTGCACACTGATCACCCAGCAATAGAAATGAGGCACCATCGATTGGGCGCAAGGCAGGAGGGTTATGATCGGGCTTGGCGCCCATCAGATCTACGGGCGAAACGCTCTTCATGAGATATCCCTGTACTCGTCAATATTACCGTCGAAACAGCCGGGCCGCCCATAGGGAACTCTTCAAAATGGGGGCTCTTTAAAATCCCATTAGAACAAATATAAATAACGACTGCCTGTTTATGAATTAAATGTTACTTTTGATTGATTGACATCGGAAAAACGGAATTATTTAATATTAGTTACTAAAGCTCGACCTATTTATTTAAACCAAAGCGTATCTGAAAATCAAATATCAGAGGTGATTAAGATGGCACCCGAACAGGCAGGTTCCACGCCTCCTTCAGAAGAAGCCAACGCAGATCGGCGAAAGTTCCTCGCGTCTTGTGGAAAGTTCGCGATCGTTACTCCGCCGGCAATCACGATGTTATTGTCGACGTCATTGAACTCGACAGCTGTCGCCCAGTCGGGTGGCGGCGGCAATGGCGGCGGTAACGGCGGAGGCGGCGGCCACGATCATCACCATCATCATCACGACTGGTGGGATTGGTTTGACTGGTTGTGGGGCGATAGGCCTCGCTGGCGCCGATAAAGGCCTGCGAGCCGCTCCATCGCTCCCCTCAAAATATCAGCAATAAAGATTTTATGTGGCGGCAACGAAGCTGCCACATAAAACCCTCAGAAGCACTCCACTGAAAATCTCACCGAGACTGGCAGACTAACCCGGATTTCGCTTATCCATCGTTCGCCAATTCGGGACATTTGTATTGAACTCGAAGGCCGCAAGCGATTGCGTGGAGTAGCTGTGGTGAGTGATAACAAGCTGCTGGACTCGTCTCCCGAAAAGCGGAACGCTCCGGAAGATCGAGCTAAGTTAGCCAGCCTCGAGACCCGCAGAGGCTCCAGCCCTAAAAAATGCAGCTTCGCCTCCTTCCCCATTCGCGCCATCTCCGGACGAATTAGCCTCGTCGATCCAGGCAAGCGTGTCAGAGATCGCTGTTATCTGGATGCTTCATAGATGGTCGCTCACGCAGAAAATGCAGAGTGAACCCCTTCATCAGCAAATCAGAGATTTTAGCCCGGCCGCTTTTGACGTCATTATCTCACGCTTTCCCGCGCTAAAGAGCGCCAAGCAAGAGCATTTATGGCTTATCTATTTCAAAGGGCTCCTCACAGCCGGCACACATCCACGCCAGGAGATGACAAAGGCAATCCAAACCGTTGGGGCCCAGGAATGGATTCACGTATCTCCCGCCTTACCCAGCGCACCAACCAATGATCCTGCCCGTACAGATTCTGCTCCGCAGTCGCCACGCAGCGACCTGTCTGATGCGGATACCTTGGAGCAAATAAGCCGCGCCTTGGGACAGTCGGGCAACTAAGTGAAATGGAAATGCCAGGGGTTTAATCCGATTGCGAGCCGCTGTCGTACGGATGCAATTTCAAAGTTCCAGAATTAACCTCGCGGCCGTCTATTAAGCTTGATGCTTCAGTTTCGTTGCACACTGAATAAAAAAAGACGATTTTTCGTCTATCGGGACCATCGAGATATTTCCTCGATGGCATTTGAACCAAAATGATCTTCGTAGCTTTATCTTTGCGACATTGACGCCGGGATCTGATCGGAGATTGCCGTGATTTCTCATGATAGAGGCAAGCGACGAACGCCTCGCTCAAAGCGTTTAACCAAAGTGAAGCGCCTATCTTTAGAGAGAAGCGAGATCGAGGCCCGCCTCAAAGAGTTAGACTACTTTCTTGCATCGCTTGAGAATCGCAAACCCATGTTCGGCGAGCATCCTCGCAGCACTTTGCTGAGTTCACCGTTCGGCAGGTATCCGTGCAATGTGGGAAGCCGGACAGATGCCGGCGGCAAAGAGGAATAGTTCAGTCATCACGGGGTTAGTTATCAAGATCGGTTTTAAAGCAGCAGCATCTCATGGGGCACAAACTGTTCATGATCACATTTGCCGCCGCATCGATTGTTGCATTGTGCGGCTGGCTCATGGGACTCGGATGGGCGGCTACAAAATTGATCGGGCTACTCTAAAAGATTTCCTTTGGAACTTTTCTGATTCGTCTTAATTAACCGGCGAAGCTTCGGGCGGCATTTTCTGAGTTTAAATTTTAATGCCCTCGCGAATAGCTACTATAGATACCCCGTTCGGGTGATGGATAGGCAATTGTACTTTTGTTAATTTAATGTATGGCTCTTTTTTTGGAGCAGTTCTATGTCGAATAGTATTCGCGTATTGCCCCCGCAAAGGCGTCAAGCTCTTGGTCGCCGCGCCTTTAATTCTCATCCTCATACAAGCCTCCGCCAACGCCTTCTCGAACTTGCCCGATTGCGCGAACTGGTGCGAAGCGCCGAACTCCGAGCTAAAAGCCAGGATCCAGCACGTTAGCACTTCCAATATTCAAATTCGTAGATTGAACAGCTTCCTGTGGCCAGCCTAACGCAGGATGAAGAGAACGATTATTCGACCGCTTCGTTGAGAACATTAAAACTACGTTTGAACCGCGAGTTTGCTCCGAGTGAGAGCAAGGCATGAGCTTATGCGCATCCGCCCGACAAGGTCGGACCGCGATACACATCAGATGCCAACGGCAGCGAACGCTGAGTGATTGCCCATAGTCGATTGATGCCGGCGAGCTGTCCGTTACGCACGCGGTGCTAAGCCATTGCAGCTTTTCGTATATCGCTTCGGTGCTGCGGATGTCGCGGCTTAGCGCGCTGCGGACGCCCGCTCCCCATCGATCTGACGGCCCATAAGCGCCAGGGCTCGCTGGTACACCGACGCAGCATTCCACGCCTGGATAGCTGCGAAATTTGCCTCCCCTGGTTGGTATCCCGCGCCAGCACGCCAGCCGTGAGCTTTGAGAAAATTCGCCGTGGAGTTCAGCGCGTTGGCTGCGACGTCGAGATTTCCGGTGCCGTAAGCCAGTATGTTCTTGGGCAGAAATTGCGTCTGACCGACTTCCCCGTGCATGGAGCCTCGCGTGCTTGCCGAGAGAGTACCGCGATCGATCAACTTCAGAGCGGCATAGAGTTGATCGGTGAAATATTCGGGTCGACGGCAGTCGTAGGCGAGCGTGGCAACGGCCGAAAGCATGTTCTGATTGCCGCGCTGACTTCCGAAGCCGGTCTCCATTCCCCAGATGGCGAGAAGCGGCCCGGGCGGGACGCCGTAGCGTTGCTGAATAGATGCGAAGAGGGCCGCCTGAGACTGCTTAAGTGCACGGCCGCGCGCGACGATCGTCGACGCACCGCGCTTGGCAAGAAACTGATCGAGGGAAAGACCAAAGCTTCTCTGGCCGCGATCGGCATTGATGGTGGCCGTCGCATAATGAGTCTGCATCAGCGCGGCGAGACCCGAGGCGCCGATCCCTTTTGCCCTCGCCTCTTCGGCAAACTCTCTCTTCCAGGTTTCGAAACCGGCAGGCGTGTTGCCGCATCGCGCCGCATCGGCCCCGGTGCTCATCCACGCGAGCATCGTCAACGTCAAAGCCATAAGAATAGTCGTCGTAGTCCGCCTGCCTCGGGTCATTATAACTATCCTTCTGCAATCTTGCTTCGCCGCGTTGTCTCCGTTGGCTCTCAAGTCGCCGGTACATACCGATAGGCCGTGCCCTTCCGCTCGGCGAACCCCAGGCCCGGATAAGGCCAATGGAAGCCAAGCATCTTCATCTTGTCGGTCGCGGCGCGGTCCAACAGCTTCTTCCGATTGGTGACAGCCACGCTGTTGTCCATGTCGTACGCGAACCGCCATTCCGGATGAGGAAAGTAGACAGCAGGTTCTGTGATGGCGTCGGCGGGGATCAGAAGTCCCTCTCCCCCCGCGACAAGAAGCGAGATATGGCCTGGGGTGTGGCCCGCGCTATCCACGACACTGAGACCCGTCACGATGTCATCGCCAGGCTTGACCATCGTCACGGTGTTTTTCACCGCACCGAGGTTGGCCTGCGCACCAGCGACGAAAACATGCATCTGCTCGGGAAGCTTGCTTTTCAGCGCAGGGTCCATCCAGAAATCCCACTCGACTGCAGAAACGTAGTAGGCCGCATTCGGAAAGTTCAGCTCATCACCTAAGCCGATCGTGCCCCAGATGTGGTCAGGATGGGCGTGAGTGAAAACAACCTTGGTAATGCTTTTCGGCTCGATGTTGGCGACTGCAAGATTATCCATGAGTTTTCCGACCGTCGGCTGGAAGTTCGCACCTGACCCGGTATCGAGCAGAATGAGATCCGATTTTGTGCGGAGCAGGACCGGATTGGTTGCCGGCTTCACCTGGTCAGGGGCGAGACCGGCCTCCTTGAACAGCCGCTCCACATCTTCGCGTGGCGCATCAAGCCCGTGAATGGTCGTCGGCAGTACGAGATGGCCGTCGCTGAGGACCGTGATGTCGAAATCGCCGTGTCGGAATTTGTGGAAACTTGTCTGGGCATTACCCGGCACCGCCCAAAGTCCCGCGCCGGCAAGACTCACTGTCGCGATCATCAGGTCTCGCCGATTGAGGGCGAACCGCAACGGCATTGGCTGCTCGCGTTCCGACACACCGTCCTCCTGCGTGCTTTCCTTCCGGATCCGCATCGGAGCACATCTGCCACCGTTCGCGCCAGTGGTTATTTGTTCTGATGTCATACTGGTTCGATCGCGGATCATCTGCTCTACGCAGCAGATCTGTATCGGAATGCCGGTATCCGCCGAGCAGAGCCATGAGCGAGTCTGCTCCCCTGCCTCACGTCCCTGGAAATATAAGCCAAGCCGCAACTGGCACGGTCGCGATGCTAACTACCGTGGAAAGCATAATTCCCGCGGAAACCTGATCAACCTCGGCGGCATAACGCTGCGCAAGAACGTAATTGCTGCCAGCCGACGGAAGCGCTGCGATCAGGACACCGATCTCATTCCAGAAGGGCTCGACCTTCAGGACAAACGAAAGCATAAACCAAACGAAGGCCGGATATGCGAAAAGCTTGGCCACAGTGATGCCCGCGGCCACGGAGATGGTCGCGTGATCGATACGCTGAAGCGCCAATGCGCCTCCTAACGCAAACAAGGCGGTCGGCCCTGCCGCAGCCCCCAAAAACCCGAGGAAGCGATCCAGTGGCTGAGGTAGCGCCAAGCTCAATGTTGCAGCTATGCCTCCGAGAGCAATAGCCGCAATCACCGGATTGAGGATGATATTGCGGAGCAAGAGAAACCCAAAGCTTCTCCGCCCATCTTTTGATGACCCTCCCATGATTGATGCCCCCAGAGACATAAGGAGCATCACTTCGACAAGAATGACCATGGCAAGGGCGCCAGCTCCGCGCTCACCAAAAAACGTCAACACAACCGGCGGACCAAGAAAGCCGACATTGCTTACTGTCGCCGTCGTTGCGCGTGCGGCCGCCGAAGCCAACCCGCTGCGCTTTCGATAGCAACTCATACCGAACACAATAGAGAACAGTAAGCTGCCGCTGGCCAGATAGCCCGCGAAAAACGTCACATCAAATACGCGATTCAGGGGCTGGACCGCGATTAGCCGGAATACGAGAGCTGGAAGTGCAAAGCGGAACGAGAACGCCGCGAGCGCTTCGAGTGAATCGGCTGACATCATTCGCATCCGCGTTGCACCCCAACCAAGCGCAACGACGCCGAAAATAGGCACAGTGAGCAGAAAAAAGCCGATCATGCGATCAGAGCAGTTCTTTGCTCGATAGCGTGAATGACGGCAACCATGTCCTCATCGCCGAAGCCGAGCGCTTGTGTCTCGCCGTACAGCGCATGACACACATCCAACAGCGGAGATACGATGCCGGCTTCCCGCGCTGTGACTGCGACAAGGCTATTGTTCTTCAGGACGTCGGTTATTCCCGCCTGACGAGCGAAATCCCGCGCCATAAGTTTCGCCCCCTTGACCCGCGACACATCGCTCGCCATGGGTCCAGCATCAAGAATCGAAACAAAACGGGCCAAATCCAAACCAAGACTTTCAGCAAAGTGCGTGGCTTCAGCCAACCCAGTGACCATGGTGATCAGGAAGAGGTTCACCGCCAACTTCATCCTTAATGCGCCTGGGACCTCGTCGCAGACAAAAGTATCCCGGCACATTGCCTTAAACAAATGGCGGACGGATGCCACATCGGCGGCATTGCCAGACAACATGGCAACGAGCTGGCCGGCCTCGGCCGGCTTGCGCGATCCGGAGACCGGCGCCTCGACATAGCGACCACCGGCAGCACGGATGTCCGCTTCGAGCGTGTTGGAATAACTCGGCAAGACCGTCGACATATTGACGATCAGGCGAGAATTCACCCGATCACGGAATGCATTACTGTTGCGCTCAAGGACCGCATCAATCGCAGAATGATCGGCCAGCATCAGGAAAATGATGCCGCACTGAGTGAAGACATCAGCTACCTCCTTTGCGACCGAAGCACCGGCATCTGCCAAAATCTGACGCTTCGAGAGCGATCGATTCCAGACCACGAGCGGCGTGCCCGCTTTGACAAGATTTAGCGCCATGGGCTCGCCCATAGATCCAAGTCCAATGAAGCCAATTGGTGCGACACATGCCATTGCGGATGACCTTCGGAAAATTTGGCCTGAGCTCTGCCGTAGCGAGACGCCGTCACGCTCGGGCGATGGAAACCTTGCACCATCCTAGCCACGCTGGTGACTTTCGAATATCATATAGTTTTGAAGGATGACTTCACGGAATCGAATATGAATGGTTCCTTCGATATAGAGGCCTTGCGGGTCATGGTCACGGGCATCGAGCTTGGGAGCTTCGCCCGCGCTGCTTTGCACCTCGGCCGTTCTCAATCTGCAGTCAGCATGCAACTCAAGAAGCTTGAGGAGCAGGCGGGAAAGCCGCTGTTTCGCCGCAGCGGACGCGGTCTTGTCCCGACCGAAGCAGGAGATGCGCTGCTCGTTTATGCACGCCGGATTATCGACCTGCATGACGAAGCCGCGGCATCTCTCGGCGCGACAACGACGACTTCCTCAATCAGGATGGGATTGCCGCAGGACTTCTTCGAGGATGTGATGCCTGAAGCCATCACACGGTTCTCGCGTCAGCGGCCGAACGTCCATATCGAGGTTCGCGCCGGACGCAACTACGCACTTGAGGAGGAGGTTCGGTGCGGTCATCTCGATCTGGCGCTTGCGTTTGTCAGAGCAGGTCGAGACAAAAACAAAGAGCGCCTGAAGAGTCTGCCGCTCTTTTGGCTTGCGGGGAAAGCAGCCGCGCATTCACCGGATGACGCACCCATACCGCTTGTGCTGTTCGATCATCCCTGCCTGTTTCGACAAACCGCGATTCAAGCGTTGGAAGCCGATGCCCGGCGCTGGCGCTTATCTTTGACGACACCGAGTCTCCCTGGCGTATGGGCAGCCTTGCGCTTCGGCCATGGCATCACAGTTCGAACGGCGTATCGTATTCCATCGGGAGTACGCGATGTCGGTGTCGAGCTAAATCTACCCAAACTCCCTTCACTCGAATTGCGCCTGCTCACAGGAGCCGATCTTTCGCCCGCTGTCTCGGAGTTGGCAGAAATTTTGAAGCATGTGGTTCGCGAGCGAGTGATTGTTCAAGAACCGGGCCGCTATAAACGATGATGGAGCGCGCCACGGATACGGGACCGGGCGTCGTACGCTCACTTTTGACCCAACTCGGAGGCGAACTCTGGATTCGAGACACGAGGTGCAAATGCACCACGCCTCCTGGAACTTAGCTGCTGGCGGCAAAGATATCGAACGCGGAGAGAGTCGGCGCCTTGGTTTACACCGACCAAGGCTATCTCCCGCCTTGAGACGTTACGCCCCCATCACTCATTTTAGATCTTGTTAGATCTTGCTGCGTGCACCGAAAAGCTTATCCGAGTTGATGACGTATCCTGCGATCCTACGCGCGCTCTTACAACAAAGTCAGAACGTATCGATCATTCCATAAAGATGCGCCTCTCACCCGGTTCAACGGACCGTAAGAATCAAATCGTTCCCTATCCTGGGCGGGACTCCATCCCGCGCCGGCATATCGCCGAAAGGCTGACGGAACCTAGGAACGAGTAATGCGTTTGGCCATATGGCAAAGGCGCGCACGAGAAGGTGGCACGGGAACGTGGCTACCCGCCGGCTTTCCCCATCAGGATCACCTAAGAGTAGCTCTGCTTCGCCCGCGAAATCGACCGACATCGGCGCACCTCAACAAGGGAGGTTCCCATGTCAACTGTCGTCAGTTCAGAACATACCTTCCAAGAAGCCGCAACTTACGGCGGAGTGGTCGATGCCATCGGTGGCGTAGCGACCATCATTCTGGCCATTGTCGGATTGTCGGGCGTAAGCGAGCCAATGCTGGCGGCCATAGCGACGATCGTCTTCGGGGCGGCGCTGCTGATACAGGGGGGCACCATGCTCACTGAGTACACAAAGCTGATGGCCCCGCCGGGTGCTGGTACGGCCGAAGAGGTTGTCGCGGGAGACGGCGGACTATCGGCGCTGTTCCTGGTGGGAGCAGCCGGTATCGTGCTCGGCGTACTTTCTCTTGTCGGCATCTCTGCACAGAAGCTCACAGCCGCAGCCGTCATCGCGTTTGGAAGTGCGCTGCTGTTGAGCAGCAACTCGGTTTGGCACCTCTACCGAGCAAAGCACGCATCGTACCAAGCCGGAGCTGCCCCGACGCTTTCGGGAGCCGAGTTCCTCGCGAGTGAAATGGCCTCTGGTTCGGCGGTTGTGCAGTGTCTTGCTGGTCTTGCCGCGATCGTTCTTGGCATTATCGCGGTAACTGGAACAAATCCTAACGTACTTACACTCGTGGGCCTGTTGGTCCTTGGAGCGACAGTACTCTTGACAGGCAGCACTCTGAGCGGCGCGGTCATGGGCTTCATGGAGCCGACGGTTACGCGTCGACCACAGGCACAAGCGCCGTCGGGCGCAGCGGAATAGTTGAAGCAGAGGCTCGTAGCAGCGACGCCGGCCGGTGTTCGAAGGCCGCCTAGCGGCAGGCAACCGGCTAGCAGATCGAAGCAGACGGCGAGACGGTGGCGCTGATCTCAAGTCCGTGGCGTCTGACAGCGATACGGCGGACCTTAGCTTCGATGTCATCGAGAAACTCGGATCGTAGATCCTCCTCGACGTGAAGTCGGGTCCGAGCATGATGGCGGCCGCAGTCAAGCCTAGCGTCCAAACCAAAGTTCATGATCGACTTCGCTTCATGCTCAATCCGGACCGATTGCACTTCTTTGAGTGGCAATCCAAAGCAGCCAGAATAAACCTGCGAACTCTTGTGATTGAAATCCGATCGATCCTGCACCGCACTGTGATCGTCGCTGTTCACGACTGCGACCGGTAATTGCGGCTTTGAGGGCGCTGCATTGCGATAAACGCCACCCCACGTGGGCGAGAGAGGGAAGCCTCGCCAAGTCAACTGAAACGATTTAAACTTACTAACGGCTTGTAACGCCCCCGCTGGCATAAATTGCGCTCCCACCACGGCAGAGGGAGTGCCGGATGATTGAATTTCTTCGACACGCATTCTTGAGACGGCCTCGCGCTGCGAGCGCCGGTCGTGGTCCGATTCTAACGTTCGCCTCCCGTTTGAGGCAGGCAATTAGAACGTTAGAATCAAGGGACCACTAAAATATTGGTTGCTAATAGAGTTTTGGATTTGACATTCGCTTTGCCGGTCTGCGGCCAACGGGGTAGCGAATGTCAAATCCACTCCACTAGCACCCGTCTGTGCGAGAGCACCATGCGGCCCCTGTATTTCGAGGCTACGCGATAGCTTAGGAGACGGCGTATGTCACAAACAACAGCAGAAGTGTCGGAAGCCGAGATCGCAGTCCACTGGCAGGAAGAGAACTACATCAACCCGCCAGAGAGATTTGTCGCGCAGGCCAACCTGACAGACAAAACGATCTTTGACCGGTTCAGCCTCGATCACGTCCCGGACTGCTTCAAAGAGTACGCCGACCTTCTTCACTGGTACCGGCCCTGGGACGTCACGCTTGATACGAGCAATCCGCCGTTCTGGCGATGGTTCACCGGAGGCAGGATCAACGCCAGTTACAACTGCGTCGATCGCCATCTCCCCAAGCACAAGAACAAGACGGCGATCCACTTCGTCCCTGAGCCGGAGCACGAAGCGATCCAGCACGTCACCTACCAGGAGCTCTATGTCCGCGTGAACGAAGTCGCCGCATTGTTGCAAGATCGCTGCGGTCTTAGAAAGGGCGACCGGGTGACGTTGCATATGCCCATGGTGCCAGAGCTTCCGATCACGATGCTCGCATGCGCCAGGATCGGGGTCATTCACTCGCAAGTCTTTAGCGGCTTCAGCGGGAAGGCCACGGCAGATCGCATCGTCGATTCGGAAAGCCGTGTGCTGATCACGATGGACGCCTATTACCGTGGCGGCCAGCTTCTCGATCACAAGGAGAAAGCCGACGTCGCAGTCAGTGAGGCGGAGAAGGAAGGCGTCAAGGTCGAGAAGGTGCTCGTGTGGCAGAGATATCCGGGGCGATATTCAAGCAAAACGCCACTGGCGGAGAACCGCGATGTCCTCATGAACGAGATGTTGTCGGCCTATCGGCGGCAACGGGTCGATCCTGTGGAAATGCCTGCGGAAGATCCGCTGTTCTTGATGTACACCAGCGGCACCACCGGGAGGCCGAAGGGATGTCAGCACTCGATCGGCGGATATCTGTGCTACGTCGCGGGAACGTCGAAGTACATTCAGGACATCCATCCGGAGGATGTCTACTGGTGCATGGCCGACATTGGCTGGATCACGGGTCACTCCTACATCGTCTACGGGCCACTGGCGCTCGCCGCCTCGTCGGTGGTGTACGAAGGGCTTCCTACGTTTCCCGATGCGGGGCGTCCGTGGCGCATTGCCGAAGAACTCGACGTCAACATCTTTCACACCTCACCAACGGCAATACGCGCACTTCGGCGTGCCGGGCCGGACGAGCCGCTGAAGTACAATCACCACTTCAAGCATATGACCACCGTGGGCGAGCCGATCGAACCGGCGGTATGGAAGTGGTACTACGACGTCGTTGGCAAGGGCGAAGCGGTCATCGTCGATACCTGGTGGCAAACGGAGAATGGCGGTTTTCTGTGCAGCACGGTGCCGGCTCTTCATCCTATGAAGCCGGGAAGCGCGGGGCCCGGCGTGCCCGGCATTCACCCGATCATCTATGACGAGGTAGGCGCCGAGATTCCACCGCGCTCTGGCCGTGCCGGAAACATCTGCATCCAGAACCCCTGGCCGGGCTCATTTCAGACGATTTGGAAAGACCCCGATCGCTTCGTCCAACAATACTACGCGCGCTACTGCAAGGACCGAACGAGCCGTGATTGGCGCGATTGGCCATACATGGCGGGCGACGGCGCTCTGCAGGCGGCCGATGGCTATTACCGCATCCTGGGTCGAATCGACGATGTCATCAATGTGGCCGGGCATAGGCTTGGCACCAAGGAGATCGAGTCGGCCAGCCTGCTTGTTGAGGAGATCGCCGAGGCGGCAGTGGTTCCTGCCAGGGACGAAATCAAAGGCAAGGTTCCTGATCTCTACATATCGCTGAAGCCTGGGCTGGCCCCCAGCGAGGACATCCGCAAGCGAGTAGAAGACTCCGTAATCCGCGAGATAGGGGCGATCGCCCGTCCACGCCGGGTCGTGATTGTCCCCGATATGCCAAAGACCCGTTCCGGGAAGATCATGCGCCGCGTTCTCGGGGCAATTTCGAACAACGAGGATGCCGGCGACATCTCGACGCTGGCCAATCCCGAGATCGTCGATGAGATCCGAAAGGTGAAATTCTAGTCCGCGGGTCGTCCCGCGAAACGCGTCGGACAGAACAGCGAGGAGCGATGGGAACAAACGAAGCAATGGAGTGCATCCGGCCGTTGCTGGCAAGATTCTTCGAGGAAGAAGAGACCGTGCGCCGGCTGGTGGCGACGGATCAAACCTTCGATGCGCTTTGCCACAAATACCGCCACGTCATCGAGCTCCTTAAGGGATACGAGGCGGAGGCTGATCATGAGGCGGACATCGAGCGGCTCGAGCAGCGTCTGGCTGGGCTGGAGGAAGAACTGCTGACGCGCATTGAGGGATATCAGCCGCAGTAGCGCTACACTTGCGGCGCGCGCAGCAATCACGGACGGCGGGAGCTGAGTGTCCGGCGGATCGGATCGCTGGCACGTTTCAGCCAAAGGTGGTGCTGCGAAACGACCGCGTTCGATCATGGTTGTGGAACGCGATCCGCCTATCGTTCCACCCGGCAAACAAAGCGGGCCCTTAGCTGAAAAACTGTGAAAATTCCGCGCGTCCGGATGTCCTGGCACGCCACTCCCTGCGAACCCTTATGTAATTGAAATCATTACGCAATCCTTCTAAATTTCCCAGCGTCAGATCCTACTGATGTCCGGTAGTATGGTGCAAACGTCACCGGGCGACTTTGCTGGCCATGGGGCGCTCGACGAGCTGCGATCAGGTTGATAAGCCCTCTCTCCGCAGAGAGGCGTTGAGTCGAGACATGACCGTTGCGATCGAGATGGGACACACGACGGCAGGTAGCTCGGCCGCACTGGATCTCGAGGAGCTGCTAGCGACCCGCCTGCTGGTGCAGGGCAATTCGGGCTCCGGCAAATCCCATCTGCTGCGCCGTCTGTTGGAACAGAGTGCTCCTTGGGTGCAGCAGGCCATCATCGATCCCGAAGGCGACTTCGTGACGCTGGCCGACCATTTCGGCCATCTGGTGATCGATGCTGAGGACCACAACGAACGGGGCCTGCAGGTCGCGGGCGAGCGAGCGCGCATCCATCGTGTCTCCACAGTGCTCAATCTTGAGGGGCTCGACGCCGAGAACCAGATGCGGCGCGCCGCTGCCTTCCTTGGCGGGATTTTCGAGGTCGCCCGCGATTACTGGTACCCGATGCTGGTGGTGGTGGATGAGGCACAGCTCTTCGCGCCGGCTGTCGCCGGGGAAGTTTCGGACGAGGCCCGCAAACTCTCTCTCGGCGCCATGACGAACCTGATGTGCCGCGGCCGCAAGCGCGGGCTCGCGGGGGTCATCGCAACCCAGCGGCTGGCGAAACTCGCCAAGAACGTCGCAGCCGAGGCTTCCAATTTCTTCATGGGCCGCACCTTCCTGGACATCGACATGGCACGCGCCGCCGACCTTCTCGGCATGGAGCGGCGGCAGGCAGAAGCCTTTCGGGACCTGGAACGCGGGCAATTCATGGCGCTAGGACCGGCCCTCTCCCGCCGCCCCCTGGGGCTGCGCATCGGTCCAACGGATACCCGGCCCCTCAATGCATCGCCGCGACTAATGCCGCTGCCTGAAGCAGCACTGGAGGATGCACGCGCCATTATCCTGGCAGACCCGCCACCCGAGGATATCCGGCCTCAGCGCCGGCCGTCGCCAGACCTCCTCAACCAACTCATGGCGGCAAAGTCCGCGGCGCTGGAGATCCGTCCCGAAGCGGTGGACCAGCCACTCAGCGCTGAGGAATTGGCGGAGCGGCGTGTACGACTGGACCGTATTCTGCGCGCCATCCTGACAGAACCCGACGCGGGATTCCGCACCATCGGCGTCCTTTATCAGGAGTTCGTGGTTCGCTGCCGAATTGAGGGCCTCGGTTCGACCCTGCCAGACTTGAGTGACTTCCGTCGGATGCTGACGCACGCGCGCGCCGGGCTCGGCACTGATATGGCAGAGGATGATACCTGGCAGGATGTCTCGGTCCGGGCCGCCATCCTGCCGCAGGATATGCAAGGCGTCTTCATGATGATTGCCCGCGCAGCGAAGGAGGGTTGGCCCTGCCCGAGTGATGCAGCGATTGCCCGCGCCTATGGCACACACTCGTTGCGCCGCGCGCGGCACCTGCTGACCTATATCGAGGATCAGGGCCTTATCGTTTGCCAGATTGACGGTGCTGGTCGGCGAATCGTGACGCTTGTCGAACTGGCCTGGGCCACGGCACCGGGTGACCCCAATGCCGAGGAATTGCCGGCGGAGGAAGGCTGCAGCAGCGTTGCCCCTCGGACCTAATCCAGTTTGAAGTTCGCTCCGCTCACCCAATGCACCCAACAGAAGGTGCGGGCCGCGCGCCTATCGCTCACGCAGGACGCCTCTGCGAGGTGTAATTGAACTTTGGTTGCGCCGCTTTAGTTGCGAAGATTCTCGAAAAATAAGACGCACCGTTATCGACGGGAAAAGCACTTAGCCAAGATATTTCGAATCGATATCAAGTTAGGTGCGCGGTTTAGCTTACAGACTAGGAAAACGGCCCTGGCTGACAGCGCCGGCAGAGGAGGCATTGAAGCTTCGGAGGCCGTTGCCGGATGGCACATTGGCGATCGTGGCTCGGGCGAAAGGAAAGGTAAGCTAGGCGGAATCTTGCGAGTCTTGTCGCGATCCGTTGGAGCTATAATTTGCTGTGCAAAATCCTGCGCTCAAACAGCTGTGAATCATAAGTGTCGCTTCACCTATTCGGGAAGGCCTACAGTGGGGATGGGACTCGGGACAAAGGCGCCGGCGCGCATCGACTTTTTCAAAACCTCGAATTTGGTGCCGGACTTGAAAGCGTCGTAGACGCGCGCCGGATCGAAGAAAACGCCGATTGGATTTTCCGCGAACTCTGGAGATGTGCGCATATATTCTGTCGAAAGCTTCCAGTCAGAAAAGACGTCGCATTGTAACTCGACGAAGTTGCCTTCCGGGTCTTTGTAGTAGAGCGAGATTGTCAACCCATGGTCGAGACAGAACGCCGGCTCGATACCCGCTGCACGTAGCCGGTCAAAGGTGCTCAACAGATCGTCGAGATCCTCGAATTCGAAAGCGCAATGATGCATTCCGTTGTGGCGAACCTTATCCGCATCGTCCGAAAGCCCTGGCACAGCCAGAAATGCGATCCGGTGGTTGGCTTCGTCGTTGGTCGTCCATGCCGCCACAGGGTTGCGAAATTGCACTTCGGCGCCGAGCACCAGCCCATACCAGGTAACCA
Organism: Nitrobacteraceae bacterium AZCC 1564; assembly: GCA_036924835.1. Lineage (NCBI taxonomy): Bacteria > Pseudomonadati > Pseudomonadota > Alphaproteobacteria > Hyphomicrobiales > Nitrobacteraceae > Nitrobacteraceae bacterium AZCC 1564. Next base: position 2,016,052 of record JBAGRR010000001.1, read on the forward strand.
TTTCATCGAGACGGCTCGTCTTTAAAGTCACGTGGTGCAAGGTCGGGCGTTTGAACGTCGCTTGGCTTTGGATCATGGCTTTCTTCCTGGTTGCAGGCAATGCTTCGGCGCTCGCCGAAAAACTTGCTGCTTTTCATCTCTTTGATTGTGTTAGTGTATTGTTGTTTCCTTCGATGCTCTAGCTACTGAGCATCCGCAGAAATTCAATCCGCGCTATTGCAAAATGATTCTGCATATTTGCAGAATGCACCATGCTGAATTGAGAGGATTTTCGTTTTGTCCTCGCGGTGGCGCGCATGGTGCAGCCTCGTGCATGGCCAGCGTTGTCAAATAGAGCTACGAGATTCATGTACGTGAAAAATCTAGGACGCATTCCAGGGCTCACTAGGCGATTTTAGGATTTCTCGTAGCGATCCGACACGGAGCTGTGACAGCATATGGCTGCGAGGCGACACAGATGGACATACTGTTTTGGGTGGTAGCTGTTTTGGGTGGTAGGCGGGATAATTGTGTTTGTAGCACTGGGCCGCGCCTTCTACACGCGACCGCGTGACCGTCGCTTTAAGTCTGGCTTCAAGTGGAACGAAGCGGCAATGCCGATGAAGCATCGTCTTCTTTGGTTGACCGTCGCATTCGTGGTCGTGATGGTGCTGATCGCCATTCACGATGCCTCGCCAAGATAGCGGCGCGCAGGAGAGCCCACGTGACCAAGTCGAAAAGAGAAAGGCCAAGAACATAAAACCTGACGACCATTTCGCCGCCGGGGCCCATGGAGTTTGCGCGGTTCGGCAGGATAGTGCTTGGCCGGTCAAGAGCTACGCACGTTATCGGGCTGGGCGGCAAGGAGACGGGCGATTCAGAAAAGCTCGCAGCAGCCCGGATGGTCGACTACGTGCAAAGCGTGATTGTGTCGGTGAAGCCCGCGCAATACGCAGACAACGTAAGCGATGAAGATTGAGCCAAGCTGAAAGCCGATGTCGAGACATTGTTCCAGCGTCTCACGCTTGATTATCAAATGTGCCTCACGGCTCACCGCCGGGCTCAAGACCCGCAACTGGACATGCCGCTGGAGGAGTTTCGGTTCCGCGCGGAAACGCTCTGGCTGAATATTCGAGGCAAACGCTATAAGCTTCATGAACGACAGGCGTTGCTTGATGCGCTCGCGCCGCACTCGGATGTTCTGTTGAAGCTATTCGGGCTGGACGCAGTTGCATCGGCGACCGAGTTCGACAATTTTGACTAGACATACGCATGGCTTCATGGACATCGCAACCGACATGAAGGAGTTGGAGGAGAAGTCGATAGCGCGGCTTGAAGAACTTGCCGCAAAGGAAGAAATACTGGATTTGGAGGCGCTCAGGGCCAAAGTATTCGAAGATCCCAGCCTTACCGCGCTGCGCGATAGGTTTGCGGGTGCGATGTTTGGTTTTGATATATTCGACGTTGAAAAAAACACCGCTCTGCCCAAGGCGCTCCTAGATGCGTTGAGCTATTCACCCGGCGAAGATGCGGAATTCTTCGCACCGGGCGAATTTGCAGGATGGCCGTTGCGCATATGGCCGGTAATGCGGCGACCGTTTATCCGGCTCAATGGTTCGACGTATTGCTTCGACATCTTCAGCCTGTTCGATAACATCTACCGCGCATTGCGGCGGATCGTTGTTGAGCTTGAACCCACCTGATGCATTCACTGCGCTAGCGGCGCGCGCGCAGCATCTCGTGCCGCTCGGTATCGATGTCGGCCAGCGCCCGTTGTGGCCACTCTCGGTGGATGATCTTCGAGTTTATGCCGAGCTTTTCGACAATCCGCTGATCTTTTTACATTTCGTCGAGCAGCGCGTACGGGCGGGACGGTCGGACAAGGTCGATCTCAATGACGAAATGGATCACCTCGGCATGTACATCACGGAGAAGAACTACGCTCAATATGCGGAGGAGCTTTCCGAGAATGCCGACAAGATGCACTTTGACGGCTATACGACGCCGGTGAACGAATATTTTAGCGCTGTGCTCCTTGGCGAGGCTCCACCTAAACCTCGGCAGAAAATGTCGCACCGTGCCTCGAACGAACCGCATAGAGCAGAGCTATCCAGTTACATCTTGGATGGCGCTGGTGACTAGCGACATAAACTCGCTTCGTCGATTGAGGACGCGTTGAAGGAAAATGAATACGACAAAGATCGAAGACTGTTCGGTGCCCGCCTGTGCCATGTGACTCTTGCCCGAGTACCAGAGGCAGAAATCGAGCGTCTACGTGCGAAAGGCGTGATTTTGCAGCAGCGGCGGATTGCGAATGCCCAAGCCAAAGGGCGAGATTGGCAGGAACGATCAATGCCCATGCGGGAGCGGCAAGAAGTGGGAGAAATGTCACGGGCAGCGGACGTAGAAACTTTTCGACAGCGTGGTGGCGGTTACCTTTGCCCGAATCTACCCCAGAACACCTAGAAAGCAGAGGGCGGCAAGAGCGCGCTCCAAGCGCTCTAGAGCAGAGGAAGGAAGAACGTCGGGACGCACGTTGGAGAAAAATTGGAGAAGCGCCGCGCGAAAAGCGCGAAGAAGCAATCAAGTGTTTGAAATCGTTGGCGCTCCCTAGGGGAATCGAACCCCTGTTTCAGCCTTGAGAGGGCCGCGTCCTAACCGCTAGACGAAGGGAGCAAGCGCGAGGGCAACGGAATAACCTTGAAACGCCGCTGCTGCAAGGTGTGGGACGTGCATCTCCTGTATTCCCGGCAGCTTTTTGGACGGACTGGTTACCTGCAGGTCTGACGGCCAGTTCCCCCAACGAGGGAGCCTCGCCCTCACCCGCAATTTGGAGCCTTGCGGCCCGCCGACAATTCGGCACCTTCCGACGTGGCCAAAAATTGACGCCTTATGGCTCGTTCGCAAATTTGAGGCGGCCAGCCGGCTTCAGCGTCTTGGCATCAAAAGTGCGGATTTCAGTCATGCCGCCGATATCAATCGTCACCGCCAGCCTCTCGCCCGCCGCTGCCGTTGAGACGATGCGCGCGCCCTTGGGCAGGGTGGCGGTGATGTCGACCGTCGAGACACTTCCCTCAGTCTTGAAAAGACGGTAGCCGATGACGAACAGCAGCGCGCCGACGCCGACCGCGGTGGTCAGGCCGGCAATCAGCATCATCCGGCGCACCCGCGCGATCAGGGCAGCTTGCTCAGGGGTCGGATCGGGCGCAACAGTTTCAGTCATGCAAGACTCTTTTGAAAACGAGACGAACCGCCATGAAGTGACGGTGGGGGGCCATGAGGGATCCCGGCGGTTGGATCGCGTGCTGGCCGTGCACAGCCCGGACCTGTCCCGCTCGCGCCTGAAGGCGCTGATTCTCGCCGGACAGGTGAGCATCGGGGCCAACCCGGTGCGGGACCCCGCTTATCACGTCAATGCCGGGGATACGATCACAATCGACGTGCCTCCTGCCGTGGCCGCCGAGCCTGAGGGCGAGGATATCCCGCTCGACATCGTCTTTGAGGACGACGACCTCATCGTCATCAACAAGCCGAAGGGGCTGGTGGTCCATCCCGCCGCGGGACATGAAAGCGGAACGCTGGTGAACGCGCTGATAGCCCATTGTGGGGCCAGCCTTTCAGGCATCGGCGGCGTCAAGCGGCCCGGCATCGTGCATCGCCTGGATAAGGACACCACCGGCCTGATGGTGGTCGCCAAGAACGACCGGGCCCATCAGTCGCTGTCGGCGCAGTTCGCGGACCACGGCCGGACCGGTGAGATGCGTCGCGGCTATATGGCATTTGCGTGGGGATCGCCCGGCCGGCAGCGCGGCACGATCGACCAGCCTATCGACCGCCACCCCTACAATCGTGAAAAAATGGCGGTCCGCCAGGGCGGCCGCGAGGCCGTCACCCATTGGGAGATCTTGGAGACTTTCACAGGGAAGGACAGCAAGCCGGTGGCGTCCCTGCTCGCCTGCCAGTTGGAGACCGGCCGCACCCACCAGATCCGGGTTCACCTCGCCCACCTTGGCCATCCTCTGCTGGGCGACGATGTTTATGGCGCGGGATTCAAGACCAAATCCCATCAACTCGGCCCGCAAAGTCAGGCGACGCTCAGCTCGTTGGGCCGGCAAGCGCTCCATGCATATTTGCTGGTCTTGGAACATCCGACGACGGGAGAAATTCTTCATTGGGAAGCGCCGTTGCCGGAGGATTTGGTTCTTCTTGAGGCCGCGCTCCGTAGCACAAGCTAATTCGGACGCGCCCAAAAGCCGCATGGTTACAGATATTTAACCAGCGTCACAAGATCGTGACCCCTTTTTGTTCTTCCCCCGGCGGCATCGCGTGGTGTATGTTGCACCTGCGCTCGGGATTGGCCCGAGCGGAACATTGCAGCGCCGCTGGCTTTGACACAGCAGCAGGCCTGCCTGGCCCGCCGCTATCGGGGGCCTGAACAATGGAGGGCGCAATATGGCCCGTGCCGCCACACTTCCGGTTCTCAACGGAGAATCCGGCCTTGCACATTACCTCGCCGAAATTCGCAAATTCCCGATGCTTGAGCCGCAGGAGGAATACATGCTGGCCAAGCGTTGGCGCGAGCATGATGATCGCGATGCGGCGCATAAGCTCGTCACCAGCCACCTGCGACTCGTGGCCAAGATTGCCATGGGCTATCGCGGCTACGGCCTGCCGATTTCCGAAGTCGTCTCGGAAGGCAACGTCGGCCTGATGCAGGCGGTGAAACGCTTCGAGCCCGAAAAGGGGTTCCGTCTTGCCACGTACGCAATGTGGTGGATCAAGGCGTCGATACAAGAGTACATCCTGCGTTCGTGGTCGCTGGTCAAAATGGGCACCACCGCGAACCAGAAGAAGCTGTTCTTCAATCTGCGCAAGGCGAAGAGCAAGATCTCCGCGCTTGATGAGGGCGATATGCACCCCGATCAGGTGAAGCAGATCGCGACCCGCCTCGGCGTTGCGGAGCAGGACGTCATCGACATGAACCGCCGTCTCGGTGGCGATGCGTCGCTGAACGCACCGATCCGCGACGACGGCGAACCGGGTGAATGGCAGGACTGGCTGGTCGATACCGCACCAAACCAGGAAGCCATCATGGCCGAAAGCGAGGAGTTCGATCACCGCCGCAACGCGCTTGCCGGCGCGATGGGCGTGCTCAACGACCGCGAACGCCGTATCTTCGAGGCGCGACGCCTGGCTGATGAGCCGATGACGCTGGAAGATCTCGCAGCCGAATTCGGCGTGTCCCGTGAGCGCGTGCGCCAGATCGAGGTCCGCGCGTTCGAGAAGGTGCAGGCTGCGGTCAAGACCGCGATCGCCAAGCAGGAACGAGAACTTGAAACGGCGTACTGATCATGCGCTGCAGGTAAGTCAAAAGCCGGCCTAAAAGGCCGGCTTTTTTTGTGCGAGCTCGCGCCCCACTATTCGGACAATTCGTACTAGCAGACACGCCGAGCGCTTCGTCGCAATGTCCCTTAGAGATAATCCCTGAAGTAAGCAGCAAGGCTGTCATCATTGTCGAGCGCGCCAAAATAAGCAGGCTCATCCATCAGCAGCGCACTGGCCTGCGACTTGTAGTCAGAGACACATCGTCGGCGCCCGGTAATGGCTGCGCCAGAATATCCCGGTAATTCTTGTAGGCGTCGACGTCGCCGGTGAAGATGCAATTGCAGCGGCCGGGATCAGCATAGACATATCGCGTCACACCGCCCGCCTTGTGCACGACGAAACGATGCGGCGGTAACGCGTTGAGTGCGCGGCGGCTGGCTTCATCGTTGGCAAGCCGCACACGGAAGCCGGCGGATTCGAGATAAAATCCGTTCTTCTCCAGAAACGCCTTGCTCGGTGCAACATACTGGGCCGCCAGCGGCCATGCCAGCAGCGCGAGGATCACTCCGGGGATACATCCGGGTAATGACGCGAAGCGTTGAGACGCGAGCCATTGGGCAATCATCGGAGACCTTCTGAAATCAATTGCAATAAAATGAAACGGCGTACTTTACGCCGCGCGCATTCGATTAGTCAGCAAAGAAGTTATTTACGTCTGGCATTGATTACCAAAAGCCAAGCTGGCGATATGCATATCGAATTCTTTCCCGGCGTGGTGTTGATTGCGCCAGCATTCCGAACTCGTCAATTCACCTTTCCTTCCGGCTTTTTGGCCTGAGTGCCCATCAGCAGCGCGTTGTTCAACGTATCGCGCAAATTGACCGCAGCAGCAGTCGTCATGCGCAGATGTGCCACCGCCTTGACGCGGCTCTTGACCTTCCCATGCGGCGCGGCCTCGATGAGTCCGGTTGCCAGCATGACATTGATCAAGCCGCTGTTATTGCCGTATGTCGGACAGATCTCGAAGAAAATGATCGGCGCATCCATCGTGCCCTCAACTGGAAGGTAGTGCGGATCAACAGGCACGGAGGGGTCTTCAGCCATTGCGACTCCTTGGGTTCATTTTTGATGACGAAAGATGGGACGAGAAAGACGCGCGCTTTGCGATTTTATACGGCTTTCTTTCCAACCGGATCTCGATTCTGACAGCTGTGTGAAGTCATGCACGGTCACGTGCAGAATGTCGATTCGACGTCACTAGTGTCCCAATCCCCGGTACTAGATGTAGATCGGTTCCGCGAACGTTCGCCAGCATTTTCGCTTTCGTCGTACTTCTGAAGAGACGTGAATAGAGCAATTCCATAGTCACATCATTGTATGAACGCCCGTTTCACGCAGGTGACTCATATATCTGCCCTAATGCAGAAGCATAGTCTGCACGCTCATCGAGTGAGTGCATCGGAATAATTCTGATCGTGCTCTCGTTTTGGAATATCGGAAGTCCGCACGAACCTACCGTCAAACGTCCGGCGGCGGATCGTGCAAAATCAGGAGACGAAGATGATCAACCGCTCGCCGGAAAAATTCGATCCCGATTACATTGCTACCCTGAGGAAAATCCTGGACGTTGCCGTGGAGCAGATTGCGATGGAAAATCGCACACCTGCAACCAAGGCGAAGATGGCGCAAACAATCGTACGAGAAGCATCCGAAGGCGTGACAGATGCCGGCGTCCTGGTTTCGCGTGCGGTTCGCGTAGGCGAGACGCCCGCAGCGTGAGGTCTCCTCGCCTTCCTCGTGCGCGAAAGCTGCCACGCCGACGCCGAGAGCGTCCGCTGCACGCTTCTAAAACTGAGATCAGGTTTGCTTCCCCACGAGTGCCGCGGATTTGAAGTTTTTCCGAGTGAAGCCGCGAGCTCGATAAAGAACTTCAAATCCAAAAGCGGCACTCAAATTTCAAATTATAGCCTTGCTCGTGTCCCTTTGATTCCGAAGTTCGCATCCGAGCAAGCCGCAAACCTGAGCGAACTTCGGAATCGGGACACGAGTGCGGGGACGGCCCAGTGGAGCGGATTTGACGTTCGCTACCCTGCTTGCCGCGAATTCGTGATGCGAACGTCAAATCCCAAAGCTCCATTAGGATCTTATATTTGCTAGTGGTCTTTCGATTCTAACGTTCGCAAGAGTGCCCGCCGAGACGGGATGCGTACGTTAGAATCGGACCACTAGATGAACCTTGCTACCCACTTACGAATGCGATGAAGCTGCTCGCTTCGGTTCGGCATGCACGGCACCTGCGTCGAGCCGGGGAGCATTCGTCGCAAACTGCTCATCCTGTGGCTTGGCAGGCAACTCGCCGTTGGCCTTCGCGTGATCAATCACCTGGGCGAGCAGCCTGAGCCCGAGCGGTGCGAGGGCCCTTTCCCACAATTCGCGTGCGGTCTCGCCTTTTTTGACAAAACACCAGTCCTGCATCGCAATGGCACCGGCATCGAGGCGATCGGACAGATGATAGATCGTGCCACCTGCGATCGGATCACCTTCCTTGATGGTCCATTCGACCGCGGCGATGCCGCGATGCCGCGGCAGCAACGACGGATGATACCCAATGCCGCCGTGCTTTGCGACTTTGAGGGCGTCGTGGCTGACGCGCGCATGACTGTGCGCGGTGACAATGAGATCGGTACCCGGTGCGATTTCCGATGGGACGATAAGTTTCGGCTCGGCTTGCACAACGACCTCGATACCAGCCTCGCGTGCTGCAGTAGCAAGCCTGTCCTGCCCATCGGCAACCACGACGCGGACAACATCGACGCCGTGACCGCGCAACATCTTCAATGTCTCGACGCCAAAGTGGCGCGAGCCGGCAAGCGTGATCTTCATGTCATAGCCCCAATATCTTTCTGCACATGATCGGCCTGGATAACCAGATCACGCTTATTCACCCCAGGCGGTGAAGGCCTCGTTGAATGCACGCTCGCCGGGCGCACCTTTTTCAATGGCAATAATCGATCGACGCTGGTTCGAGTAGACCAGCGGAATATCAAACCACGACCTCTCCTTGAGAAGCTGAAGGTTGCGCGACTTGTCGGCCTCGACATTTGACAGGCCAACGAGGAAGAAACCGTCGGTCACCTTCACCGCCAGTCCGGCCAACGGCGTTCCGCGGGCCTGCTCGTTTGACTTCATCAGGATACCGGGGACGTTGGCGACCGTGGCCCCGAAATCAGGCGGGAGTTGGAATGTCAGCTCAGCGGTGTGGCTAGCGGGAAGCGACGCATCGTTGTTGCGACGGATCGACAGCGACATCTTGAATTTCCGTTCCGGAATTTCAATGTCTGCGCGCACGCCGATATCGGGCGGCTGACCAGGCTGTCCCTTGACAGGCTCGGTACGCCAGACCACGGAACCGACGTATTGCCGCCCCTGCGGCGAGGACGGATCTTCGTCGTAAAGCACTACGCGTTGCGCGACAGGCGCGATCTGCGTCGACCCTGGTTGCCCGACACGATCTGCGATTTTCGGACGGACGCCATTGTCCTTTGGCGCCTCCACTACGGGGGCAGGTTTGAGCATCGCCTGCAGCGACGGATAGACCTTCTGATAGAACAGGAATCCGCCGCCGATCAGAACGAGCAGGAGGACGACAGCGATAAGGGCCTTGATCGGGAAACGCCGTGCAGGCTTTTCGTCCTCATGGGGTGGAACGTGTCCGCGTTGACGGCCAGCCTGCGGCTGGTAGTGCCCCGCCTCTTCGGATTCATCGTAATTGTAAGGTGCGCCTACGCCACCGTGCGGATCATCCGGCGACGGAGAGACATTCGAGTAAGTCCGCCGTGCCGAACGGTTAGCTTGTGCAGCGGCTCGACCGAGATCATCGGCATCCGCGACGAAATCACGCATCCGGGGCCCGGAGGGAGCCGCTCCTCCGCGGACATCTGGCGGGGACTCCGGCGCACCGCGGACTTCATCACCTCTTGGCCGAAGGCCAAGCGGCGCCTGAGGACGTGGCGGCGGTGGAGAAGGATCGGCGCGCAGATTGCGCGCGGGCCGCGGCGCCTCCAGCCCACCCTCCGGGCCGGGACGCGATGACCGTTGGATCGGTGGAGCCGGAGCACGCGACGTACGTGCGCTTTCCCTCAAAGCATCGCCGGGGCGCGAACCTTCACGGCGCGGCGGGGGTGGAGGCGCATCAGCGGGGGTTTCAGGCCCCCGTTGTGAGGGGGGTGTCTCCGGCCGGCTGCGCGGCTGCTCCGAGCGGGCGCCTTCTGCGACCGCGCGCTTGGCTGCATCGGCCTCAACCCGGCGTACGGCATCTTCGAGCGCGAGCCGCTCACGGGTGATTTCGGCTTCGCTCAAGGCTGGCTCAACGCTGCGAAGCTGGGCGATCAGCGCCGTGCGGGCCCGCTCATAGAGCGCGCGCCGGCTTTCGCCGGGAGCACTGGGGTCCAGTCCGGCGATGGCGCGGGCAATCAGCGGGTAGTAGTCAGCCATCCTTATCCAGTCTGCAGGATTCGGTGAAAATCCTGTTACCTAAAAAACATGATCGTGTCGGAAAACCGAGTCTGCGCCACCATGCTTACGCCTCAAACGGATTCTGCACGAGGATAGTATCCTCGCGTTCGGGGCTTGTGGAGAGCAGCGCTATCGGACAACCGACAAGTTCTTCGACCCGGCGCACGTATTTGATGGCCTGCGCGGGCAGGTCTGCCCACGAGCGGGCATTCGCGGTCGGTTCTTTCCAGCCCTCGATGGTCTCATAAATCGGGGTCACGCGGGCCTGGGCGCCTTCGCCGGCAGGGAGATGATCCATCTCCTTGCCGTCCAGCATGTAGCCGACGCACACCTGAATTTCGTCGAAACCGTCGAGGATATCCAGCTTGGTGAGCGCCAGCCCGTTGATACCGCTGGTGCGCGCCGTCTGCCTAACCAGCACCGCGTCGAACCATCCGCAGCGGCGCTTGCGACCGGTGTTGACACCGAATTCCTTGCCGCGGCGGCCGATCTCTTCACCGATCTCATCGGTGAGTTCGGTCGGGAAAGGTCCCTGTCCGACCCGTGTCGTGTAAGCTTTACAGATACCGAGCACGTAATCGACGGCGCCTGGCCCCATACCCGTTCCTGTTGCGGCCTGAGCCGCCACGGTGTTGGAGGAGGTCACGTAAGGATAAGTCCCGTGATCGACGTCGAGCAGTGCACCCTGTGCTCCCTCGAAGAGGATGCGCTTGCCCTCGCGCCGCTTGTGGTCAAGCAGGTTCCAGACCGAATCGGCAAACGGCAGAACGCGCGGAGCGATTTCGGTCAGATCTTTCAGCAATTCACCAGCATTGACCTCAGGCAGATTCAATCCGCGCCGCAATGCATTGTGATGCGTCAGGAGACGATCGATCTTGTGTGGCAGCGTTTGCGGATCGGCGAGGTCCATCAACCGAATCGCGCGTCGTCCCACTTTGTCTTCATAGGCCGGGCCGATACCACGCTGCGTGGTGCCAATTGCCGTGGCCTTGTTCGCATTTTCGCGAATGGCATCGAGCTCGCGGTGCAGCGGCAAAATCAGCGTCACATTCTCAGCGACGCGCAGGTTATCTGGCGATACCGCGACGCCTTGGCTTTTCAGCTTATCGAGCTCGGCAAGAAACGCCTGGGCGTCGAACACAACACCGTTGCCAATCACCGACAGCTTTGATGACCGCAGGACCCCGGACGGGAGCAGCGCCAGCTTGTAGGTGTTGCCATTGATGACGAGCGTATGGCCCGCATTGTGGCCACCCTGGAAGCGAACGACGATGTCCGCCTGCTCCGACAACCAGTCGACGATCTTGCCTTTTCCTTCGTCGCCCCACTGGGCGCCGACGACGACAACATTGGCCATTTCGAGATGTTCTCCTGCAACCCGCAAATCCGCCGGGGACCCGGCGCCTTGCAGCCAGGGCCGCTCGCATGCGAGGCATGTCACCGGATAACGGATGCGCGCATGGGACGCAAGCAAGAACGGCTGTTGACGCAACCGCCGGATGTAACGCAAATCATTGATATCCCCAATAAAATCCGGGTGACCGGATCGCCTGGAACGCCTGCCCTAATCCCGCCGGAAACATGAACGCCCCCGCCCCACGAATGGACGCTCCGTGGCTCATGCAGCGGCCTTATCTGCTGCTATCCCTTTGCTCACTGTTCTGGGCCGGCAACATCGTGCTCGGCCGCTTCGTGTCGTCGAGCTTCCCTCCGATGGCGTTGTCCTTTCTGCGTTGGGGACTGGCCTGCCTGATTACCTTGCCGTTTGCCTGGCGTGCCGTTCGGACAGACTGGCCCGTCATCCGGCGAAACTTACCGCTGCTGGCGTTTCTGTCGCTGACTGGCCTCGCCAGCTACGCCGCTCTCGCATATCTTGGACTACAGTCCACCCAGGCCCTGAACGCCTTGCTGATCCAGTCGTCAGGCCCTTTGTTCGTTGCGCTCTGGTCCCTGCTCCTGCTCGGAGTTCGGATTACCTGGTCCCAGGCGGGAGGCATCGTAATGTCCCTCGCGGGGGTCCTCACCATCCTGTCGCGAGGTGATCCGTTTGCTCTGACGTCCATTCACCTGAACATAGGCGACCTGACCTTCTCGCTGGCCCTGATCATTTTCGGTCTCTACTCGGTGCTGAGCGCCAGGCGGCCGAAGATCAATCCACTGGCTTTCTTTTGCTTTACGTCCGGCTTTGGCGCCCTGCTCCTCATTCCGGCCGTCGCCATCGAAATCGCGCTCGGTAAATCGCCCGCCCTCTCCGTCGATAACGGATTAGCGCTGGCTTACGTCACCATATTTCCGTCGATACTGGCCTATCTGTTTTTCAACCGCGGCGTGGAAATGATCGGAGCAAACCGAGCCGCACCGTTCTTTCATCTGATGCCAGTCTTCGGATCCATCCTCGCCATCGTCTTCCTCGGCGAGAGGCCCCAACCCTTTCATGGCGTCGGTTACGCGCTGGTGCTGGCGGGTGTATTTATCGCGGCCCGCCGCGCAGCTGCAAAGAACAGCGAACTGCCGGCCGGCAAAAGCTAGCTCCTGCACACTGCGCGATTACGCATTCTAGCAATCCGGTATTGTCACTTGTCCCGCGCTGAAAAAAGGGCAGAACTCGACTGTAATTGCATCATAAGAACAATATGACAGCCGCTGATCCGCCTTCGCTCCAGCCAACACTTGCCTCGCGGCTGGCCAACCAGCCTTATTTGCTTCTAAGCCTTATGGCGCTGTTCTGGGCCGGAAACATCGTTCTCGGTCGCTATGTCGCAGGACATGTCCCGCCGTTTGCGCTGACATTCGTTCGCTGGGCCGGCACCTTTCTCGTCGTCATTCCGTTCGCATGGCCGCATTTGCGGCGCGACTGGCCGACGATGCGGCTGAATCTGCCGCTGCTGGTGACACTGTCCGCGACAGGTTTCGCGGTGAATAACGCCCTGTCGTATTGGGGCTTGCAGCACACACAGGCGCTGAACGCGCTGCTGATCCAATCATCCGGGCCTTTGTTCGTTGCGCTCTGGTCGCTGATCCTATTCGGGGTTCGTCTTTCCTGGGCTCAAGCTACCGGCATCGTGATCTCACTGGCTGGCGTGATCGTCATCATTTTACGCGGCAACATCGCCACGCTCGCGGCGATCGAATTTAACATCGGCGACATCATGTTCGCAGCAGCGTTGTCCGTTTTCGGACTTTATTCAGCGCTGATGCCGCGACGGCCAGCCACCAACCCCTTGTCGTTGATTGCCTTCACCACAGGCTGCGGTGCCGTCATGCTGCTGCCGCTGGTCGGCTGGGAGATTTCCACTGGCGACACACTGCATTTCGATACCTTGACCCTCTCCACGATCGTGTTCGTGGTGATCTTCCCCTCGGCGCTCGCCTATCTGTTCTTTAACCGCGGCATCGAACTGATCGGCCCCAACAGGGCCGCACCGTTTTTTCACTTGGTGCCGGTATTTGGCTCCATCATGGCGATCGTCTTTTTGGGCGAAAAGCCGGAACTGTTTCACCTGATCGGCTACATTATGGTGATTGCCGGCATCGTGATTGCCTCCCGCCGGAAATCAACCGAAGCTCCATCCAGCTAAGCCAAGCTCCTGGTGACAAGCATGCATCGCCGTTTGATGCATCGCAACGAGCGCTGAAGCCACTCGCAATTCATTCCGACTTCGCGCAGTCTATCATGCGAACCGAATGGCTTTTGTCATTTCCCTTGGCGAAATGACTGATGACCACAGAAAAACTCGGGCGGAGGAACGGAATGAAGGCTGTAAGGACAATCTATTCGTCGATCATGGCGTCATGCGCACTCGCCTTAACCGGCGCGCTCTGCACTCATGCTGCCCTAGCGCAGAGCGGGAATTATCCAAACCATACGATCACGCTGGTGCTGCCCTTCGCAGCTGGAAGTGGGACCGACACCACCACGCGCCTGATTTCGAAGGAACTTGGAGCCGCACTCAATACACCGATGGTGATCGACAACAAGGCGGGCGCCAACGGGTCAATCGCGGCGAGCTACGTCGCACGCTCCGCACCGGATGGCTACACACTGTTCGTCACCACGAACACTAGTCACTCGGCCAATCCATATCTGCTCAAGAACATGACCTATGATCCGGTCAAGGATTTCACCCCAATCGCACGAACCGGCGATTTGCCGTTCATGCTGGTCATCAATCCCCAAATCCCCGCCAACTCGGTGGCTGACTTGATCGCGCTGGCAAAGAAGGAGCCAGGCAAATACTCATATGCCAGCGGCAGTTCCTCTGCGATTGTCTCTGGAGCAACGTTTGCCCGCCTTGCAGGAATCGATCTCCTTCACGTTCCCTACAAGAGCTCTCCACCCGCGCTCACGGATGTCATCGCCGGACGCGTGAGCATGATGTTCGTCGACGTGCCGACAGCTCTTCCGCATGTGAACGCGAAGGCGCTGAAGGCACTCGCGGTGACGACAAAATATCGTTCTGCGTTGTTGCCTGATCTTCCCACAATGGACGAAGCCGGTGTGAAAGGCTTCGACGTGACCTCGTGGCAAGGCTATTTCGGCCCGGCTAATATGCCAAAAGAGATCGTGGCAAAACTGAACACCGAGATCCGCAAGGTTGTCGAACGTCCCGACATCAAGAAGGAGCTCGCAAGCCGGGGCATGGAAGCGTTCTCAGGCACGCCGGAAGAGTTCGACGCCTTCGTGAAGGATCAACTCGTGGTGTGGAAGCGGCTGATCACCGATGCCGGGATCGAACCACAATAGACGGCTAGTGTGGTGGTTCAGAAGTTCGCTTTATTTTCTCCGCGAGTCCTTCAAGCGAACTTCTGAACCTGAACCACACTAGAATCATAGGTTTCTAGTGTTCTTTCGAATCCGAAGTTCGCTGCGAAGTACACTGCGGTATGAGGCGAACTTCGGATTCGGGACACCAGTATCTCTCCTCGCCTGCGGGGAGAGACTCGAGCTTCGGTTCTGATGAAATCAGAACCGAAGCTCTCAATTCTTGATCTGACGCGTTTTCTTCACGCGAACCGGTAGCCACTTCGCTGGAAAACGCTCTACATCATGCCGCGCGAACCTTGCCCAGGAAGTCATCCACGGCAGACCGCAGCATTCCGGACTGATTGTCGAGTTCGCGCGCACTCGAGAGCACATCCGACGCTGCCGAACCGGTCGCTGCAGCGGCCGAGCTGACGCCGCCGATGTGATCGCTGATCTCGTTTGATCCGGCAGCAACCGATTGGATGTTGCGCGCGATTTCGCGGGTCGCTGCGCCCTGCTCTTCCACCGCGCTCGAGATATTCATCGTAATCTCGCTCATCTGCGAGATCGTCGCGGTAATGCCGCCGATGGCATGGACTGCCTCGCTCGTCGTCGCCTGCATGGCCGCAACCTGAGCGGAAATTTCCTCAGTCGCCTTGGCGGTCTGATTGGCGAGCGCCTTCACTTCAGAGGCCACCACTGCGAAGCCACGGCCGGCCTCGCCCGCACGGGCAGCTTCGATCGTCGCATTGAGCGCGAGGAGATTGGTTTGCGCCGCGATGCTGTGGATCAGTTGTACCACTTCGCCAATCTTTTCTGCACCTGCTGACAAGACCTGTACCGTCGCGTTGGTGCGCTCGGCGTCACCGACGGCCTTGCTGGCGATCTCGTTCGACTGACTGACTTGCCGCGAGATTTCCGCAACTGAACTCGACAGCTCTTCCGCCGCTGCCGCAACAGTACTGACGTTGGTGGATGCCTTCTCGGAAGCCGAGCCAACGGTCGCCGCACGCGCGCTGGCGTCACTCGCGGTCGACGTCATGGATTGCGCAGTTGTCTGCATTCCGGCCGCCGATGCTGCCACGGAACGGACAATCCCATTGACGCTGCGCTCGAATTCGCTGGCAAGGCTTTCCATCGCTGCGCGACGCTCGGCTGCAACACGTTGCTGCGTCGCTTCCTCGGCCTGTTCCATTTCGCGCATACGCACCGCATTGTCCTTGAAGACCTGAACCGTCGTTGCCATTTTGCCAATTTCATCGCGGCGGTCGATACCGGGGATGGGCTGCTCAAGCTGGCCATCAGCCAACGTCTTCATGCGGCCGCCGAGAAGCCCTAGCGGAAGCGTGATGCTGCGGCCAACCAGCCACGCGACTGCGCCGGCAAACACACCAATGATCAGGATGGCAAGACCCAGCGCCCAGACGACGGGCATCAACTTCGTATCAAGGTCATCAAGGTAAGCGCCAGTGCCGACGAAGAGATTCCAACCGGGGACCGCCACTGCATACGACATCTTGCGGATCGGCTCTTTCTCGCCCGGCTTCATGTATTCATATTTCAACGTCACGTCACCTTTGGCGGCGACGCCGTCGCGCAACTCACGGACTAAGGAACGACCATTGGTTTTGTTATCGAGGCGGTTGGTGCCAATCACCTTCGGATCTGGCGCCGCGACAGTCACGCCGTCCATCGTGTATGAGAAAAGGTATCCGTTACCGTTGTCAAAAGTCATGGTCTGGAGGCGACGCGCGAACTCGGCGATCGCCGCATCCTTGGTCAATTGACCCGACTCGACCTGCTTCTGCAATCCAAGCGCCAGATTGCGCGCCGTTTCAACGATGGCGTGGGTTTGCTCAACCCGCGCATCCAGCATCAATCTCTGCATGGTATTGGCTGCAAAAGCGCCCGCAGCAAGAAGGCCCAGCAAAGTAACTCCCACCAGAATGCCGAGCTTGGCGGCGATAGGAAGATTATTGATGAACTTCACGTGACGTCTCCGGAGACATCGGCGCGAACGCGCCATGGCGGGTTTCGTCACAAAATAGCCAGATTATCTTTAGGCTTGGTTACCCAAAACGCGCGTGAGCCATTTTGGCTGTCCGTGAAAGCACAGGCCGGAGCTCTGCGCCGGCCTGTATAATCCATGAAAAGAGCACCACCGCCGCCCCTCAAAGCAGACCGAATGCCTGCGATCAGAAGGTCAGTGCCTTGGCCTGCCTAACCTGCGGCAGCGTTGCAACCTTGGCCAAGACATCCGGCGGTATGGCCCCGTCAACCTCGACCAGCGCAATGGCGTCACCGCCTGGCTTGTTGCGGCCAAGATGGAAGGTCGCAATGTTCACTTTGGCATCCCCGAGGAGCGAGGCAAACTTGCCAATGAAGCCTGGCTTATCCTCGTTGGTGACATAGATCATCGACTTGCCGAACTCTGCGTCCATACGGATGCCCTTGATATCGACCAGACGAGGAGCACCATCCGCATAAACGGTGCCTGACACCGAGCGCTCTTGACGTTCGGTTGTGACCGTCACCGTGATTAGGCTTTCATAATCGCTCTGGGCGGCACGGGTCACTTCATCCACCACCATGCCGCGCTCCTTAGCGACAACCGGTGCAGACACGACATTGACATCGCCCAGCATCGGCCGGAGCAAACCGGTCAGCGCAGCCGACGTCAGCGCTTTGATCTTCATTTCGGCGACATGCCCCTCGTAAGTGATCTGCACTTTTACGATGCCCGTCTCGGTCAACTGACCGGCGAACGAGCCAAGCTTCTCCGCGAGCTCGATGAACGGCTTCAGCTTTGGAGCTTCTTCGGCCGTAATGGAGGGGAAGTTCACGGCATTGGAAATCGCGCCGGTCAGCAGATAGTCCGACATCTGTTCGGCGACCTGAAGCGCCACGTTCTCCTGTGCTTCCGTCGTGGACGCTCCGAGATGCGGCGTGCAGATGACGTTGGCACGGCCGAACAGAACGTTGGTCTTGGCGGGCTCCTCAATGAAGACGTCGAAGGCGGCGCCGGCAACGTGACCTGAATCGAGCGCTGCCCCGAGTGCTACTTCGTCCACCAATCCGCCACGCGCACAATTGATGATGCGGACGCCCTTCTTCATCTTCGCAATTGCATTGGCATCGATGATGTTCTTGGTCTTGTCGGTTAGCGGCGTGTGCAGCGTGATGAAATCAGCACGCTTCAATAGATCCTCAAGCTCAACTTTCTCCACGCCGATGTCCTTCGCGCGCTCCGGCGACAGGAACGGATCGAACGCGATCACCTTCATCTTCAGGCCTAGCGCACGGTCGGCGACGATGGCGCCGATATTGCCGCAACCGATCACCCCGAGGACCTTCGCCGTGATTTCGACGCCCATGAAGCGGTTCTTCTCCCACTTACCGGCCTGGGTCGAGGCGTCGGCCTGGGGAATCTCACGGGCAAGCGCGAGCATCAGGGTAACGGCATGCTCAGCCGTGGTGATCGAATTGCCGAAGGGCGTGTTCATCACAATGATGCCCTTGGCGGTTGCCGCAGGAATCTCGACGTTGTCGACCCCGATGCCTGCGCGGCCAATGACCTTCAGCTTTGTCGCTTTTTCCAAAACCTTCGCGGTCGCCTTGGTGGCGGAGCGGATAGCAAGGCCGTCATAGTTGCCAATAATCTCGGCGAGCTTCTCTTTGTCCTTGCCAAGCTCCGGCTGGAAATCGACGTCGATGCCGCGATCCTTGAAGATCTGAACGGCCGCAGGCGACAACGCGTCTGAAATGAGAACCTTGGGTTTCGTCATGGAAGACTCCAATGAAAGACGATGAATGGCTGCGTTTCAGTTCTGGCGCGCTTCGATGATCTCATGATGCTGTGAGACCGCATCGAAGCGCGAGAGCACGGCGCGTGCCTTGGGCGGCACAACACCTTCTTCGTAATTGGGCCTAGTGGAGTGGATTTGACATTCGCTACTCACTTGGCCACGAGCTCGTCAAGCGAATGTCAAATCCAAAACTCCTCTAGCAACTTATATTTGCTAGTGGTCCTTTGATTCTAACATTCGCAAGAAGAGCCCGGCGAAACGGGATGCGAATGTTAGAATCGGACCACTAGCGAACGCGATCACGGCATCGAGCGAGTCGAAGTTCATGATGGTCACGAACTCTACTTCATGGCCGTCATCACGACGCAAAAGTTGAATGTCGCGAAAACCCACGATCTTTCGTGCGAGGATGCCGGGGAAAATTTCCGTCCGCAGCAGACGCTCGTAAGCGTCTGCATTTGCGGGCGTGGTCCAGCCATGCCAGATGCGCGCGATCATGAATGCCTCCGCGTAGCGCGGTCGACGTTATGCCGCCTTGGCGAGCGAAGCCTTGGTCTCGGCAAAAGCCCAGTCGAGCCACTGCGTCAACACAGCGACGTCGCCGGCTTCAACCGTCGCGCCGCACCAGATGCGCAGACCCGGAGGCGCATCGCGATACGCACCGAGATCGTAACCGCCGCCTTCCTTTTCGACGGCAGCGACGAGCTTCTTTGCGAAATCCGCCTGAGCATCCGCTGGCAAGGACGTAATTGCCGGATCGACCACCTTCATGCACACCGAGGTGTTGGAACGAATAGCCGGGTCCTTGGCCAGGAAATCCACCCACGGCGTTTTTGCCTGCCAGTCAGCCAGCACCTTCGTATTCGCGTCGGCGCGCGTAATCAACGCCTTGAGGCCGCCGACGGACTTCGCCCAGTTGAGCGCATCAAGGTAATCTTCAACACAGAGCATCGACGGCGTGTTGATGGTCTCGCCCTCGAAGATTCCAGCAATCAGCTTGCCGCCCTTCGTCATACGGAAGATCTTCGGCAGCGGCCACGGCGGCACGTAGCTCTCAAGCCGGGCGACGGCGCGCGGCGACAAAATGAGCATGCCATGCGCGCCTTCACCGCCCAGGGCCTTCTGCCAGGAGAACGTGACGACATCGAGCTTCGGCCAGTCGAGGGGCTGCGCAAATGCGGCCGAGGTGGCGTCACAAATGGTCAGGCCTTCGCGGTCGGCACGAATCCAATTTGCATTCGGCACGCGCACACCGGAAGTGGTGCCGTTCCAGGTAAACACGATGTCCGAGTTCGGATCAGCCTTGCTGAGATCCGGGATCTCGCCATAGCCCGCACTGAGCTTGACGACGTCCTTCAACTTCAATTGCTTGACGATATCGGTGACCCAACCCTCGCCGAAGGATTCCCAGGCCATGGTGGTGACAGGACGGGATCCAAGTAGCGACCACAGCGCCATTTCGACGGCGCCAGTGTCGGACGCTGGCACAATACCGATCTTATAGTCGGCGGGAACTTCAAGCACTTCGCGCGTCAGATCGATCGCGAGCTTGAGCTTTGCCTTGCCGACTTTCGCACGATGCGAACGGCCAAGGGCTGCGTCTTTGAGATGTTGCGGGTTCCAACCTGGGCGCTTGGCGCAAGGACCAGAAGAAAAATGCGGCACATTCGGCCGCGAAGCGGGCTTCGCTGCAGTCATAATCTACCCTTCCAGATAGCTGCCTCTCGGTGGGGAGAGGTTTCCCGCCGCCGTGGATAGGGAAGGATCGGAATTTCGTCAAGAAACTTCACGCATACCGGATCACAAGTCTGGCATGCGCCACCTCATTTCAACCCAAGCGCATGCTCGGCCTCGCCAATCCAACGCCTTACGGACGCGTAGCCATCGAGATGGAAGCCGCCTTCGTGCGCCGCGCGCGTATAGGCGAGCAGGGATACATCGGCGAGCGAGAACATGTCCCCGATCATAAATCGTGTTTTCTGAAGCTGGTGTTCCATCAAAGCCAGAGCGGCATAGCCCCGCTTGACCTTTTCCGGATCAAGATCGCCGAGGGACTTGCCGAGGTAAACCATCTGGGCGCGGCACACCGCAATATAAGGCTCGTGGCTGTACTGCTCCCAGAACAGCCATTCGTCCATTTTGGCCGCGGCGTAGCTGTCCGCAGGAATAAGCCCGCTGCCGCGTGCCAGGTATCGGATGATGGCATTGGACTGCGCCAGAGAGCGGCCATCGTCGAGCTCGATGACCGGCACCTGCCCCGCGCCATTGAGCTTGAGAAACTCCAGTGTCCGGCTTTCGTTTTTCGTGGTGTCGATGTCGACCCAAGTGTATGGCAGCGCCAGATAGTCACTGACCCATTTCACTTTCAGGCAGTTCCCGGATTTTAGATCGCCGTAGATTTTCATGACGGCCTCCCTGTCGAGACCATAGCCCAACAGGCAAAACGGCCCCTGTCAACGACAGAGGCCGTAAAAGAGAAATCCGGATTGGTCGCTCATCAGAACCTGTAGCCGAGGCCGCCGCGCACCGTGTTGATATTCGTATCGATCGAACCGGTGAAACGGACATATTCCCACTCGGCGCGTGCGAACAGGCCACCGTACAACATCACCTCCGTGCCAAGTCCGAAGGTGTATCCCACCATCAATCGGCCTCTCTTATTGTCGACGTCGCTATACGTCACATCGTAATCCTGGATCGTCGGTGTCCCGCTGCCGACATAGGTACCCGTGGAGTTGACCACGCTGGACCTGCTGCTGTCGGCAAGCCCGAGCGCGACGCCACCGAATGCATATGGCAGGAAGCTATTCCAGGCATACCCCACACGGCCGCGCAGCGTGAGGACATCGGTGAAATTGATCGAGGCCGCCGATCTTGCATCAGCAGTGTAACGAATATCGTTGGATGTTATTTGGCGAGCCATGCTACCGGCGGCGCTAGCGCCGAAATTACCGTGCATGTAGCTTGCATCGATGCCGAGGACGATATCATCCCATTGCGAGTTGTAGCCGCCGAAGGCACCGAAGGCGCTGCTCTGATGGGAGACCTTGCCGCCGATCACCGGCCAACCTGAAACACCCAAGACTTGTTCAGTCGTGGTGAGCGCGAGCTGTTGCGCAAGCAAGTCTTTTGTCGCGCCGTTGAAGTTATGGTCAGATGAGCCGTACGCTCCCTGTGCTCCTACATAGAAGCCTTCCCAATTCGCGTATGCGCGCGGTCCATCAAGCAAGCTTCCCCGCAAGATCGGGAGATCAGGCATATCTGCAGCCTGTGCTCCCTGCACGACTACGGCCAAGATCATCGCCACTGCGAACCGACGCATCACAGCACTCCGTCACCAATACTTAACTGTGTTTGATGATGCCGCGTTAACCCTAATTGTTCGTTAGCGGCAGGCGTGTCGCACAAAAGAAAACGGCGCGGAAAATCCGCGCCGTTGAAAACGTTCGAGTCGGCAAGTGCAATCAGCCCTTGCGCATCAGCGGCAGCTCCGGCGGAGCATATGCCGGAACCGGGTCGATGGCCCAACGCACGCCGAACTTCAGATCATGAGACGTGAGGTGCTTGAAGGTCGTAGGATTATTGAGATTGTTCGTTCCATCAAAGGCAATGACGTCACCAGTAATACCGTCGCCGAGGTCTACGTAACGGTAAGCAAGCTCAAGCGTGAGACTTGGAGAAACTTTGTACGCAAGGCCGGCATGAACGGCCCAAGCAAAATTCCATCGCGATGCGCTGTCTGCGAAAGCTGAGCTCGGACCGCCAAGGGCTGTCTGACCAACGTCGGTGTAGTTTGCCATCGTCACGCGCGCTCCGCCGACACCGGCGCCGATGAACGGCGTAACACACCACCACGTCCCAAGATCAACGTATGCGTTGGCGAGAACGAGCCATTCCGACTTGTTCGCGGTGTACTTGTTAAATCCGTGATCGAGCACGCCACCGTTGGAAAAGGTGTTGACTTCATAGCCGTTCAAGGTCGCGCTGGAACGAAACTCGCCGGTGACATCCGCGCGGAACCAATTGTTAAACTGATAGCCGGCGCCGAGACCGAAAATCCCTGCACTGTTGAAAGAAGCGTGCTGGCTTTGGCTCAGCAAGGGAGCTTCGAGCGCATTGCTCAGATGCTTGACCTGCTGATTGCTGAAGCCGATATCGCCGCGCAGGTACCAGCCACCAAAGTCCTCGACAGGAGGCGGCGAATAAGCCGGCGGCGGAGCGATGGGCATATCGGCGGCGACGGCAGCCGTCGACATGGCAGACGCCGCAGCAGCGGCGAGAAGATACTTACGCATTGATCGGTCCTTTCGTCCGGTGAGGCAGGACGACGCAAAAGGCCTCACACACAAAACTCACGGACGAACCATCGCACCAAATGTTTAAGCCGCACTTAACCCTAATTCTTAACCGTGAATTTTAATCGGGCTTAAGCCGCGCGGTTAACAGTGGACTAACAGGCAACTCGGCGCGTGTCGCAATTGTTAAAAAGACGATCGAAATTGGAGCTTACGGCACAAGCAATCGCACACGGCCTGAGCGGGCCGTATGCGATCAAAAAATGCAGGGAAGGAAGGTTAGAGCTTATTGCGCTTGATCTGCGGCAGGAACACCGCAAGGAGGCCGATCGCCGGCAGGAAGGCGCAGAGCTGATAAACGAAGTCGATACCTTTCAAGTCAGCAACTTCGCCCAGCACGGCAGCGCCGAGGCCACCGAATCCGAACGCCATGCCGTAGAACAATCCCGAGATCATGCCGAGCCGATGCGGCATCAACTCCTGCGCATAGACGATCACGGCCGGCACCGCCGAGGACATGACAAAACCAACCAGTATGCTCAATATCGCGCTCTCCAAGAGACCGGCGTGAGGCAGCGCTAGCGTAAAGGGCAACGCACCAAGAATCGAAAACCAGATGACATACTTGCGGCCGAACCGGTCACCCAGCGGGCCTCCGAAGAACACGCCGACTGTGCACGCGCCGAGAAAGAGGAACAGATAAATCTGCGCCGCCTGCGTCGTGACGGCGAATTTATTCATCAGGTAGAACGTGTAGTAGCTGCCGATGCTCGCCATGTAGAACGTCTTGGAAAACAGGAGCACCATGAGCACCACAAGCGCAACCTTTGTACGCAGCGGTGATGGTCCATCAGCATGGTGCACCGCGTGCGACGCCTTCCGTTGCGTGATGCGTGGCTTGTACCAGCGGCCAATATAGATGAGGATCGCAATGGCAAGCGCCGCGGCCACTGAAAACAGTGCAATAGCGGGCTGGCCAAGCGGCACGATGATTGCCGCGGCAAGCACTGGTCCGATCGCCGTGCCGAGATTGCCTCCAACCTGAAACGTTGATTGCGCCATGCCGAAGCGCCCACCGGACGCCATACGTGCGATGCGCGACGCTTCGGGATGAAAGATCGCCGAACCCGTACCGACGAGCGCAGCCGAAAACAGGATGACCCAGTAGTGATGCGCGAAACCAAGCAGCAACAACCCTGCGAGCGTAAAGCCCATGCCCAGCGCAAGCGAGAACGGCCTCGGATGTTTGTCGGTGTAGGCGCCTACAAACGGCTGCAGCAGCGATGACGTGAACATGAAGGCCAGCGTGATCAGTCCGATCTGGCCGAAATCCAGCGCGTAGTTATCCTTGAGGATCGGATAAACCGCTTGGATCAGCGACTGCATCAAGTCGTTAAGCAGGTGTGAAACCGCAATCGCGCCGATGATCGCAAATGCCGGGCCGGTCGAGGCAGGTTTCGGCGCAGCCGCCCCGTCCACGACAACGGGGGTAACGAGCGTATCCTCGGCAAGGATGACAGGCTTGTTCACGAAAAGGCTTCCCGGGAAATCAAAATCGAATACCGGTGAGATACGAACTCGGCGGGACCACCGCCAGTCGCAATTGACCATGGCAGCTTTGCCGGATTGATCAGGCTGCGGCCGAGAGCCCCAGGGCCGAGACGATCATGTCGACCGCTTCCTCGACGAGGTCGCGGTTGTCGCCTTCGCCCATCACGCGGATCACGGGCTCCGTCCCGGAGGAGCGCACCAGCAGACGGCCGCTGCCGTTGAGCCGCCTCTCAGCATCGAGAATGGCCGATTTGACCTCCGGATCGTCGAGCGGCTTACCCGTTCGGTAGCGCACATTCTTGAGAATCTGCGGTAGCGCTTCGAAGCGGTGGCACACTTCGGAGACTGGACGGCCCAACCGCTGAACCACCGAGAGAACTTGCAGCGCCGCCACAAAGCCGTCGCCGGTCGTGGTGAAGTCCGACAGAATGATATGGCCCGACGGTTCGCCGCCGAGATTGTATCCATCCTTCAACATGCGTTCGAGAACGTACCGGTCGCCCACCGGCGTACGAAGCAACGAGAGCCCCTGCCCCTCAAGGTACCGTTCGAGGCCAAGGTTCGACATGACCGTTGCCACGATTCCAGGCTTGGCGAGGCGCCCATCGTCCTTCCAGCTCTGTGCAATGACGGCGAGCAGCTGGTCTCCGTCAATCAGATGGCCGCGTTCATCGGCAATGATCACGCGGTCGGCGTCACCATCGAGTGCAATCCCGATATCGGCCCGCATTTCGCGGACTTTCCGCGACAACGCCTCAGGCGCAGTGGACCCGCAGTCCTTGTTGATATTGAAACCATCCGGCTCGACGCCGATGGAAACGACGTCGGCGCCCAATTCCCACAGCGCTTCAGGCACCACCCGGTATGCTGCACCATTGGCGCAATCGACCACGACGCGCAGTCCATCCAGGCTCAGAGTGCGCGGCAGCGTGCGTTTGGCAAACTCGATATAACGGTCATGGACACCGTCGATACGGCGCGCCCGACCGAGGCTCGCGCTTTGGGCGAGACGCTTGACGAGATTTTCATCCATCAGCTGTTCGATCTGATGCTCGACTTCATCGGACAGCTTAAAGCCCTCCGGACCGAACAGCTTGATGCCGTTGTCGTCGAAGAGATTGTGTGAGGCGGAAATCATCACGCCCAGGTCAGCTCGCATTGATTTTGTCAGCATGGCAACTGCCGGCGTCGGCATCGGGCCGAGCAACAGCACATCCATCCCAACCGAGGTGAAGCCGGCAACCATGGCATTTTCGATCATATAGCCCGACAGGCGAGTGTCCTTCGCGATCACCACACGATGGCGATGGTCACCTCGCTGAAACACCAACCCCGCCGCCTGGCCGACCTTGAGAGCCAATTCAGGTGTGATCAAACTATTGGCGCGGCCACGGATGCCGTCGGTGCCGAAATACTTGCGAGCCATTGTGTCCCCTGCTTCGCCAAGGCTCTATACACTCAAATGCCTAGCGAGCGCCCCTAATCTAGCGCGAACCTCAGTATAAAGCCTCCCGAGGGCGAGTTTCTTCAAAAAATATAATGAATCATTACCGTAGGTCTTCGGATCAAATACTCATAACTATCTGATTTTAAGTAAGTTTTTATTGAAATCCGCCATCAGGCGCCTGGGGATCATCCTTTCGCGTGATGGCCACGGTTAACCGGACGGCGGATCAGGCCAACTTTAACGGGCGCGATCCGCGAGAAAATTCCATCGGTCCCCTTGCGTGGCGGGATTTCACGTCCGCGGACAACAACGCTATCGGTCCAAGCGGAACGATGTCGGTGACATATGGAAGCGCTTGCGAAAACAACGATTAAAATACGCGGCCTCAGTGAAACCGCAGGCTTCGGCAATGTCGCCAATCGTCATCCGATCGTAGCGATGATCCATCAGCATGCGGCACGCTTTCTGCAAGCGAAGTTCAGTCACACGCGGGACAAAGCTCACGCCGGTGTCTTGCAGCAAATCCTGCACATAGCGCAGCGACAGTCCGAGTTTTTCCGCAACCGAGCTCGGTGAAAAACCGGCATCGGAAAACCCCGCGTCGATCGCCGCAAGCACCGCCCGCAGGCGTGCCGCGCGCAAACCGCGCAGGTTGGCAAGCTCTAATCCGTCACTGCTTGCGCCGATCGCGAGTGCAACCAAGTCAAGCAAAGAATTGCCAATGTGTTCGGCCAGCGCGGGCTCGCCACCGGTCACCGTCGCACCGCGTAGAAAATCGGCATAGCTTCGCAGATGGCCCATCGCTTCACTTTGTGAATCCAACGGCCTGGCAACCAGATCCTCGACGTTACGCACAAGACCTCGCAAACGATCGCGGGGCATGGTGAAAGCCATCCACGCATGATCGTCGCCGAACTGACACTCGCCAATCTCGTAGTAATTCAGGAGTGCCGCCATGCCGGGATATGCGAGCGTCTCTCGCCCCTGCTGGCGAACCAGGATCGGGGATTCCCCGCGGTTGAAAAACAGGATCAACTCGTCTCGCGCATCCAGCGACAGCTCATGCGGCGTGCGCCCGACACGCGACAATGCGCCCTCGAACCATCCCGTTGCGACCGATCCGAATTGCGTGCATTCCATATGCGCAGAAAATCGCCGATCTTCGGCACGAGCAAAATCGAGCAAGCCATATTGCGCTGAGTGAAGATCGCACCAGAGCGAGAAACGTTGATCGTCATCTAAGCTGGTGGACAGTTGGTCGGATGAAAAGACGATTTTCCCCATCACTCCGGTCTCGCATGTTGGATGATGGACTTACAATTGCCGGGACCCTTTGCAACTGGGAAGCGAAATTTGCAGACGTTCACAGCGGCTTTTTTGAGCGCTAACCCGTTACCGGCGCGCCGATTTTCATGTGCGCAAAAATCCAACTCGAGCGCATTTATCTCCAATCGCGCGTGACAGGAAAAGCACACGCGCGTGGGAAACAGTCCATCAGTACGCGCGATTCCAAATCGGCTGCGCGAGCGGACAAACAGTACACGATGGTTTAGCTCCACTATGCCCGCCTGTTTTCGCGTCATGCGATACGAACTCAAAGGGCTGAAAATGGGAATGAGAAAGACGTCTCTGGCGGCAGGAGCTGCGATTATTTGTTCACTGTCCGGCGCCATGCCGGCTTCAGCTGCGGATCTTGCGACAGAGCGAAGAGCCTATCCGCCCGTCCCTCTGTTCACATGGACGGGGTTTTACGCCGGCCTGAATGCCGGATACGCGTTCGGCAATGCAGACACCATTCTTCCGACCGGCATCCCCTCCCTGTCGTCGAGCTACGACGGCTTCATCGGCGGCGCGCAGATCGGTTACAATTGGCAAGTTGGTGCAGCCGTTCTCGGCTTCGAAGCCGACCTGCAATATGCCGATGTCAAAGGCACGGAAATCATCACGGTGGCCGCCGTCACTGCAACGAACACGCTGGAATGGTTCGGAACGGCGCGCGGCCGCGTCGGCTATGCGTTCGATCGCGTGTTGCCCTATGTCACAGGCGGCTTTGCCTTTGGCAGAAACGAATATAACTTCACGCTTATTCCGAGCGGCAATGCCGCGAAAGGGACCATCACGCATACTGGATGGACGATTGGCGGCGGCGTCGAGTTCGCCGTTCGCGACGCCTGGAGCGTGAAAGCTGAATATCTGCACGTCGACCTTGGTAGTCAGAACGGCGCGAGAGACGTCCTGGTGACCGGTGAGGTGACAACCTTCAATCCCAAGTTCGATCTTGTCCGCGCAGGATTGAACTATCGCTTCTAAGGGTTAAGGCATCGAGCCAGCATCAACTACACTCTGCGACGCCTGCTTTGGGAGCAGGCGCCGCTCTCATCGAGCCTTAATCAATAGATTTTTTGGGCGTGTCAGACCGTTGCCTTGTGCAATGCAGCAAGAACGGCCTAATCCTTTCGCTTGACGTGCTGGTCGTGCTTCGAGGGCGGCGGTTGAGTCACGTTGACCGGGTCCGAACCTGGGAATGACTCCTCCAATCCGTTGTTCAGGGCTTCGTCCAACTTCTCTTTGTGACCGTTGGAGGCCTTATCCTTGGTCTGGTCTTTTCTGGCCTTGGTATCGGCGTCAGCCATTACGCTCTCCTGCATGGGGTTCACAGGATAACGTCCAATCCGGAGCAGCGTTCCGGCCTCCTTAGCCCTTGCGCTCGGGGCCTCCATCCTGCTTTGCAGAAGCGGGCTGGGTCACGCTGACGGGATCGGAGGCGGGAAATGTCCCTTCCAGCCCCACTTCCAGAGCCTCGTCCAGCCTGCGCTTCTCGGCATCCGCCTTTTTGCCAGCTTCCGGACCATGGTCGCGATCGGCCATGACATCCTCCATCCAACAGCGACTGTTTGCGTGCGCCCCAACCATGATAGATGATTGCGGCAACAAAGAACGCAATGACTTGAGGAAGCGCGTCTATGAAGAATATCACCTGCATCGAAGATCTGCGGCAAATCCACAAGCGCCGCGTGCCGAAGGCATTCTTCGACTATGCTGACCGGGGCTCCTACGCTGAGGAGACCCTTCGCGCCAACCGCTCCGACATGGAGCGGATCAAGTTTCGTCAGCGCATTCTGGTTGATGTCTCATCGCGCTCGATGAACACCACCATTCTGGGCGAACCCGCAGCGCTGCCGCTGATCCTCGCACCGATTGGCCTGACCGGCATGCAGCACGGCGACGGCGAAATCCACGCCTGCCGTGCAGCGCATGCCGCGGGTATCCCCTACACGTTGTCAACAATGTCGATTTGCTCGATCGAGGACGTCGCCGCGAATGTCGACAAGCCGTTCTGGTTTCAGCTCTACGTCATGAAAGACCGCGGCTTCGTCAAGGCATTGATCGAACGCGCGATCGCCGCCAAGTGCAGCGCACTCGTCCTGACCGTCGATCTTCAGGTCATCGGCCAGCGCCACGCAGACATAAAGAACGGCATGACCGTGCCACCGCAGTGGACGCTCAGCAAGTTCATCGACTTCGCTTCAAAGCCTTCGTGGGTCTCCGGCGTGTTGCGCGGCAAGCGCCGCACCTTCGGAAATCTCGTGGACGCCATGAAGGGCAGCAACGTCAACCAGCTCTCGGTCTGGATCGCGTCGCAATTCGACCAGTCGCTGAACTGGAAGGACGTTGAGTGGATCCGCAGCATCTGGCCAGGCAAGCTCGTCATCAAGGGCATTCTCGATGTCGCCGACGCGAAGGAAGCCGTAAAGACCGGTGCGCAGGCGATGGTGGTCTCCAACCACGGCGGCCGCCAGCTTGACGGCGCACCGTCGTCCATCTCCGTGCTGCCTGACGTTGTCCAGGAGGTCGGAGGACAAACAGAAATCATGTTCGATGGCGGTATTCGCTCAGGCCAGGACGTGATGCGTGCTCTGGCGCTCGGAGCGAAGTCCTGCATGATTGGCCGCGCTTATGTTCACGGCCTTGGCGCCGGCGGTCAGGACGGCGTTGCGACGGCCATCGACGTGATCAGCAAGGAATTGAGCACGACGATGGGTCTGTGCGGTGTCAACCGTATCGAGGATATCGACCGTCGCGTTCTAACCGATTACCTGCAAACGAACGCCATCAGCAGCCCGCGCAGCTAAGAGCGTTTTTGAGCGAAGCGGCACCTCGTGCCGCGGATTTGAAGTTCTTCCGAATGAAGCCGCGAGTTCGATAAAGAACTTCAAATCCAAAAGCGGCACTAGAATCATAGCTAGTGTCCCTTTGATTCCGAAGTTCGCATCCGAGCAAGACGCGAGCCTGTTCGAACGTCGGAATCGGGACACTCTTTTGCGTGAAGAAAACACGCAAAAAAAGAACTGAGAGCGAGATCGGCCTCATAATATCCCGTCGCGTTTTGTTCGCGGCGGGATTTTTTCTTTTGCAGCCAGCGAAATTACGCTGCGGTTACATGGGCGGAGCGACCCCATCGCGGCCGATGCTGAGGCGCGCAACTTCGAGCGATCCGTCAGGCTTCTTGGTCGTGATTGCAAACACTGGGACACCCGGCTTGATGTCGGCCCGTGTCGCCGGGACGTAAGTGACGACCTGCGTTTCCGGTGTCACCGTCACTTTCTTCTCACCATTCTTGTAATTCACGGTAAGTGTATGCCCGTCATTCCCGGCTACCGTTTTGCTGTCGACGGCACCATTGGTCATGCTGCTCTTGGGCTTCAGGTCCCATGGATACGAGCCTTCGCCAGTGCCCCGCATATCCTCAGGAAACACGTGGACCTCGACGGCTTTTTGAGTGCCATCAGAGCCGGGCACCGTGGTGACGCCAATATAAGAGCCGACCTTGACGTCGGAGAGCGCGATCTTGGCGACGCCGGCGACACGCGCACTTTCCGGCAGATGCACCGAGACTTCCGCGCCATCCCGCGATTTGATGTGAAGCGTTTCCCCATCCAAATTCTCGATCGTGCCTCGAACGCGCGTCGTAGGAACTTGCTGAGCAATTGCATAGACGGACGACGACAGAACGAGCGCAGAAACAGCGATAGCTCGGAACGAAGCAAGACGATTGAATGGCATGATTTTTTCTCCAGGGACCCCCTCAATTATCTACGCTTCGCGGACGACATTATTTCGCCGTTCACGCATGTGTGACTGCGTATGCTTCCGGCCGGTAATTACGCGCGATCTTCGATCGTCCGCAACTTCCGGGAAATGCCGCTCAACGAAATTAACTCAGGAGACTTCGCCGATGCACCGTATGGTTCTGCCATTAGTTCTGTTCGCTTTCACTGCGTTCTCCGTTCCGGCACTCGCGCAAAGCAACAGAACGCTGACCGGCGCCGCGATTGGTGCAGGTTCTGGCGCCATTATCGCCGGTCCTATCGGCGCAGTTGCCGGCGGGGTTATCGGGGCAGCTGTCGGCGGGCCCACATTCAGGCGCGGTGGACGCCACTGCTGGCGCGACCGACACCGCGTGCGCCACTGCCGTTAGAGCGCTTTCGGGCGAAGTGGTTAGCTAGTGGTCCGATTCTAACGTTCGCATCCCATCTCGGTAGGTACCCTTGCGAACCTTAGAATCAAAGGACCACTAGCAAATATATAATTTGAGTGGAGCTTAAGGATTTGACCTTCGCATCACGAATTCGCGGCAAAGCAGGGGGCGAACGTCAAACCCGCTCCACTCGTTCGCGTGAAGAAAACGCGTCAAAACAAAAATCTAAATCAGGACCGCAGCTCCAGTGTGGTGGTTCAGAAGTTCGTTCCATTTTTCGCGCGAGTCCTTCCAGCGAACTTCTGACCTAAACCACACTAGAATCATGAATTTACTAGTGTCCTCTCGAATCCAAAGTTCGCTACGGAGCACGCTGCGCGATGAGGCGAACTTTGGATCAGGACACTAGAGACTATGTCCGTGCCAGATCAGCTTCGACAAGCGCTCGTAATTCCGGCGTGACTTGCGGGCGCTTGCCGAACCAAAGCTCAAAGCCACGCACGGCCTGGTGGAGGAGCATGCCGAGACCATCCGCGGTCTTGAGACCGCGCGCACGCGCAGCCCCAAGCAACTCGGTTTCGAGCGGAACGTAAACCAGATCCGCAACGGTTGCGTTTATCGGAAGCAATGTGATGTCCACATCGAGCGCCGGCTGACCCTTCATCCCAAGGGACGTTGTGTTCACCAGAAGCCCAGCGCGCGACAATGTGCTGTCGATCTGCTCCCACGCCACCGGGTGAACGGAAGATCCGAATTGGCTTGCGAGCGCGTCCGCACGTGACGCCGTGCGATTGGCAAGATGCACGCGCTTGATGCCGCGTTCGATCAGACCGAAGATCACAGCACGCG
Source organism: Nitrobacteraceae bacterium AZCC 1564 (assembly GCA_036924835.1). Lineage (NCBI taxonomy): Bacteria > Pseudomonadati > Pseudomonadota > Alphaproteobacteria > Hyphomicrobiales > Nitrobacteraceae > Nitrobacteraceae bacterium AZCC 1564. The sequence goes on from JBAGRR010000001.1 coordinate 2,048,042, forward strand.
CCGATCCGCCTGCACCAAGCACCAGCACATCCTCCGCCGCATCCCAGCCCGGTGCGCTCGCATCGAGATTGCTGATAAAGCCTTCGACGTCGGTATTGGTCGAACGCAGCGTTCCCCCATCGAAAAAAAGTGTGTTCGCGGCGCCCACGGCCTGCGCGCGGGCATCGGGAGACGATAACGCCAACGCCTGCTCCTTATGCGGGATGGTCACGTTCGCACCACTGTACCCACGCGCCGCAAGGTTTTTAACGAAATCGGCGAAATCCGCCGGCTTGACCGCTTCGATGCGGTAGTCGCCGTCGATTCCAAATGTCTTCAACCAAAAATTATGAATGAGCGGGGAACGCGAATGTGCGGCCGGCCATCCAATCAGGCACGCGGCAGGAGTAAGGCTCATCGGCATGGGCTCCGTGGGTGCCTGCTCAAATCACGCAATCGTAGATTCTGTCAATGCAGAGGATTCAAGCGCAGGACCACCAAGCGAAAAAATCTGCATTCGCAAAGAAAAACCCGCTCGCGCGGGTTTCTCTACATGCCTCGAATGGCTTCCTATGCCGCGGCGCGATTAGCAGCGATAATCTGATCCGCCGCTCGGCCCGTCACCTCAGCCATATGATCGAACTGACGGGTGAAGCTGCCCGCTCCGGCTGTTGCCGACCGCAACTCGACAATCAGGTCGCTTATTTCCGCTTCGGGCATCATTGCCCGAACCAGATCCCATCCTGGCCAATTCTCGCGGGAGTCAAAGCCGAGGATTTGCCCTCGCCGCCCCGATAGAATCGAATTGATTTTGGCCGTGGCATCGGACGGACAGACAACTTCAACGATGTGGATCGGCTCCAGCAGCACCGGCGCACACTGTGGCAATGCTTCACTGATCCCGATGCGCGCCGCAGTGCGAAACGCCTGATCGGACGAATCGACACTGTGATAGGAGCCGTCCACCAATGTCACATCGATATCGATGACCGGGAAACCCAACGGCCCCCGTGCCAAACCATCGCCGACCCCCTCCTCCACTGCGCCGATATAGTTTTTCGGCACTGCGCCGCCGACGATCTTTTCGTGAAAGGCCATTCCGCCGCCGCGCGACAGTGGCTTTACCTCCAGAACCACGTCGCCAAACTGGCCGTGACCGCCGGATTGTTTCTTATGCCGTCCGCGCTGCGTGATGGTCTTGCGAATCGACTCCTGATAACCGACCGGCGGCGCATGCTGCTTGATGGTCACACCGAAGCGATCCTGCAGGCGCTCGACCGCCACCCGCAGATGCATCTCGCCCTGCCCCCACAGCACCATCTGGTGGGTCAGCGCATTGTGCACGATGCTGAGAGAGGGGTCTTCCTCGTTCATTTTGGCCAGCGCCTGACCAAGTTTGACATCATCCTTGCGCTCCTCCGCCGCCACCGCAGTAGCCAGCACCGGCGGATTAGGGGCGAGGCTTAGCAGCACCTCTGGCGCGGTCTTTGCCGTTGTTAGAGTCTCCCCGGTCTTGACGGGATCAAGCTTGCCAAGTGCAACCGTGTCACCAGTTGCTGCTGACGATCGCTTGGCATCACTGCCGCCATTCGGCGTCGATATTCCGGAGATACGCGCGACACCACCTCCAGAGGCTTGGATCGTGTCGCCATCAGCAATGTGTCCACGCAGGACGCGCGCCAGTGACAGCTTGCCACCATGCTGCAAGTGATTGGTTTTTATCACATAGGCAAGCGCGGTCTTCTCATCAGACACGCCGAGACGCTTTGCCGTCGCGGCGACACCGGGGGCTTCATGCCGCAATGCCTTCAAGAGCCGGAGAACCCCATTCCCACGTGTCGCACAGCCAAGCAGCACGGGACATATTTGCCCTCCACGAAGTTCGGCGGCCAAGTCGTCAAACACTGCATCTCGCGGCGGCGGAATATCTTCAAGAAGTTGCTCGAGCAGCTGGTCATCATGGTCGGCGAGCTTCTCCAGCATCGTCAGCCGCGCTTCCTTCTCGCGGTCGAGATCGCCGCCTTCAAGCCCGATGACTTCGGAGGGCATGTGCTCGCGGTACACGAAGGCGCGCTCCAGCGCGAGGTCGACAAAACCCGCAATAATATCGCCCTTCCAGATCGGAATCTGCCGCAGCACGAGCGGCGTGCGCGATGCCGGCTGCAGCGTCGCCAGAGTTTCTCGAATTCGCTTGGTCGCTTTGTCGATCTTGTTCAGGAACAGAAAACGAGGGATCTGCAGATCTTCAAGCTCGCGCAGCACAATCTGTAGCTGGGGTAATTTCCGCTCGTCGGCTTCGCAAACGACAACCGCGGCATCAATGACGGGAAGCGCCGCGCGCATGTCGTGCACGAACTCCACTGACCCGGGGCAATCGATGAAAGTGTAGCTATCGCCCATGAAAGTCGTGGTCGCAGCCGTCAGGCTGGTACTCATCTGGTGGCGGCGGGCCTCGGGTGACGCGTCACCGACAGTGGTACCCTGTTCCACCGTACCGGATTTTGGGATTGCCGCTGTGCGTGAGAGGATCGCTTCAAGAAGGGTTGTTTTGCCACTTTGGAATGGGCCCACCAGCGCGATGCACCGGGGACCGCGGGGACTTCTCAGGTCTTGTCCCATTGCCGTCTCCTATTCTGGAGCTCGGCCCGCCTCGAACTAATCCCGGCGCAGTGGATTCCGGTTCGCCGGAAATGCCTTAACTTCAACTGTTGCGCGCATCCCACTGATACCGGCTCCCACTTTTGCAGAATGCGCTCATGCGGGTCGGCGAAGGCGATCGTCTCAGGGCCATGCCGCGAAGGCAAGTGGGAAACATTCCGCTGCGCAACATGAGTTATTCAGCAAAAGTTGCGGTTCCTGAACAAATCAAGCAAAAGGCCCACCGATTTCGGCGGGCCCATGCAAAGATATTTTGCAAAGATATATCGGATAGCGATTTATCGTCCGATGCGACCGGGACGCAATTCCAGGCTCTGCACGCCGCCGGCGACACTCAGGCCGGTCTGCCCCTGGACGCTCAGTGGCTGAAGCGCAAAAGAATTCTGCGAACCGCCGATCATCGCATTGCCGCCAAGGCCGACGCCAACCGCAGCGCTGGCACTGACGCCGGCGTAGTTGCCGGAGAGGTCACCCATGCCAAGCTGAACGGTGGGTGAAAACACAGCCCAGGACAAAACGGTCTCATTGGTGATGCCGATATCGAGACCGACCTTGGTGATCTGCGCAGTATAGAGATCATCTGGGCGACCTTGGGATCTGAACACGCAACCAAGATTGGTGACCGAACCGACAACCATTCCGACATTTGGACCGCCGCGGCATTCGAGCACGCCGACCTGTGTGCGGCCCGACTGCGCGAAGGAAGAACCTATCGAAGCTGCGAGCACGGCTGTAGCAAGACCCAGAAAGGATGAAAGGCGACGCATGAGTGATCTCCGGCTGAATGGCGCGAACTAAACTTCCAATTAAAAGGGCTTGAGTCATCGCAAAACGAAAGACGATGCATCTAGTCACACCAGGCGGGATTGTTCAATCAGCACTGCTTCACATGATTGAAAATCCAATAAAAAAGGCCCGCTTGCGCGGGCCTTTTCGCATTATCACGCGACTTAGCGATGGTGATGATGGCGGCGGTGATGCCGAGCATGCCGACGGGGTGGAATATTGGCCGGCTCGAGGTCGAGGCCGACGATGCCGCCGGTGACATTCACGCCGGTCTGGCCCTGCAGGCTGAGGGGCTGCAGCGCAAAGGAATTCGCGGAGCCGCCGATCAGCAGGTTGCCGCCGCCGCCGATGCCAAACGACACGTTGCCGCCAACACCACCGTAGTTACCGGCGAGGTCGCCGCGGCCGACACGCTGGGTCGGTGCATGCACAGCCCAGGCGAGGCTGGTTTGAGCGGTAATGCCAAGGTCCACTCCGAAGCGGGTCACATGCGCGAGGTAAGGCTCAGGACGACGGCCGTTAGCGTTGAAAACGCACTCAAGGGTCGTCGCGGAAGCGACGACCATGCCGACGTTCTGACCGCCGTGGCATTCAAGAACGCCGATCTGAACGCGCTGCTCCTGAGCTTGGGCGGAGGCGAAAGACGCAACGAGCGCCGCAACGGCGGCGCCAACTACTTTAGCAAGACGCATGGGATTTAAACTCCAGGTAGTGTTTTCATTGGACGGGCCGGACAAAAGGGAAGCGCCGTGTCCAAAACATGGCGCTTTCCTTAATTTCTCTCGACCTGAGACTTTTTCCGGTCAGTGTTGCGGCGAAGCCTATCTCAGGTCCCCGCAAAACCGCTGGATGCGCTTGCAGGCCTCTTCAAGGTCCGACGTCTTTGTGGCGTAGGAGATTCGGAAGGCTGGGCCAAGCCCGAAAGCGGAGCCTTGCACCACCGCGACACCCTCTGTTTCAAGAAGTTCGGTCACGAAATCTTCATCGGTCGTGAGCTTCTTCCCGGAGGGCGCGGTCCTGCCGATGGTGCCCGCACAGGAGGGATAAACATAGAACGCTCCCTCGGGCCGGGGACACTCAACGCCAGCGGCCTGATTCAGCATGGCCACCACGAGATCGCGGCGTTCCTTGAACACGGTGTTGTTCGCTGGAATGAAGTCTTGCTGTCCGTTGAGCGCCTCCACGGCCGCCCATTGTGCAATCGAGTTCGGATTCGATGTCGACTGCGACTGAATGGTCGCCATCGCAGCGATGAGTTGCTGCGGTCCGCCCGCATAGCCAATGCGCCAACCGGTCATGCAATAGGCTTTGGACACGCCGTTCACAGTCAGCGTGCGGTCGAACAGTTTGGGCTCGACCTGCGCCGGAGTGGTGAACTCGAAGTCGTCATAGACAAGGTGCTCATACATGTCGTCGGTCATGATCCAGACATGCGGATGCTTGACCAGCACGTCCGTCAGGGCCTTCAACTCGGCGCGCGTATAGGCCGCTCCGGTCGGGTTGGACGGCGAGTTCAAAATGATCCACTTGGTCTTCGGCGTGATGGCACGCTCCAATGCGTCCGGCTGCAGCTTGAAACCGAATTCTGCCGTGCAGACGACCGGCACGGACTCGCCGCCGGCGAGCGCCACCATCTCGGGATAGCTGACCCAGTATGGCGCCGGGATAATGACCTCGTCGCCCGGATTAATGGTCGCCATCAGCGCGTTATAAAGAACTTGCTTGCCGCCGGTGCCCACCGTGATCTGGTTTGGCTTATAGGCCAGACCGTTTTCGCGCTGGAACTTTGCAATAATCGCGTCCTTGAGCTCGGGAATACCGTCCACCGCCGTGTACTTGGTCTTGCCCGCCTCGATGGCACGGATGGCCGCCAGCTTGATGTTGGCAGGAGTGTCGAAATCGGGCTCTCCGGCGCCGAGGCCGATGACGTTGCGGCCCGCGGCTTTGAGCTGCCGTGCTTTGTCCGTAACCGCGATGGTCGCGGACGGCTTCACACGGTCGAGCGCAGCGGACAGAAACGGCATGATGATCTCCTTGCAAACGTCGCAGGCGGTCAGGCTTACGAGTCGATTTATGGGCGGAAATGCACACTAAGGTGGGCGCCGCTGCATCGCAAGATGCCTGGCGATCTTTCTAGAATCTCCAAAAAATGCGGATTCTTTGCACAGAGGATGATCGCGGCGGGGACACCATTGATGGCGCCTTTTCGGCGATTTCTCGTGAACTCGCGGGAATCGTCAGGGCGGGTCAGTTTGCTCGGCAATTGAAATAGATTGATCACTGAGGCCGGCAACTCGCACAGGCGTGATGCGAGGCATTCGTGAGGCAGGTTAGAACGCTTTTGCACATGCTGCCGCACATTGAGCGAATTCAACTATTTCCAGATGGCAGGGGTTGCAGCGGATCGCCACGCACATCATTGTCTGGGTGAGATTGTCAGACTTGGGCAAGCGAATTCGCGATGTACAAACTCTATTCGATGCAGCGCTCCGGCAACAGTTACAAGGTTCGCCTTGCGCTGGCACTGCTGAACGCGCCCTATAAGGCTATCGAGGTCGACATCCTGCGCGGCGAAAGCCGCACACCGGAATTCCTGGCGAAAAATCCCAGCGGACAGGTGCCGCTGCTGGAGGTTGCAGATGGCCGTTATCTGGCCGAATCTAACGCAATTCTGTGGTATGTCGCCATTGGAACGTCGCTGGCACCGGAAGACCGCATCGATCGTGCCCAAGCCTTGCAATGGATGTTCTTCGAGCAACATGCGCTTGAGCCTAGCGTCGGTGCTGCCTATTTCTGGCTGGTGCTGGTGCGCGGTGGGCGCGACCTACAGACACACGCCCTGGAAGACTGGATGGAGCGTGGATATGCCGCGCTGCGGGTGATGGAAAATCACCTCAAGACCCATGACTATTTCGCGGCCGGCCATCTCACCGTCGCGGACATCGCCCTGTACGGCTACACCCACGTTGCCAACCAGTGTGACTTCGATCTCAGTGGCTATCCCTCAGTGCGTGCCTGGCTAAAACGAGTGGAAGCGGAGCCCCGCTTCGTCTCCATGAACTGGAGAGCGGCGGATATTCCTGCGCCCGGTACGGTGCCCGGGACGGAAACCGACCTGACCGCCGAAGCGTGAATTTTTAAACCTGTGCTCGGATAGCGGGGATTCCGAGCATAAAGCCTCGGCCAGCGGTCTCGCGCCATATTTTCGCCACAACTTGACCTTCCCCGCCCCAATCCTGACAGCGGCGTCTGAAACATTCCGGGCAGTGGTGATTCGCCACTCTTTTAAGGATTTACGACCATGGCCCGGTCGCAGATTGCAGGATTAGGTTTCGGACTTCGTTCCGTACGCATTGCATCGTCAAAGTTGTCGAATGCCGTCGCGGCCTCGCTCGCGGTGGCCTCGCTGTCATTGTGCCTGATCGTCGCCGTCACACTTCTGTCGATCAAGGTTGCAACGGCCATGCCGATTGCAGGCTGAAGCGCCACGCTGTTCCCTGCACACGATGATATCCGCGACCGCACGGGGTTTGATCCGGCTATGCCGATCAGCCTCGCTATAACGATTTCACCCAGTGTGGTGGTTCAGAAGTTCGCCGGATTTTTCCTGCGAGTCCTTCCAGCGAACTTCCGAACCTAAACCACACGAGAATCATAGATTTACTAGTGTCCTCTCGAATCCAAAGTCCGCTACGGAGCACGCTGCACGATCAGGTGGACTTTGGATTCGGGACACTAGCATCAACTGTCCGAGACAGATCGCCGCCTTCGGCAGTTGATGCCAGAATTACGACGTATGATCGCGCATGCGGGGAGACATTAGGATGAAGGCACCGCTCGTCATTGTCTCAGTATCGCTAACGCTCGCGATCACCGTGATCACGTTGTTCCTGATCATGATGCAGACACGGCGTCAGCCCAACCCGATTGCCCCTCCGACAAGCCGCCTCAAGATCGAGAGAACAACGGATGCCCCGCGCGTTTCATCCCTTATTCCGTAAGCGCCGCGCGCTCACTCGGTGCCGTCACCGCGCAGGTAACCATGGGTCCGTGAGTCGGGCATGATCATCGCAGCGATGAACGAAATCGCGCACATGCCTGTCACATACCAGTAGAAGTTGGCCTCTACTCCGGCATTCTTAAACCAAAGGGCCACGTATTCAGCCGAGCCACCGAAAATCGCATTGGCGATTGCATAGGACAAGCCGACACCCAGCGCACGCACTTCCGGTGGGAACATCTCGGATTTCACGAGGCCGCTGATCGAGGTGTAGAACGAAACGATCGCCAGCGCAGCAATGATGAGAACATAGGCCATATAAGGGTTGGTCACGCTTCCGATGGCGTACATGAGGGGCACGGTGCCCAACGTGGCAAAACCACCGAACAGCAGCATCGATGTTTTGCGGCCCCATCTATCCGCCAGCGAACCGAACGGCGGCTGCAGGATCATGTAGGTGAACAGTACCGCCGTCATCACCACGTTCGCGGTGCGATCGTTCATGTGCGCAGTGTTCACGAGATATTTCTGCATGTAGGTGGTGAACGTATAAAAGATCAACGAACCGCCGGCGGTGTAACCAAGCACGGTGAGAAACGCGCGGGTGTGCTTACGGAAGATCTCCCTCAGCGAGCCTGCCTCTTTGCGAGCGCGGGTGTTGGCAGAGGACGTTTCAGTCAGCGAGGCCCGCAGGAATAGCGCGATCAACGCACAAGCCGCGCCGACAAAAAATGGGATCCGCCAGCCCCAGGCCCGCAGATCAGCATCCGAGACAGTCTGCTGGACGATGAGAACCACCAGCGACGCCAGCAACTGACCACCGATCAGAGTTACATACTGAAATGATCCGTAGAAACCACGGTGGCCGGGCAGCGCGACCTCGCTCATGTAGGTTGCACTGGTGCCGTATTCGCCACCGACCGACAAGCCCTGCACCATGCGTGCGAGGAGTAGCAAGACCGGCGCAGCAGTCCCGATTGCCGCGTAGGTCGGCAGCAGCGCAATGGCGAGCGAGCCGGCGCACATCATCAGCACCGAGATCATCATCGAAGTCTTGCGGCCATATTTATCCGCAATAAAGCCGAACAGATAACCGCCGATCGGCCGCATCAGGAAGCCGATGGCGAATACTGCCGCGGTCTGCAGAAGCTGCGTTGTCTGATTGCCCTTCGGGAAAAAGGCCGGCGCGAAATACAGCGCCGTGAACGCGTAGGCGTAGAAGTCATACCATTCGACGAGATTGCCCGAGGAACTGCCGAAGATGGCCCATATCCTTCGCCGACGGTCTGCGCTGTCGCCGACTACAGAAGTATTGGTCACCGTCGTCATCGTCTCAGTTCTCCGTTGGTATCTTCAGACCGCTCTATGACCATTTATGAAAGATAAAGAAAGCCCCCAAAGCGATGAATGCGAAGCCGAGAGCGTGGTTCCATCCAAGCGGCTCCTTCAGGTACAGCACCGAAAATCCGGCAAACACAAGCAGCGTGATGACTTCCTGCATAGTCTTCAGCTGCGCTGCTGAGTAGACCGAGCTGCCCCAACGATTAGCAGGCACGGCAAGCCAATATTCGAAGAAGGCGATTCCCCAGCTCACCAAGATTACGAGCGGCAAGGAGAACGACTTGAACTTCAGGTGCCCGTACCAGGCGAAGGTCATGAAGATATTCGACGCAAACAACATGACGATCGGCAGCGCGAATGGCGAGACGGCTTTGGGCATGTGTAACCTTTCGGGAAAGCAGGCAGGTGAGAATTCTGAACCGTGGTTCGGCAGGCGACAGGACCTTGGAAGAAGGGATATAGCGTCGCGCCGCACCCGTAACATAATAAAGATGTCACAGGTCTGTAATGCCTCCGGGTTAGCGTTTGGATGCGTTCGGTCCGCTTCCCCCGTCGCGGATCATTCGCTCAAGCGGTCCCCGGTCGCACATCCCCCCTTTGTGCCGCAAACCGGCCGGGGCCGCATTTTTTTCGAGTCCCCTTCGTGCGTATGCTACGAAAAAACGGCTGCGGAGAGCGGCAGATTTCCACTTTCTTGGCTTGCGCTCCACCCACTACACCCTGGTTTCCATTGCGGATTTCTCCGCGTCTCTGTCCAACGATGCATCCATGATCCGCACCATTCCCGTCGTATGTCTTCTGATTGTCTTGTTTCTGATCCTGTTGCCGTTTCAGGTCGCGGGCATTCTGCTTGGCAACCGCTTGCAGCGCGACGTGCCTAATCTGTTTCATCGCATCGGTTGCGCATTGATCGGCGTACGCATTACGCAGGTGGGTGAACGCACGCCGAATGGGCCGCTGCTGATCCTGTCCAACCATGCATCGTGGCTCGACATTACGGTACTTAGCGCCATCGCACCTGTCGTGTTCGTTTCAAAATCCGAGGTCGCAGATTGGCCGGTGTTCGGCTGGCTCGCGAAGCTCCAGCGCACCATCTTTATCGAGAGAGAACGCCGCCATAAAACCGGGGAAGCAACCCGCACCATGGCTGACCGCCTTGTGGGCGGCGACGCCGTCGTGTTGTTTCCGGAGGGCACGTCCAGCGACGGCATCCGCATTCTGCCGTTTCGGTCTGCGTTGATAGGCGCTGTGCATCACGCCATCGGCGATGCCTCACATCACGATCGCGTCATCGTACAGCCGGTCTCCATCGCTTACGTTAATTATGGCGGCATCCCAGTCGGGCGTGCTTTGCGCGATAAAGTGGCTTGGTACGGCGACGCCGACCTGGTGCCGCATCTGCTGAACGTGCTAGCGGCAGGCGCGGTAGATGTCACCGTCAGCTGGGGAGAGCCGGTCGCTTACGGCATGAGCGCCGATCGCAAGAAGATCGCCCGCGACGCGGAAACGTCCGTCCGCCGGATGACCGCACGCGCCTTGCGCTCCTCGCCGCAACCGGTATCAATGCCAGAGACGGCGCCTGCGTCGCTCCCTGCCCTCGAACAAACCTGACGGGAAAGTCATGGAAATAAGAAACCTCGGTGGCTCCGGCCTCCGCGTCTCGGCTGTTGGCCTTGGCTGCAATAATTTCGGCCAGCGCACCGATTTGGAAACGTCACGCAAGATCGTTCACAAAGCGATCGATCTCGGCATCACCCTGTTCGATACGGCTGACATCTACGCCGGCCGCGGCGGATCAGAAACCGTCCTCGGCCAGGTGCTCGGTGAGCGGCGCAAGGACATCGTGCTGGCTACGAAATACTCGAAAGAGATGGCGGACGACGGCACCAAACAGGGCGCCTCGCGCCGCTACATCATGAATGCGGTCGAAGATAGTCTGCGCCGGTTGAAGACCGACTACATCGATCTCTACCAGCAGCATGATTTCGATCCGTTGACGCCAATCGAGGAAACACTGCGGGCGCTTGAGGATCTTATCCGGCAGGGCAAGGTGCGCTACATCGGCTGCTCGAATTTCCCGGCCTGGCGGATCGCCGAAGCGCAGTTCACCGCGCGCGGCATCAATACGCATGCCTTCGTGTCGTGCCAGGACGAATACAGCCTCATCGTCCGGGACATCGAAAAAGACCTCTTACCTGCTGCGCAGGCCTACAATCTTGGTCTATTGCCGTTCTTCCCGCTCGCCAGCAGCCTGCTCGTCGGAAAGTACAAGCGGGGCGAAGCCCCCTCCGCCGACTCCCGGTTCGGAAAGGTCGGATATCTGCGCGACCGTTACATGACCGAAAAGAACTTCGACATTGTGCAAAAGCTGCAGGATTTCGTGAACGCACGCGGCAAGACCATGATTGAGCTCGCGTTCTCATGGCTCGCGGCGCGGCCGCAGGTGTCGAGCGTGATCGCCGGTGCATCACAGCCTGAGCAAGTGGAGCAGAACGCCAAGGCCATCAGCTGGAAATTGACGGCGGATGAGATGGCCGAGATCGACAAGATCACTCAGGGCTGACGACTTATCGGTCGCCGTCCCTGTGAATCCGAACTGATCGTTTTTATACGTTCAGGGAAGCGGTCCATATTGACCGAGCGTCTGCGCCCGGAGGACAACTCCGAGCGCTTCCAACAAACCAAGGCGCCATCGAGTGTTGCAAGTCGCGACGCCAGGCGCCGTCCCAGCACCGCGACAGCGCGAAGACGTGATCGATAGCTACACTGTAGAGAAGGTTCTTTGCCTTGTGGCTTACTCGCGGAATGCTCTGAAGGCTCGCCACATTTCAGTCGCGAAGAGTGCCGGCTGCTCGAAAGCGGCGAAGTGTCCGCCTTTATCCACCTCGTTCCAATAAAACAGGTTTGACCAGGCTACCTCAGCCCAAGAGCGCGGGGCGTGGAATGTTTCTCCAGGGAAGATGCTGGCCGCCATCGGAAGCTCGATACGTTCAGATGCGGCGCGCGAACCCGAGAAAAAAGTGTGCTCCCGGATCGTGCTCCCGACACCCTCCCAGTAGAGGCGCGCGCTGGATGTCCCGGTGCCGGTGAACCAATAAATGGAAATATCGTCGAGCATTTGATCCCGAGTGAGAGAGTCCTCCGGACGGCCATGATTGTCCGTCCATTCCCAAAATTTCTCATACATCCACATGGCCAACGCCACCGGCGAATCGTTCAGCGCATAACCGATCGTCTGCGGTCGCGTGTTCATTTGGTCGGCATACCCGGCCATCTGGTCGAGGTAGTAATTAATTGCCTCCAGCGCTTGCTGCTCCTCCTTGTTCGGCTTGGTTGGGAGCACCTCGGGGACAACGAGAGGCAGGTTCACGTGAGCGGCCAACAAACCCTGCGGACGCTGGCTGGCCATCGCATGAGTGATGGCCGAGCCCCAGTCCCCTCCCTGCGCCACCCAACGGCTATACCCGAGCCGTTCCTGCATCAGTACTGCCCAGGCTCGCGCAATGCGCGCTGGATTCCAGCCCCGTTCAGTGGGTTTGTCGGAAAAACCGAAGCCCGGTATCGATGGTACGACCACGTGGAATGCATCTTTCGCCCCACCACCGAATTTGGTCGGATCAGTCAACCGATCGATGACGTCCAGAAACTCGACCACCGAACCGGGCCATCCATGAGTAAGGAGGATCGGAAGAGCGTGCGGATGAGGTGACTGTGCATGAATGAAATGAATGCCGATGCCATCGATCCGTGTGCGGAATTGAGAAAAACCGTTGAGGCGCGTTTCAAACTTCCGCCAGTCGTAGTCATGAATCCAATGGTCGACCAACGATCGCGCGGAAGAGAGCGGGACTCCTTGTGACCAGTCGCTCGCTGTCTCGCGGTCAGGCCATCTGATGAGACTCAGACGCAGGCGCAGATCGTCGATGGCGGCTTGAGGGACGTGGACCTCGAAGGGGGCAAGGCTTTCCGTGGCGGTGGATAGTGCCAGCGGTAGGCGCCCATCCGGATCACCGCCATCAACCGACTGCATGGCGGACGGAGAGGAAGCAGCGGACATATCTAACTCCATAAGATGTCCTGCCAGGGTGGGACAAAATCCATATTTGTAGCAGGCATTACAAAATTAGCGCGCCCCCTTTAGCCGTTCAAGATTTTTTTGAACGATCGCTACAATTTTGGTAGAAGAGCTCCATGGGACGCAAAATCGCATTTGACTACGAACGAGCGCTGGACAGGGCGACGTGGCTGTTTTGGAAGAATGGCTATGCCGAAACGGCGTTGCGCGATCTTTTGAAGGTCATGGAGATCCGCGAGGGCTCGTTTTACAACACTCACAAGAGCAAGAAACAGCTCTATCTGACGTGTCTGCAGCGCTATGAGGAAACAGTGGTCCGCATGCGCCTGCAGACTTTGGCGTCGGCGCCCACAGCGGCTGAGGGAATTCGCGCATTCTTCACGGATGTTCTCGACTGGCTGGATAACCCGAATGCACCGTCTCGCCTTTGCATGATTGCCGCAATGGCCGCCGAAGAAGTGCTGTCGGAACCTGACCTGCGAAAACGTGCCGAGGACGGTCTGGAAACTGTGCGGGCGCTCTTGCACGAGCGCCTCCGTCAAGATCGAGACAAAGGGCTGCTGGCGCCAACGCTAGATCCGCAGGTTATTGCATCGGTTATCACCACGTACTTGCAAGGCCTCTGGCGTATGGCGCTGGTGGACTATGACCGTCCCAGCTTTGAGCGGCAGATCGATGCCTTCTTGACCGGACTGGGACTCTAGCAGCCAGCCGCCCGACGATGCACGTCGTGCGGTGAAGACTGCGGATCAGGCAATCATCATGCTGATGAGAACCTGCGAGACCAATCTCCGCTCGGGCGCATCTCCCGTGGCGCTGTAACAACGGCGTTCAGGCGAAAGACAGCGGAGCTAGACGATCAGGCCTGACGCAGCCTTCACCGCTGCACTGTCCGGAAAAACCGTTTGCGCCAGCACGCGATCCCCGATCCCGAGGTGATCGCGCAACACGCCCTTGATGACTCCGCGCAGATCGGCTGTCGGCTTGAGGTCGCGGTTCTCATAGAGGTTTGCAGCCTTCAATCCCGGCCAGTCGGTGATGATGCGGCCGCCATGCACAGCACCTCCCACAAGCAGAGCGACTGTCCCGGTGCCATGATCGGTCCCTTCAGTCCCATTGATGCGCGCGGTGCGGCCAAACTCGGTGGCGACGACAATCACCGTATCGCGCCAGCGATCACCCAGGCCGCTTTCAAATTCCGCGAATGCACCATCGAGCCGAGACAGCAATTGCGCCAATCTTCCGACGGGGCCTCCCTCTCTGGCGTGAGTATCCCAGCCATCGAAGGCCAATGCCGCAATGCGCGGACCGTCATCCGCCGCCATGAGCTTCGCTGCTCCTTTGGCCGCCAGACGCATCGCGCCAGCGCCATTCATCCCGGGCTTCGGTTTCATTCCACTGTCGCTGACTGCGATTTTGTCGATCTGCAAACCCTGCGACAGCGCGGCGGCCAGTGCCGGATCACGATGGCTGTAGAGATTCATCAGCCGCATGGCGGTGTCGTCCGCAGCCTGCGGCAAAACGGGCGGCACCCAGCCTACTGTAGGAGCGGCGCCACGCAGCACCAGCGGCGTAGTCGGGCCGACTGCCAGACCGCTCATGACACGCTCGCCACGGGGCAGTGCTTCCAGCGCGCGATTAAGCCATCCGCTTTGCAGTCTTCCCGGGCCTGCAAACCCGCTTTCGAGCACATCCTGTCCATCGAAATGCGATCGCTCGCGGTAAGGCGTCGCCACCGCGTGCACCACGGCAGCCTTTTTATCCCTATACATCCGCGCAAATTCCGGCATAGCCGGATGGAGCGCGAAGAACGAGTCGAGCATCGTGGCGGCATACGGACCATCACGCGTCAACGCGATCGATCCGTGCAACTCGGCGTAATCCGGATCGCCAATCGGCGCGACTGTAGCTAACCCATCCAGCGCGCCGCGCAGAATGACGACCACAAGGCGCGGATCGCGGCCATCTTTCGCCCGCGCAAATTTCGGCAGATAAGCCCAGGCTGAGAAAGCTGCACCACCCATAAGCAACGAGCGTCGCGTGACGCCTTGCGCCGTATGGCTTTCGCAGCAATCCATATCGATGTCCGGCATGGTCATCTCCTCTGGAATTCCGGCGACATTAACAGCAGAGCGAACGCCTGCTGGCGCGACTCCGCCCGTTCGATGGTCTGACGCGTCTCGGCAGAAGCCGCCTCTCCGGCTGCGACATCGAGCAGCATACGCGGGTCAATCGCCTCCGAGATGCGCGATGCCACCTGGGAGGCAATGTCGAGCCGCAGCTTCAATCCCTCAGGCGCAGCCCAAGCCGCATTGGTGTCGGCAAACCCATTCGGCCCAGCCGGCGTCCATAATGGTTGGCCGAGCAGATTGAGACCACCGAGATAACGCTGCGGATCTTCCGGAATACGCCCCATCAGCCTGCCGGTGGCAACCAAGAACTCATAGGGCATCCGCATCTTTGTCATCGGTGCATGCCACGCGTCATCGGCCTCGATCAACGCCAGCGTCATCGCCTTGAGATCACCGTCGGACTTTCTGAAGACATTTCCGAGTTTGGCGACAAGGGCAGGCGGAGGATCATCCGCAACAAAATGGCGGACGAACTTCGTGGCGATGAACCGCGCGGTCGATGGATGGCGCGCGATGTCAGCAAGCGCGGCTTCGCCTTGCGGCAAACCAACGTCCTCATAAGTTTTGCCGAGCAGCTTTTGTGGTCCCGGTTCATGCGCATTCGCATTGAAGACGAACGTGCCGGGAACACCAAGGCGGCCCTCACGGCCGGCGAAGGTCCAGCCCGTGATAATCCTCGCAAGCGAGGTCACATCAACCTGCGTGTAGCCGCCATGCACACCGAGCGTGTGCAATTCCATGATTTCGCGGGCTAGATTTTCATTGAGGCCGCGCTTGCGATTGAGCCCCGCGCGAGACTGCGGACCGATCGATTGCTGATTGTCCAGGAAGAACAACATCGCCGGATGCTGTTCGACAGCCTTCAGCAGGTCGCCGAAACGTCCCAGCACATGCGGTCGGATCGCCTCTCGCTCGAAAGCACCTGCCCATATTCGTGACATTTCGCCCTTGTTTGCTGAAATGCAGAAATGATTCGACCAGAACGCCACCAGCCGTTCAACGAAGCCACACTCCGCCATTGTGGCCCGTTGAATGCGGGCCAGCGCCTCGGCACGATAGGTTTTCTGAATAACGTTGAGCGGCTTCGGCTCCTTGCGCGGAGGATTGGGCTGCATCGCATCAGGAGACATCGCCCCTGACATCGCCTCCGGCCTCGGCTCGAGTTTCTCATCAGCCGATTTATCATCGGGCGTAGCAGCAGCGGATTGCGCGGCTTTGGCCGCCATCTCGCGTTGTTGCCTAACCTCCCTCTGATAGTCGAAGACCTCTCGCGCCAGATCAGGCGTCGATTGCAAACCAGGGGCATCAAGCAGGGCTGCGCCGGGGCGATCCAGCTCGGCTCTAACAAAGCCGCGGGGATCCGAAGCTGCGCTAGAAAAATCTCCTGCCGCGCCACCACGCGCGCCGAAACCGAAGCGGTTCAAAGCAACGAGAGCCCCTTGTGGATCGCGCGCCATCTGAAT
This sequence comes from Nitrobacteraceae bacterium AZCC 1564, assembly GCA_036924835.1. Classification (NCBI taxonomy): domain Bacteria; kingdom Pseudomonadati; phylum Pseudomonadota; class Alphaproteobacteria; order Hyphomicrobiales; family Nitrobacteraceae; species Nitrobacteraceae bacterium AZCC 1564. Next base: position 2,064,476 of record JBAGRR010000001.1, read on the forward strand.
TCTCTCGGTTGATCTGGCCGGACTCCCGACCCAATATACCGTAGCGTCTCGTCAAAGACGCCATCGCCGATGAACAGCGCGTGAAGGGTACGATGCAATTCGGGCTTGTCAGATGACAAATCGGTTAGAAACCCAGCCTCAACCGCGCACGCTTAATTGTGCGCGGTGCGGAACTGCATTCGCCTGCGATCTGTCCGGGCACTGCTGGTGCGCAGAGGAAACGGCGAAGCTGCCGATGCCGACAAGCGGCGAGGATTGCCTATGCCGAGAGTGCCTGCGCGCGGAAGCCGCGCGGCACACCAGCGACTGAATCAGCACTTTATCAAACGTCAACGTTCCCGCCCTGGCGGAAACGTAGACTGAAATTCCCGAACCAATTCGTTTATGCCGCGTAGCTCGGAGATTTCCGCGCCATCCCATCGAAGGCATCGAGCAATCGTTCGCGCCACGCATAAACGGGGTCGTCCTCCTTCAGCAGCTGGAACGAACTGACCACTCGCGCCCATTGGAACTGCCCAAACACGATGTAATCGCCGTAGTTCGGACTGGTGCCGCCGATGAACGGCTGTTTGCGCAACGTGAGCCGTAGCGGATCGAGATATCTGCGAAACGCGTCTACCCGCGCATCACGGTCCGCAACAACATCTTCCAGCGACTTTCCGAAACGCGCCTCGCGGCTGGTCCGGAAGTAAGCCTGATCCTTGGGCAATAGGCGTTCGTGAACATCGGTCACAATGAAGGACGCGAGATGACCAACCATGACATCGCCCCAGCTGTTGAGCATCCGTGCCATGGCACGGCCGCCCTCTCCCCCGAACAAAGACGGCCGGTCCGGATAGGTATCCTCGAGATAATTCGCGATCTCCCAGGAGTCCGCGACGGCTCTCTCGCCGTCGAGAAACACGGGCACCTTATCGGAATTATGCGACTTGATCGCATCCTTCTCGGTGAAGCGCCACGGGATCGTTTCGGCCTTCAATCCCTTATGTGCAAGTGCCATGCGCGTGCGCCAACAATAGGGGCTGAACACACGCTGCGGATCAGAACCAACCAATTCGAAAAGCTTACGTGCTACCATCGCGTCACCCAAGGCGGAGAAAGCCGAAGCTACCCCCGGGATTAAAAGCGTCTGCATGAACCTTGCGGCTTCGCGTCCTGAAGTCAATGGCGCCAATAGGTTCAAACAAAATTCATTCGTCGCATGCAGCCGATAGTGGAAGAATCCCATTGCATTTTGGTGAATAATGAACCGCACTTCTCTTGCACCACCGTTAGAGTTCCGATGAATCGCACCGCGTACCGGACCAGAGGAGGCAGCAATGACAACGGAGTTTGCACGACGTGATTTCCTGAAATTCTCCACGGCTCTTGCAGGCACTGCCGCCTTCGGCAGTTTCTCTTGCGTCGGCATTGCGGGTGCCGCGCCGATCGAGGTACCAACCATCGACAAATTGTCGATCCGTGTTCTTGTCGATCAGCAGCATGACCAGTTTTTGCGCGGAAGCACCGTCAATGGTGTGGTCCATGAAGGACCGGGACCGGCCCGCAGTCCCGACGCTCGCAACGTCCTTCATAACGAATGGGGACTGTCGTTGTTCCTGGAATCGCAGCGCGAACAAGAGCAACGCAATATCCTACTCGATTTCGGATACACATCGCCGGCCATCATCAACAATATCGGTCTATTGAATGTCGATCCGGGCAAGCTCAACGCGTTGATCGTCAGCCATGGGCATATCGACCACTATGGCGGTCTCATCGGCTTCCTCGAAAAATATCGCAGCGTGCTCCCGCCTGACATCAAACTCTATGCCGGCGGCGAAGATAATTTCTGCCACCGCGTCAGCCGCACCTCCACCGGGCAATACGGCGAAGGCGGCACACTTGATCGCCGCGACATCGCTGCGCAGAAAGTCCAGACTGTTCTCTGCGAAACGCCAACCGTGATCGAAGGACATGCCTTCACCACGGGCAAGATCAAGCGCAGCAGCGCCGAGAAGATCTTGCCCAACACGTTCGTCGACTACACGCCCGGCAAGGACGGCCCTACTTGCGACTACAGCCACTACACGGCGTCGGAATTGCAGGGCAAAATCGTACCCGATGAGCACGTACACGAACACGCCACCTGCTTCAATATTCGCGGCAAGGGGCTCGTGGTCATCAGTTCGTGCGGCCATGTCGGGATCGTCAATTCGGTCCGGCAGGCGCAGGAGGTGTCTGGCGTTCCAAAGGTTCACGCCATCGTCGGTGGCTTCCATCTCGGCCCAGCACCTGCCGACTACCTCAAGCAGATCGTCGGAGAGATCAAGAAACTCGAACCCGACGTGGTCATCCCGATGCATTGCAGCGGCTTGAACTTCCTGCTCGAGGCGCGGGCGCAGATGCCTGACAGTGTCATCAATACATCGACCGGCAGCCGGCTGATCTTTAGCGCATGACCATGCGAGAGATCCTTGCGGCTGCGGCCTTGCTTTGTTGCTGCCTGACCGCACCATCACTGGCGCAGACGTCACCACGGTCTGCTGCCGAGTTGATGGACGCGGTGATGTGGAATCGCGAGCCGATTGGCGGTCCGTTTGCGTTGACCGATCAAACCGGACAGCAACGCACAGACGCCGATTTCCGCGGCAAGCTGATGCTCATCTATTTCGGCTTTACCTATTGTCCCGACGTCTGCCCGACAGATCTCCAGGCCATTGGTCTGGCGATGGATAAACTGGGCGCGAACGCAAAGAACGTGCAACCGCTGTTCATCACACTCGATCCTGAGCGAGACACGGTGGAGCATCTGGCGGAGTACGTCCCGCTGTTTCATCCCAGACTGATTGGGTTGACGGGGAGCACCTCCGCCGTCGCACAAGCGGCTGACGCTTACAGAGTCTATTACAAGCGGGTCAATTTCGAAACGACCAAGGCCGATTACACCATCGACCACTCGGCGTTCATCTATCTGGTGGATCGCGACGGAAAATATCTCGGCTTTTTCCCGCCCGGCACACCAGCGGAAAAAATTGCGCAAATGATCGAGCCATACCTCAAAGGAAAAGACGAACGCTAACAGCCGCGTTGGGACGTCATGGCGCGGCTGTCACCTTGATCGTCTTGGATTCAATTTTCGTGGAGACCTTTCCCGCAACGCTCGCCACGGTCGAGAATGTGTCTTCGACCTGATGCGTCATACCATTCTCCACGAGAAAGAAGCCCTTGCCGTCCAGCGTCATCGTCGTTCCTTTCATCAGATGCTCCAGTCGTTCTGGTGTCACCTCGCCTATCGATTTCGCAAGAACTGCCTTGCTGTGTGAGAAGATGAAATCCCTCACCGATCCTTCATCAAACGCGCGGACTTCGTGGTAGATCGCCGTTCTCTTCTCAACATCGGTATCGCTTAATGCGAATGACATCTGAGAGCGAAGCGTGGTCCCGAGTGGGTTATCCGCCGGGCCAGTGCTACGCCGCACCTCGCCCATCTTCATGCCCGTGTTCTGCGATTTGGCCAGCGTTACCATTTCCGTGAGGAAAGATGGCGCGGCACGCTCGGCGTCCATAGTCATCAAATCCGACATCATCATGCCGAGTGCGAGGAGCTGCCGCTGACTGTGCTGACCAGATTTCAGCAAACGGTCCATCGCGACGTGCATTTCAGCCTTAACCGCGTCAAGATTGTCAATCCGAATGGGCTTGCCTGCCGCATCAATCGTTGCACGGATCAAAAGATTCTCGAGCATCTTGCAGTAAGTGCGCAGCAACGGGACGTTCGGCGAATTACCCTCGACCGAAATCTCTGGTGCAACGTAAGAGATATGGAAGCCTTCGGTCGTCTTTTCATCAATGGTCATTTCGGCGCGCCCGTTTAACGTCATCGTACGTGCGCCGCTGTCCGGCTTTGTCTCCTCCGTTTTGACCGTGTTCTCGATGATCCAGCGACTGCCGACCACAGGGTTGTCTGCAAGAAATGCAACCACTTCCCCTGCGGATACCATCGGCTCACTCCTATTCTTTTGACGTCGTTCATCATGGCATGCCCCTCCCCCTTTTGTCGCATACAGACCAGCCCGGGTTCGGTGGATCGCTATTCGCGCGAGTTCACCCCGTTCGACCATATTGAAACTTCCGCGAAAGTGAGACGTCGCGGATCGGTTTCCTTGCAAACTTGATTGCAACTGACAAAGAAAATGCTCTTTTCTGGACGCCCCTCACGTCCCATATTCCGGCCATGGCAAAAACTCCCGGCACCCCGAAGAAGCCCCCGAAATCACCTAAATCCAAAGCTCATCGTCCCGATGTGCAGCCGATTGGTCCTGCGTTGGCGGAGCTCTTAAATCCCGCGATCAATCGCGGGGAAAGCGGGCTGGGATCATCGACCGGCCTGCAGCCGCCGCCGTCAAATTCGAAAGACCGTCGCTCCGGCGGCGAAGCTGCCATTCATCGCTCCCGCGCATCGACGCCTAAGACTGTCGGCGACGATACCGGGCCGCGTCCCTATCCACAGCCGGTTGGTCAAGAGCAGGGCTTCGATGAAGCTCCGCAGGCGAATTACGGCACCAGCGCCACTGTTCCAACCCTCGATCCCGAGCTGGCGAAGCAACTCGGCTATGACGTCGAGGACGACGACTCTTTCCGCCCTGCGCGCAACAAAATGGAATCGCTGGGCGTCAAGGCAACCGCCGATGCGCTGGAAAACCTGATCCGCGACGGCCGTCCCGAATTTCGCAGGGAAGACGGCAGTATGAAGGTGTGGACTCCACACCGCCCGCCGCGCCCCGAGAAATCGGAAGGTGGCGTGCACTTTGAGATCAAATCCGACTACAAGCCGAAAGGCGATCAGCCACAGGCGATCAAGGAACTGGTCGAAGGTATTCAGCGCAACGACCGCACCCAGGTTCTGCTCGGCGTCACCGGTTCCGGCAAGACCTACACTATGGCGCAGGTGATCGAGGCGACCCAGCGCCCAGCAATTATCCTCGCGCCGAACAAAACACTCGCCGCGCAGCTCTACGGGGAGTTCAAGAATTTCTTCCCCGACAACGCGGTGGAGTACTTCGTCTCATATTACGACTACTACCAGCCGGAAGCCTACGTTCCGCGCACCGACACCTATATCGAGAAGGATTCCTCGATCAACGAGCAGATCGACCGAATGCGCCATGCGGCCACGCGCGCGCTGCTGGAACGTGACGACGTCATCATCGTCGCGTCCGTGTCCTGCATCTACGGTATCGGTTCGGTGGAAACCTACACCGCGATGACCTTTGCAATGAAACGCGGTGAGCGCATAGACCAGCGCCAGCTCATCGCCGACCTCGTTGCCCTGCAGTACAAGCGCACTTCGGCGGACTTCACCCGCGGCACGTTCCGCGTGCGCGGCGACACCATCGACATCTTTCCGGCGCACTACGAAGATCGCGCCTGGCGCGTGAACATGTTCGGTGACACCATCGAAAGCATCGAGGAATTCGATCCGCTCACCGGCCACAAACAGGACGAGCTGGAATTCATCAAGGTCTACGCCAACTCGCACTACGTGACGCCTCGCCCAACCTTGATCCAGGCTATCAAGGGCATCAAGAGCGAGCTGAAATGGAGATTGGATCAACTCAACGCGCAGGGCCGCTTGCTGGAAGCCCAGCGTCTCGAACAGCGCACGACCTTTGATCTGGAAATGATGGAAGCGACCGGAAGCTGCGCCGGCATCGAGAACTATTCGCGCTATCTCACTGGCCGCAAACCCGGCGAGCCGCCGCCGACCTTGTTTGAATACGTCCCCGACAACGCGCTGGTGTTCGCCGACGAAAGTCACGTCACGATCCCGCAGATCGGCGCCATGTTCCGCGGCGACTTCCGCCGCAAGGCCACACTCGCTGAATACGGCTTCCGCCTGCCTTCCTGCATGGACAACCGTCCATTGCGGTTCGAGGAGTGGGACATGATGCGCCCGCAATCAATCGCGGTGTCGGCAACCCCTGGCGGCTGGGAGTTGAACGAGAGCGGCGGCGTATTCGTCGAACAGGTCATCCGCCCAACCGGACTGACGGACCCGCCAGTCAATATCCGCCCTGCCCGCACGCAGGTGGACGACCTCGTTGGTGAGGTGCGCGAAACTGCACGCAAGGGTTATCGCTCGCTGATCACGGTGCTGACCAAGCGCATGGCAGAGGACCTCACGGAATATCTGCACGAGCAAGGCATCCGCGTCCGCTACATGCACAGCGATATCGATACCATCGAGCGCATCGAGATTATCCGCGACCTTCGCCTTGGGGCATTCGATGCCCTGGTCGGCATCAACCTGCTGCGCGAAGGTTTGGACATTCCGGAGTGCGCACTGGTTGCGATCCTTGACGCTGACAAAGAAGGTTTTCTGCGCAGCGAGACATCGCTGATCCAGACCATCGGCCGCGCCGCGCGCAACGTCGACGGCAAGGTCATTCTCTATGCCGATCAGATGACCGGTTCGATGGAACGCGCCATTGCGGAAACCGATCGCCGCCGCGAGAAGCAGGTTGCCTACAATGAAGCCAATGGCATCACGCCGGAAAGCGTGAAGAAATCGATCGGCGACATTCTCAACAGCGTCTACGAGCGCGACCACGTGCTGGTGGAAGTTGGCGACGGCGGCGTGGCCGATGATGTCATCTCCATTGGCCACAACTTCGAGGCGGTGCTCGCCGACCTTGAAACCCGCATGCGCGAGGCAGCGGCCGACCTCAACTTCGAAGAAGCCGCCCGGCTGCGCGATGAGGTCAAGCGTCTGCGCGCGACAGAAATGGCTGTGGTGGATGACCCCACCGCAAAGCAACGGGTCGTTGCCAGCAAGGCCGGCGCCTATGTCGGCCAGAAGAAGTATGGCGAGGCCGCCAACTTGCCGCCGAAGCAAAGCAAATCACGCGTGCATAAGCCCGATCTCGACGAGATGGGCATCGCAACCTGGCATGAGGTGAAGCCGGAGCGCTCCGGCCGCGCCAAGCCGCGCAAGCCGACACTCGATGAAATGGGCCCCGGCACCGAAAGCCGGATCTATCAGCCGAAGTCGATGCGCGAGGGCGGTCAAGAGCATTCAGGCCGCTCGACGGGAGGCGCACCGGGCAAACGCGGCGGCTGGAAGCGGCGATAGCATTTCAGGCGATGATCTTCCCCACAGGGACGACAATAGCTATGAAAAGCCGTTGCCGAAGACATGAAAGAATTCCAGCGTGCCTCCCTCGCCCTCCATCACTTACGATGACTTCGCCAAAGTGGACCTCCGTGTCGGCCGCGTTTTGGAAGTCCAGCCCTTTCCAAAGGCACGGAATCCGTCATGGAAAGTCCGTGTCGATCTCGGCGAACTGGGTGAGAAGTGGTCGAGCGCGCAGATCACCAACTACACAGCAGATCAACTGGTCGGCTCGCTTGTCATCTGTGTCTGCAATTTTCCGTCGCGCAATATTGCTGGCTTCCTGTCGGAAGTCCTGATCCTCGGTGCGCCCGATGCTGACAACAAGGTAATCCTGCTTTCGCCGCGGAAGGACAACGACGGGCGCGACATCGTTGCGCCCGGTGCGAAAGTCTACTAACAGCTAAAGATCATTGTTGCCGTTGCATTCTTATCTGTGAAATCCAGCCATTCTCTTCAAAAAAGAAACAACAGTGCTTTTGATTTATCGATTCTTCAATGCAACTGCGGATGTTGATTTTGACCGCACTATTCGCGCTGTCGTCATATGACGCTCACGCGCAACTGTTTGGGAAGAAACACGACGGCGCTCCGACAATTGCAAAAAGTAAGCCCGCGCGGGATACGTCCCTCAACAGCCTCCAGGATGCGCCGGCTGCTTCGGTGCGGACCTGTGCAGGCCCGTTCGCCAAAGACACAAGCCACGCGCGACTGATCAGCGAGTTTGGTGAACGCAATGTCGCGTTCAAGGACGTTGAAGGCGCAGAAGGCATCAAACAAAAAGCAACCGTGATCTTCGACGACGACCTGACCAAGCGGATCGTGATCTACTGGGACGACATGAAGACGCGCTCGAAGCCGGCGAAAATCGTGATCAGCGCGCCATCGACCTGGCTTGGGCCAGGCGGCATTCGCAATGGCTTACCGGTCAAGGATCTTGAGAAAATCAACGGCGGCTCATTCAGCATTAAAGGTTTTGGCGGAATCGGCAACGGCGGCGTTTCCGGACTGAAAGGAAAGCTCGCAGATATCCCAGGCGGCTGCAAACTCGTGATTCACGTCGAGCCCGGCGTCGCCAATCCGCTGCCTATCAAATTTGCGGCGATCACCGGCAATCTCATTATCCCGTCGTCGAACTCGCTGATGCGTCGCGCACGACCGCAGGTGAGTAACTGGAGTATTATCTATCCTTAACGTCGTGTCGTTATGTGAAACGATATTCAATCCCACCTCAAACAAATGTTTGATTGCGGAAGGACTCCGGTAACCTTTGCAGGACGTCCGGCTTGATCCACATCGGGTTCCCCTTTAGGAAGCGCCCCGCTGTGGAGACCCGAATGACTGACCAACAGTCTATGCAATGCGTTCTGAATTTCCTTGATGCTTTCTATAAGGGCGATGTTCCGCGCCTCGAAGCATGTTGCCACGATGGCTTCACGTCCATCATTCACGCGCCGGTCGACATCTTTCCGCACCTTGGGCTGAAAGAAGGTAAGTCGTGGATCGCACAAGCCGTTCGCATTCAACAAGAACGTTACTCAGCGCGGCGCTATACGTTGCAGTCCATCGTCGTAGACGGCGACCAGGCGGCAGCGTTGATGCAAGTGAACCTGACAAAGCGCAGCGACCAACGTATCCTGCAATTCGCAGTTGCCGATTTTTACGGGTTGCGCGACGGACTCATTCTGAACCACCAATCGCTTTTCGACTCGTTTGATTTTCTTCAGCAGGTGCTTGGCCGCGATCTCACGGTCGAGTTTGCCAGAAGCGTGAAGATCGCCATGGACGGCAAGTAAAGACGGAGGCGTCCATCGCTTGTATGGTGGGCGACTACGACATCCGAATAAGCACACCCGTCTGTGGTCTCGGCCGTGAACGCGTTTCGCCATCTCCGCAACAATGATCGATTGAATGTGGACACGACGACAAAAGCGGCGGTGGCATCGGGTTGTGTTTTTCGGCGTTCTGGGAGGTATCGGTGGTCTCACCGTCGGTGGCGCGCGCCGAGCCTCCTCGCAAGCATCGCGTGGATCAGTATTTTCAAGCCGGGCGATTTCGAAGGTATGCCGTGACAATGGTACTCTTCGTGTCCAGTCCGATAGGAATAATCGTCGGCGGGCTTGTTGGCGCCGTGCACGAGGCCCATCACCGACAGCGATGAGTCTTTTTAAGCATCGTAAATGGATGGTTGCCATTTAGGCAGCACCTACGCTTTTCAGCATTTGTGCGATGCAATAACGACGGTTGTGCGACGCCCACAAAACACGTAATCAAATTTTCAACGGTGGGAATTCCAGCATTCCGGCGCGGCGTCCGTGACGATGCCCTATCGCCATTTGCTGTTTGCTAAAGACATTTCAGGGTTAACCAATGACAGAGCACAGTCTCTGGCGTTTCGCGCGCGCATTGCATCGCTCGCTCAGCGAACGCCAAACCGATCAGCTTGAAGCGGTTCTCGATGAGAATGTCGATTGGGCGATCTATGGTCCGATCGACATGTTCGCGTTTTTTGGCCTGCGCCGTGGCAAGCACGCTGTCATCGACACTGTCCGGCAAATTGGCGACGCTATTCGCCTTCATCGCTTTGAGCGGGAAGCAGTCATGCTGGCCGACGACTCCGCAGCGTCCTTAATGCGGTATTCTTTGACGCCGGCCAATTCCAGCAGGCCCATCAGCGTCCGCGTGGCGCAGTTCACGCATTTCCGGGCCGGACGCCTGACCAACCTGCGCGCCGTCATTGACACGTTCGACCTCGTCGAACAGTCGCTCGGCCGGCAGATTCATCTGCCGAAAATCGCATAATCCAAGCGTCGGACTGTCCTGGATCGCCCGGCCAGTGTCCCGAAACGCTGTTGGAACAGGCGCGCGTCGCGTCACCAAAACTTGTGCTAACGATGGTGAAGCATGTGTCACGGGTGACATCGAAAGGTGGTATTAACCCGCAACATTCGAGATCTGACCTGACCGCGACTATACCGATACGACGTGAAATGCCGCTGGGAATGACCGCTCTGCAAATCCGATCGCTGTCACTGCGCCTGCCGGCAATCGCCCTGGCCGCATGGTGCGGCATGGTGCTGTCTGCATCCGCGCAGACAGAAGATCCTTGGGCAGGCATCACGGCATCGCAGCGGCAAGAACAAGCGTCCCCAGGGGAGGGGCCCTCTCCTGGGGAGACGTCTGCAGCCAATGAGACCGCTGCGCCGGCGGACATCGATTGGGAAGCCCTTAACGCCGACTTTGCTGCGGTGACCAGCAAACAAGCAAAGCTCAAGCAAAAGAAGTCCGCCGTTCCGATTGGAGACCCCTGGTCCTGGACGCGATCGAACAATCCGGACGGATCTTCATCGGTCGCGATCAAACAGCCGATCACGCCATTCTGGGATACCCGCGTCGGCGCAGACTTAAACGTGACCACACAAATGCCGACGACATCGTGGCAGGCGCTCTATCAGAAAATCGAGAATCAGTCGTCCCAGTCATCCGGTAGCGCCTGGGCTGCGATGACCGCGCCTGGTCTCGGCTTCATCTGGGACAAGACGGCTATTGAAGCGCGGACCGACCCCACCCAGGACCAGAGCAAATTTGGAACGACGTTGAGCAAATCGTTGCCACTGTGGACCGACCAGTATTCGCTGACCTTGCAGAACGGCTACAACGTCACCCAGCAGACTTTGATCCCTGTCTTCGGACTAGGCCATACCGTACGCACCTACGAGCTCGACCAGACCGCCAAGATCAGCTTCGCCGCGACTGGCACCAGCCTTATTGCCGGACAGACCCATTCGACCGCCGACGATAAATGGCTGCGCAGGATTGGAGCCGAACAGAAACTTTTCGGCGGCGTCAGTGTCACCGGGACCGTCAGCGAGACCCCGGAAGGCATCCCCAACAGCAGCCTGACGGCCGGCTTCAAACGCAGTTGGTAAACTTCATTTACCGTATTCCAAATCTGGCCGGTGAATCACTCCGTCATTGCCTCATATTGGCCGCGATGCGGTCATGATCGGCTGGACTGATAGCACCGGTAATTTCGTGCGGGGGACAGCCGCTCGCTCACCAGGGGTATGCGCCGGAAAATGCGGAGCAGTTTTCGGACAATGCCCCGCTCCTATTCTTGAGAACCGATCACGTTCGATGGGGATTGCTCCGATCCCAGCGTGATCCAACGAAAGGGACAGCCGATGAACGTTCAGGCAGAGAAGCCAGAATTGACAGATGAGGACAAGAACCTTGCAGCCGCTTCCGAGGTTGAAGCAGGAATCCGCGACTTCGTCCGCAAGGACATCGCTTATCTCCGCAGACCTTCGACAAGCTCAGCACCGCTGAGCACCACTGAGCCGGTGGATTCGCTTGCCGAGGCAACGGTCAACAATGTCAACACGCTGATCCAGCGCGTTGCCGGCGCATCGCTGCAAGAGATCGAAACCCTGATCTCGGAGCTGGAAGGCCTCCGTAACCTCATGCACAATGAAGGGCAGCGCGTGCAGCGTGAACTCGCTGCTTACGCCCAACTGAGCCAGACGGCGATGAAGTCGACACGCATGATCGCGGACAATCTGCAGCAGTGGAAGCGCGCTGCGCCGGAGCTGCCACGCGAGGAGTAATTTCCCGCATATTAGCTTGATCTATCAAATCCGCCGTCTTTCTCTCGGGAAAGCGGCGGATTTTTCGTATGGACCATGAACCCCGGACGGCCCGGACTCGACCCATTAACAACCTGCTTCGGTTGTGAGGGGACATGTCTGTGACCACGATCCGGCCAAACGAAACCGACCCGATTATCGGCAGCAAACCACAGTCTCAGTCGCTGGGAAAACTGTTGCTGCGCTTTATTCTGTTGCTGGCTGTAGCAATCGCGATCCTGGCAATCGCCTGGAGCCGGTAGCGTGCGACAGACCGAAGTTCGCCTCAAACATCACATCGCTGGCCGTCTCGGGACAAAGACCGATGCCGCGAACGAAAAGGCCAACTCGCCCCGTTGATTGATGCCGGTGTTGTGGAAATTGACGATGCCCCACTGCGGCCGCGATTCCAGTGCGCGAGTCTCCACCACTTCCGAGGCATATGTCAGCGTGTCTCCAGCAAGCACCGGCTTCAGCCATTTCAAATCGCGAAATCCCGGTGAAGGCCCTGATGCGACCGGCTTTTCGCCACGTGCAATCATCTCCGCAACCTCGCGCTGAATCGCTGCAACAGTGAGCTTCATATAGACCGCCGAAACATGCCAACCCGACGCGGCGAGACCTCCGAACACCGACTTGCGCCCTGCTTCCTCGTCGAGATGAAACGGCTGGGGATCGAATTGCAGAGCAAATTTCTTGATCAGGTCCGCGGTAAAAGTGAACGATCCAAGCTCGCGGCGGTAGCCGATTTTTACGTCTTCAAAATATGGCATCGCCTACCTTCAGTTCGCGCCAAGCGCCGTGCGCTTAAACACCATGATGGGAAGCTTGGCGATCATCAGTGTCTGTCCTGACGCGTTGCGCATATCGTTCTTAATGGTCACAAAGCCGAGCTCAGGACGGCTTTTGGACTCGCGCTTTTCGAGCACCTCAACGGTCACGGTCAGATCATCGCCCGGCCGCAGCGGCGACACCCAGCGCACTTCATCGACGCCCGGCGCGCCGCTCGAGGCAATCCGTCGAATGAAGCCATCCCAAGATATCCGCATCAGCAACGCGCACATGTGCCAGCCGGAGCCGGCAAGCCCTTTCAGCAACGAGTGCTTAGCCGCCTCCTCGTCGAGATGCATTGGCTGCGGATCGTACTCGGTGGCAAACGCGATGATGTCCTCATGCGACACATGGTGGGGACCAAAGGTCCCGAATGGACCAGGCTGAAAGTCTTCAAAGGTGAGCTGCATTGCTTTGATCAAGTTGTGGAAAGGGCTGAGTTTGGCCGTTATTCGTCAATAGCTCAAGTCGCGCAGCGTATCTACGCGTCGACTCGGAATTCCCTGGATGCAGGTTTCGCGCGTTTCTGCGGTGTGCAACAAATGACAAGTTTCCGGCGATCGCGGCGTCCGTCACGCCTCGATTGCTCGCGGCGCCCCTGCTATCGCTCGTCGCTTTACATTTGAAGTTAACTGGAGAATAACCCATGTTCCATTTTCAGGATCTCTTCCGGTGGGACCGATTTATCGCCCCCACGATCATCAAGTCATTTTACTGGCTCGTCATAGCGCTGATCGCGCTGTTTGGGATTTCCAGTATCTTTTCCGCACTGACCTTGATGGCGGTGAGTCCGTTTGGCGGCTCCATCCTGCTGCTGGCCGCCCTGGCCGGCATTGCGGTCGGAATCATCTTCGCACGCATCGCTGCGGAATTGATCCTGATCATTTTCCGGATCAACGAGCATCTCGGCGCGATCCGCGAGCAAGGCCAGGACCGGCAACAACATTATTGAACGATGTGATGCGAGGCGCATGAGCCGTAGAAACGGACGAACGCGCGATTAGCCGCACGTTCGTCTTAAAGAAAATACTAAGGCAAGCTCAACAGCTACCCCAGCACGCGAGTCATCTACGACGACTTAGTTGTTAAATCTGAAGTGCATGACGTCACCGTCAGCGACCACGTACTCCTTGCCTTCCAGCCGTAGCTTGCCGGTGTCGCGGGCGCCCGCTTCGCCGTTATTCGCGACATAATCGTCATAGGCAATGGTCTCGGCGCGGATGAAGCCCTTCTCGAAATCGGTATGGATGACGCCCGCAGCTGCTGGCGCTTTGGTGCCCTTGGTAATCGTCCAGGCGCGCGCTTCCTTCGGACCGATCGTGAAGTAGGTAATCAGATGCAAAAGCTCGTAACCTGCGCGGATCAGACGGTCGAGACCAGCTTCCTCCAACCCGAGGGTATCGAGGAAATCTGCGCGCTCTTCACGTGACAGTGTCGCGATCTCGGATTCGATCTTGGCAGAGATAACCACCGCGACCGCGCCTTCCTTCTTCGCATATTCCACAACCTGCTGCGAAAACGAATTGCCGGTGGCAGCAGAGCCCTCCTCGACGTTGCAGACATAAAGAACGGGCTTTGAGGTCAGCAGGCCGAGCATGCGGAAGTTGCGCTCTTCCTCTGGCTTGCGTTCCATGCCGCGCGTCGGCTTGCCATCCCGCAGCAGCTTGAGCGCACGCTCGACCAGTTCGAGTTGCTCCTTGGCGTCCTTGTCGTTGCCCTTGGCCTTCTTTGTCAGGTTGTCGACGCGCTTCTCGAGACTGTCGAGATCCGCCAGCATCAGCTCCGTCTCAATGGTCTCGATGTCGGCGAGCGGTGCAATCTTCCCCTCGACATGGGTGATGTCGGAATCCTCGAAGCAGCGCACCACATGTGCGACTGCATCAACCTCACGGATGTTGGCCAGAAACTGGTTGCCGAGGCCCTCGCCCTTGGACGCACCACGCACCAAACCGGCGATATCCACGAACGTCAGTTGCGTCGGAATGATCTGCGCCGACTTGGCGACGGCTGCAAGCTTCTCCAGGCGCGGGTCGGGCACCGCCACCGCACCGACGTTCGGCTCGATGGTGCAGAACGGATAGTTCGCCGCCTGTGCCGCCGCCGTTTCAGTCAGCGCATTGAACAAGGTGGACTTGCCGACATTGGGCAGTCCGACGATACCGCATTTGAATCCCATAATCTGTCCTGACGTGAAGGGCGCGACTACTTATCGCCGCCGTTATCCTTGTCCAATGCAAACCCTTTGGCCTGCATCGCGAGATGCACTTTGTTCTGGAACGATGAATCCTTGTTGGTCACCAGCAAGGCCGCATTGTCCGTAATGGCATCGCACAGCGCCTCGACCCATGGCCGCTCGGCTTTGGCGAAATCGTTCAGCACATGGGCATGCACGAATTCTTTGACGCCTGGATGGCCGACACCGAGCCGCACACGACGGTAGTCGTTACCGACATGCGCCGAAATCGAACGAAGCCCGTTGTGTCCGGCGATGCCGCCGCCAACCTTCACGCGCACCTTGGCGGGCGGCAATTCGATCTCATCATGAAACACGACGATATCGCCAACCCCAAGCTTGAAGAAATTCGCAGCCTCGCTCACAGCGCGACCGGATTCGTTCATGTAGGTGGAAGGCTTAAGCAGAATGACGCGCTCGCCGTCGAGTGTGCCTTCCGAGGTCTCCCCCTGAAAGCGGCGGCGCCACGGTGCGAAACCGTGACGCCGCGCAATATCGTCGACAACCATGAACCCGATGTTGTGCCGGTTGCCCTGGTACTTCGTGCCGGGATTGCCCAGTCCGACGAACAGGCGCATGGCGAGGGTTCTCGCGGTCGCTTACTTCTTCTTGTCGCCGCCGGCCGCAGGCGCCTTCGCACCAGCAGCCGGAGCCGCTGCTGCACCAGCCGCAGGCGCCGCACCAGCTGCAGCAGCTTCTGCAGCACCGGCAGCCTTGGTCTCTTCGGCATAACCCGACGGCGGAACGACGGTAACCAGCGTCTGGTCGTCGCGCGAAACCGCCTTCACACCCTTCGGCAGCTCCACATCGCTGAGGTGGATCGAGTTGTTGATTTCGAGCTTCGAAACGTCGACCTCGATGAACTGCGGGATGTGCTCGACATCCGCTTCCAGATCAACGGTGTGGTTGACGATGTTGACCGTGCCACCACGCTTCACGCCCGGCGAGACTTCGGCGCCCGTTACGTGCAGCGGAACGCTGACGCGGATGGTTGCGCCCTGGGCCAGACGCAGGAAGTCGACGTGAATCGGGAAATCCTTCACCGGATCCAGCGCGTAGTCACGCGGAATGACGCGATGCTTCTTGCCATCAAGGTCGATGTTGAAAAGCGTGGTGAGGAAGTGACCAGCGAAAATGCTCTGACGCACGGCCTTGTCGTCGAGCGAGATGGTCAGCGGGGGCTGGTTGTCACCATAGATCACGGCTGGCACGCGGCCAGCACGGCGCTCTGCGCGGGCGGCCCCCTTGCCGGCCTTCGGACGCGCGGTCGCCTTCAATTCCTTGACGGTCGCCATTGTCGAGTTTCCTTAAAAGCTTGAAAAGTGAAGGGCCGCAAAGCGGCCCGGTTTTCCGCCGCAGCAAGCCTCCAGGGGTGCGGGGGCCGCGGACCGGCGGTTCTTAGCGCCAAAGGGCCGAAAAGACAAGGAAATGTGCCGGTTTTATCGTCCGTTTTGGCCTGAAAAAGCGGCCTCGAAGGCTGAGAACCCGGCTGGAGCGCCCTAGTGTCCCGGTTCTAACGTTCGCATCACTTTGCAGCGCTCTCGTTTGCGAACGTTAGAACCAGGAGGGACACTAGCAACTCTATGAAGCTAGTGCGCTTTTCGGATTTGACGTTCGTACTGAGGACTCGCCGCAATATTGGTACGAACGTCAAATCCAGCGCACTAGGCAAGCAACCGGTCCTTAAATCATCACCTTCGCCCTTAAGGAAAAACTTCCATTTGGCCCATACGCTTAGGCCATATTTTTGCGGGTTGGTTGGTGCACCGAGGCGGTTTTCATTCCGCCGTCGCTTTTTAAGCGGAACTTCTCATTCGTCTCGGAGTGCCGACAGAAGCGTTTTCGTTATGTCTCATTGGGGTCGTCGCCGTGCAGAACGCCGAAACTTCCCTGTTTGACGAACTGGATACCGCCCTTCGCAGCGGATCGCCGGGACGGCGCGTCACCCTACTCCGGCGCGTTACGGATCTCTTTCTGTATGACGCCAATCGACTAAGCGAAGAGCATGTCAGCATTTTCGACAATGTGCTCTGCCATCTCATTCGCGAGATCGAAACCAGGGCGCTGGTCGAAATCAGCAGCCGCCTGGCACCCATCACCAATGCGCCAGTGGACCTCACGTGCCAACTGGCCGGGCATCACGACATCGCCGTTGCCGGCACGATGCTGTCGATCTCGCCTCGTCTAACAACGGATGACCTCGTTAATTTCGCAAAGACAAGGAGCCAAGCGCATCTGTTTGCCATTTCCGAACGCGCTTCGATCGCTCCAGCGATCACGGATGTGCTTCTCGATCGCGGAAATCGCGCCGTGATCCACAACGTTGCCATCAATGCAGGTGCATGCCTATCCGATCACGGCTTTGCAGCGCTTCTCAAGGCATCCGAGACCGACGACAGCCTCGCGGAAAAAGCCGGACTGCGGCTCGATCTGCCGCCGCATGTTCTCAAGGAGCTTCTGTTGCGCGCAACTGACGCTGTTCGATCACGTCTGTTTTCACGCGCACCGTCTGAACTTCAGGCCGAAGTCCGACGCATACTGCACATCGCGGCCAATGACGCCGGTTGGGAGACGCGCGCGCCTCAAGACTATGTCTCCGCAAAACGATTTGTGGAGTTGTTGAAGGAACGAGGCGAACTGAACGAGGCAGTGTTGCTGAAATTTGCCCAGACGCGGAAATATGAAGAGACGACCGCCGCGCTCGCATCGCTGTCCTCCGCTCCGCTCGAAATCATCAAGCCACTCATGGAGAGCCCGCGCGACGATGGCCTCCTGATCCCCTGCAAAGCGGCCGGTTGCTCCTGGGAGACTCTGCGCGCCATTCTGGAATGTAAAACGCCGCCCGGCGCCACCCACAAAGATCTCGATAAACTCGAGGCTGCTTTTGCGAAGCTTTCGAGGTCGAGCGCGCAACGTTTGTTGCGCTTCTGGCAAATCCGACACTAAACGGCTGCAGCCCGCACTGTGAAGGCCCAGCGTTCACGGGCAGCGCCGGGCGTTGTCGACATCTCCGATTCGGCGCCGAGACACACAACTGCCTCGCAGGACGCCCCGGATAGAGCTCCTCACGCCATCGTGCTTGCTCCGCCCATCCATTTTGGCTATGTTATAACATAACATACACGGAAGTCCCGCATGCCGCCCCGGCGCCTGTCTCGCATCTCCTTGAAAAGGCTGTTCGATTCCCATGAAAAAACTGCCCGTCACCGTGCTCTCCGGCTTCCTCGGAGCTGGGAAAACCGCCCTCATGAATCATGTGCTCAACAACCGGCAGGGCCTGCGAGTGGCTGTGATCGTGAACGACATGAGCGAGGTGAACATCGACGCGGATCTCATCCGCGATGGTGGTGCGAACCTGTCACGGACTGACGAAACGCTGGTCGAGATGACCAACGGGTGTATCTGCTGCACGTTGCGGGACGACCTGCTCAAAGAAGTCCGCCAACTCGCTCAGGATCAACGTTTTGATTATCTGCTGATCGAATCCACCGGCATTTCCGAGCCCCTGCCCGTCGCAGCAACCTTCGACTTCCGTGATGAAAGCGGCCAAAGCCTCGGCGACGTCGCCAAGCTCGACACTATGGTCACGGTGGTCGATGCCGTGAACCTGCTTCGAGATTACGCGTCGCACGATTTCCTGCGGGATCGCGGTGAATCCCTCGGCGAGCAAGACAAGCGCACGCTGGTCGACCTGCTCGTCGATCAGATCGAGTTTGCCGATACAATCGTGCTCAATAAGGTTGATGATGCCACGCCGGCACAGCGCGAGGCCGCACGAAGCATTCTCAAGGCGCTCAATCCCGAAGCAGAGATTATCGAGGCCAATTTTTCAAAGGTGTCGCTGAACAAGATTTTGAATACGGGGCGTTTCGATTTCGAGAAGGCACAACAGCACCCGGTATGGTTCAAGGAACTTTACGGCTTCGCCAGCCACGTCCCAGAAACAGAAGAGTACGGCGTCAGCAATTTCGTCTATCGTGCGCGCCGTCCGTTCGACCCGCAGAAATTTCACGCCTTTATCACATCAAGTTGGCCCGGCGTCATTCGCGCCAAAGGTCATTTTTGGCTAGCGACGCGACCACAATGGGTCGGTGAGCTCAGTCAGGCCGGCGCCATCGTGCGCAACGAAGCCATGGGCTTCTGGTGGGCGGCTATCCCGAAGGAGCGCTGGCCGGATCATCCGGAATGGCGCGCGGCCATCGAAAAGAACTGGTCGGAGGTATGGGGCGACCGGCGACAGGAAATCGTCTTCATCGGCCACGGCATGGATCGCGCTGAACTCACACGCCGCCTCGATGCATGCCTGGTCACCTCCGGCAAAGCCGGCGCGATGGATGTCGAGGCGTGGGCCAAACTGCCGGATCCGTTTCCGATCTGGCGGCGCGCGGCCGCATAGCTCTTCGAACGAAGCCGGCTAGACACAAAGCGATCGGTCGTGTCGATGCGCTTGCGGCGCAGATGGCGCAGTTCCGCCACGACCCCGTGCGATCCGAAATCCGCGAGCGAACATCGCACAGAAGAAAAGGCAGCGAATTAGCTGTCTTCGATTTCAAACTTTATTAAGGAATGGCGCGAAGGGAACCAGGGTTGCGCGAACGGCCCGCTGTTTTTCTTAACGATAATCGTTAAGGGTCGAGAACAGTTTTTTCGGTACCACTTTGGGCTGCATCTACCGAACGCCCCGAAGAGGACGACATGGCCCTGGCGGAAAGATCTCAAAAAAAGAGACGCCTGCTGCTTGCATCGGACATCGAGGATCAAAGCGAAGAGCTCGCGGACATCCTGCGCAATGCCGGCAACGTCGAAACAATCTCGATTTTCGACCTCCCCGATCATCCGGCAAGCGACTTCTCGGGCGTGGTCGTCGATATCGACCTCACCTCCGTCGAAGCGGTTCAACGCGTTCGCACTAAACTCACTCGCAAGGCCTATCAAGCCCTGCCGCGGCTGTTCGTGCTCGCGGACTCATTGCACCACGGGTCCGCGCAGGCATGGGCGCTCGGCGCGACCGATACCATTCAGCGGCCGTTCGATCCCGACAGCATCCTGCATCGTATCCGTCACGCTTTTCCCGAGACCCCGGAAGACGAGCATACCAGCGCGGCAAGAATTCTCGCCAAGGGCGTCGCTGCCGCGCAGGCTGTGATGGTCAAAATCTTCCAGCGGCTACCGGCAGGCACGCCTCTCACCTTTGAGGATGTGATGAAAGCCGAGGCGCAGATCCTTGAAGCGCTCAAGCGAAGCTCGCTGAAGGACTGGCTCGCTGCGGTCAGCAAGCATCACAAGCGCAGCTATCGGCATACGCTCGTTGTGACGGGTTACGCGGTCGCATTCTCTCAGTATCTCGGCATGCGCGATGAGGACCAGCGCCGGATTGCGCGCGCGGCACTCGTCCATGACGTCGGCAAAGCCTTCATTCCGGTCATCATCCTCGAGAAATCCGGAGAGCTGACCGACGAAGAGAATGCCATCATGGCAGAGCATGTCCGCCTGGGTTACGACGCGCTCAAGAAGCAGGGCGGATTCCCCGGAGAAATGCTCGACGTCGTGCTGCATCATCACGAGATGCTGGACGGCACTGGATACCCTGACGGCCTTCTTTCCGACCGCATCAGCGACATCGTCCGCATCATTACCTTGGTTGACACCTACGCGATGCTGATGGAGCCGCATGACGACATGCCTGTTATGACTCCTGACCAAGCATTTGGAGTCATGGAATTGATGAACGGAAAGCTCGACAGCGCACTGCTGCAAGCCTTCCGCCCGGTGGCATTCGGAGTTTAAGCTCTCTCACATTCGAGCGCGCTGACCAGCTCTAGTGTCCCGAATCCAAAGTCCGCACTATCGTGCAGCGCGCTCCGCAGCGGAATTTGGATTCGAGAGGACACTAGTAAATCTATGATTCTAGTGTGGTTCAGGTTCAGAAGTTCGCTGGAAGGACTCGCAGGAAAAATCGGGCGAACTTCTGAACCACCACACTAGGTGCTTCACCTCTTGCAACGATGCAACGATAAGCAGACATCTTCTGTAATCATCAACACAGGAGCGATGCCATGCCCTTCGTCCGCATTGATCTCGCCAAAGGAAAAACACCCAGCCATCGCAAGGCAATCGGCGAAATCGTCTACAAGGCGATGACCGAGATCATCAATGTACCCAAGGACGACAAATTCCAGGTCATCACCGAGCACGAGGCGGACGACCTGAATTTTCCCGAAAGCTATCTTGGCATCACCTACAGCAAGGACATCGTCTTCATTCAAATCACCCTCAACACCGGGCGAACGATCGACATGAAGAAGGCGTTCTACAAGCGCATTGCGGACGATCTGCACGAGCAGCTCAAGATCCGCCGCGAAGACATCATTATAAATCTGGTTGAAGTCGCCAAAGAGAACTGGTCATTCGGGAACGGCATCGCACAGTACGGTTGACGTGCACTAGTGTCCTGAATCCAAAGTTCGCCTCATCGTGCAGCACGTTCCGAAGCGAACTTTGGATTCGAAAGGACACTAGCAAATTTATGATTCTAGTGTGGTTGAAGTTCAGAAGTTCGCCGGAAGTGACTTGCAGGAAAAAACGAGCGAACTTCTGAACCACCACACTAGCGCTATTTCGTCTTGGGAGAAGCCTTCCGCGGATAAATCGTTTCGCCACGACTCAGCATCGTGACGAACGTTTCGATGCGGCGGGCGCGCGTTTCCGCCTTCTTTGCGGTGTGGACGCGATGCAGGATCGCGTAGCGGTTGACGCTGTCCAGTGTCGCAAAGAAGCTCTTGGCTTTCTTATCCCGCGCTAATGCGGCATCGAGATCTTCTGGAACCGTTGCCGTGCTTTGCGGCGCGTAGGCTGCATCCCACCTGCCGTCCGATTTCGCTTGCTCAACATGACGCAGGCCTGCGGCCGTCATACGCCCTTCCTTCATGAGCGCGAGGGCACGATCGCGATTCTTTCCCGACCATTTGCTGCTGGCCTTGCGCGGCGTGAAGCGGACCAGCCACCAATCCTCGTCAAATTTGTCGAGTTGACCATCGATCCAACCATGACAAAGCGCGCCGTCGATGGCTTCCTGGCGAGAGACACTCGCTGCCTTTGCCGATTTCTTG
Source organism: Nitrobacteraceae bacterium AZCC 1564 (assembly GCA_036924835.1). Taxonomy (NCBI): domain Bacteria; kingdom Pseudomonadati; phylum Pseudomonadota; class Alphaproteobacteria; order Hyphomicrobiales; family Nitrobacteraceae; species Nitrobacteraceae bacterium AZCC 1564. The sequence goes on from JBAGRR010000001.1 coordinate 2,086,427, forward strand.
GCAAGCTTGAGCCACACGCCGCGCGACGTTCCAGGCTGCGCTTTGAGCCAAGATTCCCACGCCTCCAGCGAGGCGAACGCCTTGATCGGAAGATCGCGTGAAGGCTTAGCTTTGGAAGGCTTGGCCTTGGAAGACTTAACGTTAGAAGATTTGGCGTCGCCGACCGTCATGTTTCCGCGACAGGGCTTAGCTTCTTCTCAAGAGCCTCGATGCGCGCCTTGAGGGCGTCGTTTTCCTCGCGCGCGAGACGGGCCATATCCTTGACCGCCTCGAATTCTTCGCGCTTGACGAGATCGAGATCGCGAAGGATGCGCTCCGCCTGACCGCGGATCACAGTCTCCATTTCGCGCTTCACACCCTGCGCAGCGCCCGCCGCATCGTTCATCAACCGCGCAACGTCGTCAAAAAACCGATTGGTGGTCTGCGTCATAATCAAACTCCGAAAGACGATTTGCCGCTCGCGGCCCGTTCAGACAATGGTGATAGCGCAGCCGCGACGCAAGATGTAAGAAGCCCAAATCGAGCCCGTCATCCTTGCCGGAACCAGTCCGTTCATGATGCTCACCATCACATTCCCCGTCTTCGACCCTGTCGCCATCGCCATTGGGCCGATCGCGATCCGGTGGTACGCGCTCGCTTATATCGGCGGTATTGTACTCGGCTGGATCTATGCACGCAAAATCATTCGCAGCGAACGGCTGTGGGGTGGTAAGGCACCGTTCACAGTGGTCGATTTCGATGATTTCATCCTGTGGGTGACGCTCGGCATCATCCTCGGCGGCCGCACCGGCTATGTGTTGTTTTACAATCTTCCTTATTTTGCCCAGCATCCGACCGAAATCTTCGAACTCTGGAAAGGCGGCATGTCTTTCCATGGCGGCTTCACAGGCTGCGTTATCGCTGTGCTGCTGTTTGGCTGGAAGCGTAACATTTCTGTCTTGTCGCTCGGTGACGTGACCTGCGCGGTTGGGCCGATTGGTTTGCTGCTCGGACGTCTGGCGAACTTCATCAACAGCGAATTGTGGGGCCGCCATGCGGACCCGAGCCTGCCCTGGGCGATGATTTTCCCCAATGGCGGGCCGCTGCCGCGCCATCCGAGCCAGCTTTACGAAGCCGGGCTCGAGGGCATCGTGCTGTTCATCATTCTAGCGCTTCTGATTCGCGCCGGTGCGCTGAAACGCCCCGGTTTCATCATCGGTGCGTTTGCAACGTTCTATGGCATTTTCCGTATTATAGGTGAATTCTTCCGTGAACCCGATCCGCAGCTCGGCTTTCTGTGGGGCGGATTGACGATGGGAATGTTACTGTCGATTCCAATGATCATCGTGGGTATCGCGTTCATGCTCACCGCATGGAAGCGGGGCCCCCGAAATACCGATGTTGGAGCAACCGGGGCGTGAAGTTGGGAACGCTGGTTGCTCGAACGTAGCCTGAAAGATCGCCGTGCCCGATTATGGTCCCCTTGAAACCTTGATCCGCAACCAGATCGCGAAGAGCGGCCCGATGCCGGTTTCGCGTTACATGCAGATGTGTCTGACGCATCCGCAGTATGGCTACTACCTGAAGCGTGACCCACTTGGGCGCGACGGCGATTTCATTACCGCGCCTGAAGTCAGTCAGATGTTCGGCGAACTGGTAGGCCTGTGGGCAGCGTCAGTCTGGAATGCCATGGGCATGCCCGAGCATGTCATGTTCATCGAGTTGGGGCCGGGCCGCGGCACCATGATGGCAGATGCGCTTCGCGCGATCCGCATTCTCCCGGCTTTTCATCAAGCCATCAGCGTCCATCTGGTCGAAGCGAGTCCGACGCTACGCGAACAACAACGCATCAAGCTCGGTGATGCGGCCCATGTCGAATGGTATGGAAGCCTCGACGAGGTTCCGGAGGGCCCCGCCATCATTCTCGCCAACGAGTATTTCGATGCGCTGCCGATCCATCAGGCGGTGAAACGCGAAACCGGATGGCACGAGCGGGTCATCGAAGTGGATGATGAGATCTTTGCCTACGGCGTGGCGAAGGATCCGATGCCGCGCTTCGAAGTCCTGTTGCCGCCGCAAGTGCGCGCCGCCCCCAATGGGGCGATCTTCGAATGGCGACCCAATACCGAAATCATGACAATCGCACGCCGCGTCCGCGATCAGGGTGGCGCTGCGCTGATCATTGATTACGGTCATGTCCGCAGCGACGCGGGAGACACGTTCCAAGCTGTCGCAAAGCACGCCTTCGCCAACCCGCTGCAGCATCCCGGCGACGCCGACGTCACCGCACATGTGGATTTTCAGGCGCTGGCGCGTGCAGCCGAGGATATCGGTGCGCGTGCACATGGACCGGTCGAGCAAGGCGCGTTTCTCAACCGGCTCGGCATCGAAACCCGCGCTCATACGCTGATGAAGAACGCATCTCCGGAACAGGCGGCAATCATTTCGTCGGCGTTGAAGCGCCTGACAGGTTCAGGAAAAGAAGGAATGGGATCGCTCTTCAAGGTGCTCGGGATTTCCCATCCCGCGATCGAAGTGCTTGCAGCACTGTCCGATCACGAGCCGGCCATGGGCGGCACGCTCAACGGGGTGCTCAAGCCATGAAGTTCGGATCGCCTTTGTTGCTGGCCGTGCCGGGCATACGGCATGCATTCTTCACCCGTGAAGGCGGCGTTTCAGGCGGCATCTATGCCAGTCTCAATGGCGGCGTCGGGTCCAAAGACGATCCCACGCATGTCGCGGAAAACCGCCGGCGCATGGCAGAAGAGCTCAGGGTCAAGCCCACGGATTTCCTGACCGCATTTCAAATTCATTCGCCCGATGTCGTGGTCGCGACCGAACCATGGGATACGGCGTCACGCCCTCACGCCGACGCCATGGTGACCAAGACACCTGGCCTCGCCCTCGGTGTTTCCGCAGCCGATTGTGGGCCGGTGCTGTTCGTCGACCCGCAGGCACGCGTCATCGGAGCCACACATTCCGGCTGGAAGGGCGCGATCGGCGGCGTGCTTGAATCAACCATCACCGCCATGGAGGGGCTTGGTGCCGCGCGCGACAACATTATCGCGGCTGTCGGGCCGCTGATACGGCAGCAGAGCTATGAGGTTGGCGCGGAATTCGTCGCGCGCTTTACCGAGGCCGATCCGCACAATGCTGCATTTTTCGTCCCTTCGTCGCGCGCAAACCACTCGATGTTCGACCTCGCCGGGTACATCCGGCAGCGGCTGGAACGCGCAGGCATTTTGATGATCGACGATGTCGATGTCTGCACCTACGCCGACGAACGGATGTTCAGCTACCGCCGATCAGTCCACCGCAATGAGCCGGACTACGGCCGCAACATCCACGCCATCGTGCTGGAAGGGTAGGTTAACGAACAGATTGTTCGGCTTCCGATGTCATGAACTCTCTGGATGGTCCACGACGAGGACCCGATGTCCGCTCTGGCTGGATGCGGGTGGATGGCAGCACAATGAGTGCTGCGATCTTCTTCGTGAGCCCGGGCTGCCCCCACAGACTGGTCTGTAATGTGAATTCGGAACGGATGAACGGCTCTGGCCTAAGGCTATCCATCCAGCCGATGCAACGAGCGTCTCCGACGAAGCACATCGCCGCCCATCCATCTTCGTTCGTCAATTGCGGTTCACCGAGTGAAAGGCGATAACGTGGATGATCCGGGCTGTAGAATGCAGTCGCAAACGCAAGATTGTCATCACCAGTAATGGTTGTGAATGGCATGTCGGTTGCTTCCCGCCACTGCTTAGTGATCTCCAGTGCCGCTCCACTCAGGAAATTCCTGTTCATGCCAAATGCATTCGTATTGCGATAGATCGCATGGAATGGCGCGGCGATCACGCACACCAACACAATTGCTAATACGGCGACCGCAAGGTTGACCGTATCGAACCGTTCGATTTTGAATGTTGTTGCCGCCACTGCGATCACGACCGGCAGGAATAGTCCCTGCAAGCTCCAGAGCGGAGGAAGGTCGGTACCGAGCGCGATAGCAACCAATGGCGGGAGTGCGATCGTGACAGCAAAAATCCAGGCCAGGAGCGTCAATCCGGTGTCAGGTCGGCGAAGATCCGAGACAAACTTCTTCAGGTGCGATCGGACCATCAGACAAAAAGCGAAAGCCGGGAGCGCCAGATAGCCGGCCACCCCCAACGCAAATTGAATGGCTTCCTTGATTGAGTTTGCCCGCGTACTTCCGCCATGGGCCGCGAGCGCATAGTCAAACGGCGTCGAACCTGTAGTGACAAGCCACCACAGATGCGGGCCCAGCACCAGCAGCCCCACGATGGCGGATATCCACGGCGCCGGCGACATGAAATAGGTTCGGCGCTGGGGATGGGCTGCAGCCGCGATGACGAAGCCCACGAGCAGGAAGACCGAGTAATATTTGCCCAACATTGCCAAGGCGCTCGCCGCACCGGCGGCAATGGACCAAAGCAACTTTCGCGTCTCGAACGAGCGCAGAAAGCAATAGGTCGCCAAAGGCCAGGTCGCCAACAGCACGGTGTTGGCATTGAAGCGCGGCGCGTGAAACTGATACGCAGGCAACAAAAACAGCAACAGCAGGATGACGAGGCGCTTGTCGCCGCGCACAAAGCGGCGGCTAACAAGGTCGATGATGCTGAGCGCCAGAGCGGAATTCAGCATGGCGAGAAGATGAAACGACCAGTCAGCAGGCGGAAACACGAGGCTCCACACCCCTGCAATCCAGCCCATGAGTGGGGGATGCTTCGCATGCCCCCACGCGAATTCGCGTCCGAGCGACCAAGTTTCCAGGACGTCAGGATGGAGATCGCCACTCTGATAGGCGACGATCAGAAATGCCGTCCAAATCACAACGAAAGCCGACAGAAAAGCTTTCAGGGCCCAGCCCTGGTCCACTCCATCGAGCCACCACTCAAAGGGTCTGCGCCAGCGCGACGCGTGAAATGAGGCCACTTCGGCCGAGGCAGGAATCATCTAAAGCAACAATCAAGAATCGATGCCGCCATTTATAAAAAAAGATGGTTTATAACTGGTAAACCTTTTGTTTTTCTTATCTTTTTGCGGACCATTTATTAACGGCGCGTCGTAGAGGCACGTCTTCGCCCTAGACGTTAATGCATTTTAACGATATCGCTCCGCCCGTCCTGCAGAACCGGATTTGAAACTGCGGACAGGTGATGTTCGGGCGACGACAGGCATGAATTCCGTAGCGAGTACGACGGTTTGGGGATCGCTGCGCTACCTGCGCCTTTGCGTCCTCTTCGCTCTGCTTTGCATTACATCGGGCTGCATGGCGACGGGATCAGGACCCACACCGGCCAGTGCCAGCTTCGGGCCCACGGTCGCCTTCGAGTCGGTCGATGGTCCACCCCCGCAGGTGTTTGATCGTCTGGTCCGCGCGCTGGAAACGGAATCCGCAGGCCGGAGCTTCACCGTTGTGTCCCGCGAGGCCGGTGCCACATATCGCGTCCGCAGCTATCTGTCTGCGCAGGTGGAACGCGGCAAGACCACCATCGCCTGGGTCTGGGATGTCTATGATCGCGACCAACAGCGCGCACTGCGCCTGAGCGGCGAGGAGCCTGCCGGCAAAGCTGGCCGGGATGCCTGGAGCGCGGCTGACGACCAAATGATGCGGAAGATCGCGCAGGCAGGCCTCGGCGGGCTAAGCGCGGTGATGAGCGGAGCTGCCGCTCCGGTCCCAGACGCCCCGATTCCAGCAGCGCCATCCTCGGGACCTGCCATCGCCCAGGCGGATTCGGAGCAAACCGAGCCTACTGCCGAGACCACGGCCCTCGCCTTCAGTGCCCATTAAGGATGCAGGCCCCCGAAGCCGCGGTTTTTGCAGGAAAATCGCAGGCTTTGTATTGCCAGCCTTGTCATCTCCTTGTTATCACCTCGCGCGCGCGGGACAGCGCGGGTAAATCCAGTTCCATAGGTAGCTGATATGTTGAAGAGCGTTTCCCCCATATCACGAGGAGAGGCTGCCATTTCAGCGAAAAACGGTTCCATCAAGCTGGTCGCAGGCAATTCGAATCCTGAATTGGCCCAGGCTATTTCGTCATGGCTTAACGTGCCGATGACGAAGGCGAGCGTGCGCCGCTTTGCGGACATGGAAGTGTTCGTCGAGATTCAGGAAAATGTGCGCGGCTCGGACGTCTTTATCCTCCAGTCGACGTCATATCCCGCGAACGACCACCTGATGGAACTGCTGATCATCACCGACGCGCTGCGCCGCGCCTCCGCGCGCCGCATCACCGCGGTGATCCCCTATTTCGGCTATGCCCGGCAGGACCGCAAAGCCGGTCCTCGCACGCCGATTTCAGCAAAACTAGTGGCGAACCTGATCACGCGCGCTGGCGCCGATCGCGTCATGACGCTCGATCTGCATGCCGGCCAGATCCAGGGCTTCTTCGATATTCCGACCGACAACCTTTATGCCTCGCCGGTCATGGTGCGCGACATCAAGGAGCGGTTCGATCTCACCAACTTGATGGTGGTGTCGCCGGACGTCGGCGGCGTGGTGCGCGCGCGCGGTCTTGCAAAGCGCATCAATGCACCGCTGGCGATCATCGACAAGCGCCGCGAACGTGCCGGTGAATCCGAAGTGATGAACGTGATCGGCGATGTGGCCGGCTACACCTGTATCCTGATCGACGACATCGTGGACTCTGGCGGCACGCTGGTGAACGCGGCCGACGCCCTGCTCGCTAACGGCGCGAAGGATGTCTACGCCTACATCACCCACGGTGTCCTTTCCGGCGGCGCGGTCGCGCGTATCACCTCCTCCAAGCTCAAGGAGCTGGTGATCACGGACTCGATCCAGCCGACAGAAGCCGTCCGCAAGGCTGCGAACATCCGGACGATTTCAATTTCCGCCCTGATCGGCGAAGCCATTGGCCGCACCGCGTCCGAAGAGTCCGTCTCCAGCCTGTTCGACTGACGAGCCCGTCCCCGATACTGACCTTCCCAGCGCCGTTTCAAAACCGAGGCGTATGCGCCGGTTATTCAAGACCTCGTGTGCATTTCTCACAACACCAGTGAACGATCGACTAGTCCCCTCGGTGCGTTGGCAGCCCCCACAGGACCGGCGACCAAACTCGTATCGCGCGAACTGAACCTCACCAGACTCGCCCCTCGGGAATCCGATTCCGTTTTGTTCTCATTTGAAGTGACATTGCCGGGCTCTACCTGTTGATGACAGACAAATTTCTGCCGATTGCCTGTGGACGGGATTCGGCGTGGCGTTGCGCGGATTCCGCAAATCACTGATCAATCCTGACACAAGGTTGACGCGGCGGCGCACACGATTCAGACTTCGATCGGTGCTTCGCCAAGTGGTTTCCTTGCGGCGACGGTGATCGCGCGTTTCTTGCGTTTCGTTTCGCGTTCCATCCCACCACAGCACAGGATGAAGGCAGCATGTCCCTTCTGGACATCACAACGGATTCGCGGAACAGCCCGCTCACGGTTGTCGAAGACATCGCGTCTTCGAATGACTGGACATTCGAGCGCTCCGGACAGGATGAGGTCACCATCCTCTCCCGCGGTCAGTGGACCGACTACCAACTTTCGTTCACCTGGATGAGTGAGATCGACGCGCTGCATCTCGCGTGCACATTCGACATGAAAATTCCGGAGATGCGGCGGGCGGAAACTCAGCGCCTCATCGCTGCGATCAATGAGCAGTTGTGGATCGGCCACTTCGATGTGTGGACGACCACCGGATCGGTCATGTACCGGCAGGCGCTGCTCCTCCCGGGCGGGATGCTAGCCTCGCCTACTCAATGCGAGATGATGCTGGAAGGCGCACTGCATGCGTGCGAGCGCTACTATCCCGCTCTGCAGTTCGTGGTGTGGGCCGGAAAGACAGCTTCGGAAGCCATGGCCGCGGCGCTGTTCGATACGGCGGGCGAAGCGTAGCGCTTTAGAGGACTTGTGAACATCCCGACGATTGTGGTCACGGATTCGCCGAGCAGCGCGGATCGCGATGCCATCACTCAGGCCTTGGTCGCATTCAACGACAAGGCAGCAGGCCCATCGGGCTTTCAGCCGCTTGCTGTTCTGGTCCAGGACGCTGACGGCAACACCGTCGGCGGCTTATGGGGCAAGACGAGCTACGACTGGCTTATCGTCGAACTGTTCGTCGTGCCGGAGCAATTCAGAGGACAGAACCTCGGCTCCAGCATCCTATCCCGCGCAGAGGACGCCGCTCGCGAACGCGGCTGCATTGGTGCCTGGCTCGACACCTATGAATTCCAGGCACTCGAGTTCTACAAAAAGCAGGGCTACGAACTCTTCGGAACGGTCGAAGATCACCCGCGTGGATCGCACCGCTTCTTCGTCAAGAAGCGCTTTTAGCGTGGTGGTTCAGAAGTTCGCTCGATCTTTCCAGCAAGTCCTTCCAGCGAACTTCTGAACCACCACACTAGGATAAGCAAAGCATCCCACGCGTAAACTTGCGAATCCCGCCTTGTTGCAGGCGTCCTAACGGCATACAAAATTCTCCGCACTGAAGCCCGCCTCGCAAGGCGCGACACGAGCACCAAATCATGACGTCATCATCCGCCGATGCATTGAAAAATTTTCACGGCACCATCCTCCTCGCCGGCGCAGGAAAGATGGGCGGAGCCATGCTCTCCGGCTGGCTCGCGCAAGGGCTCGACGCGAAGCGTGTCGCGGTGCTCGAACCGAACCCGTCGGATGAAACGCAGGACTTCGAGGCCCGCGGTGTCCGCCTTAATCCTGCTGCCAAGGACGCTGGCACCGTGGACGTTCTGGTTCTTGCGGTAAAGCCGCAGATGTTTGCGGAAGCCGGCCCGCAGTTGAAACCATTCATTTCGCCGACCACGCTCGTGGTGTCGATCATGGCGGGGACAACGATCGCAACGATCGAAGGTATTTGCGGCGGCAGGGTGATCCGCGCCATGCCGAACACGCCCGCCGCCGTTGGCCGTGGCATTACGGTCGCCGTGCCATCAAAAGACGTCTCGGCGGATCAGCGGACAACAACCGATGCCCTGCTGAGCGCTATCGGTGCAGTCGAATGGATCGGCGATGAAGCGTTGATGGACGCTGTGACAGCGGTGTCAGGCTCCGGACCCGCTTATGTGTTCCTGCTTGCTGAAGAGCTCGCACGGGCTGGCATTGCGGCAGGACTGCCGGCGGCGCTCGCCACAAGGCTTGCTCGCGAAACAGTCGCAGGCTCGGGCGAACTCCTGCATCGCTCGCATCTGGACAGTGCCACACTGCGCAAGAACGTGACGTCACCCGGCGGCACCACGGCCGCTGCGCTCGAAGTTCTGATGGGGGCAGACGGTTTCGAGCCGCTGCTCAAGCGCGCCGTTGCAGCCGCGACCAAGCGATCGAACGAGCTGGCAAAATAAACTCGCCGTTCCGGCTTCAGCAAGGTGCCTATACCGGCACTCGCACGCTTGCGCGCAATCCGCCCATCGGGCTGTTGCCAAGGGTGATATCGCCACCGTGGGATCGGGCAATGTCGCGCGCGATCGCAAGACCAAGCCCGGTGCCGCCTTCGTCCTGATTGCGCGCGTCGTCGAGACGCAGGAACGGCTTGAACACTTCCTCGCGCATGTGCTGGGGGATGCCCGGACCGTCGTCATCGATCGTCACCGTCAGATAGCGATGATCACGATGCCCGGTGATGTTAATAGTGTCAGCGTGCCGCGCGGCGTTCGACACGAGATTGGCAAGGCAGCGCTTGAACGACGCGGGCTTCACCGTCACCACGGGAAGCCCGTGGAACGTTACGGTGGCGACATGCCCTTGCCGCTCGGCATCGCTGCGCAACTCTTCCAGCGCCTGCTCCATGTCGGTCGGCCGTGCGTGTTCGCCGCCGTCTCCCCGTGCGAAAGCAAGATACGCCTCCAGCATGCCGCTCATTTCGTCGACATCCTTGCGCATGCCGTCGACTTCTGGACTGTTGCCGATCAGCGCAAGCTCGAGCTTGAAGCGGGTCAGGATTGTGCGCAGATCGTGCGAGACGCCAGCCAGCATGGCGGTACGCTGCTCGATGGCGCGCTCCACACGTGCCTTCATTTCCATAAAGGCGTGTGCCGCGCGTCGCACCTCGCGTGCACCACGCGGACGAAAGTCCGGCGCCTCGCGGCCCTTGCCGAAATTCTCCGCGGCATCCGCCAAGCGAAGGATCGGCTTGATTTGATTGCGAAGGAACAACACGGCGACGATCAGAAGGATCGACGATGTGCCCACCATCCAGAACAGGAAGATCTCCGAATTCGACGCATAAGCCGCACTCCGTTGCGCGAACACGCGCATCACGGAGTCATCAAGCTTGATACGGATCTCCACCAGCGATGACCGCCCGACCGTATCGATCCAGAAAGGACGTCCGATCTGACGGCCGAGTTGCACGGACAAAGCCTGATCCAACAGCGAGAAAAACGGCTTTGGTCCCGGCGGCGGCATATCGTTGACGGGCAGGAAATCCACTACCAGGCCAAGCCGCTGCTGCGCGATCCGGCGCAATTGCGTGCGATCCTTGTCCTGCGGATAGGTCTTGTAGATGTCGATCAGCGAAGCCACGTCTTGCGTGACGGCCTGGGACAGGCGCCTTGTCACTGTGTTCCAGTGCCGCTCCATGAAGACGAACGCGACGACCGACTGCAGGATCACCATCGGAACGATGATGATAAGGAGCGCGCGAGCATAGAGCCCCTTCGGCATCAACTCCTTGAACCACCGCCCCATCCACCCGCTCGCGAGAGAGACGCGGCGCGACGCTGTGCGAATGATGGTGAGGCCGGTATCGAGCGTGCTCATGACAGCGTGTCCGGGCGGCTCAAGGCGAAGCGACGAGACGATAGCCAATGCCACGCACGGCTTGCAGGAACAGCGGGTTAGCTGGATCTCGCTCGATCTTGCGGCGCAGCCGATTGATCTGCACGTCCACCGCGCGTTCGTTGGTGTTACCATCACCGCCTGTCAGCGCGCCGCGCGGCACAGTTTCGCCCGGCGTCGCCGCGAGAATACGCAGCATGTCGCGTTCACGGTCGGTCAGATGGATCACGTTCTCGCCGTCACGCAGTTCGCCACGCTCAAGGTGATAAACGTATGGGCCGAACGCGACCGACTCCACCGCGGGGGCGGCGACCGGCGCCGCACGCTTGAGAATGTTGGCTATGCGCAGCACCAGCTCACGAGGTTCAAACGGCTTCGCGACATAGTCATCGGCACCGATTTGCAGTCCCTCGATGCGGCTTTCCGCTTCGCTGCGCGCTGTGAGCATGATGATCGGCACTCCGGAGTCGGCACGAAGTGAACGTGCGAGATCGAAACCGGTCTCGCCCGGCATCATCACATCGAGGATCAGGAGATCGAAATGCAGTCCAACCAGCTTCGCGCGGGCATCGACTGCGCTCTTCGCTGTGGTGACGCGATAGCCTTCTCCCGCGAGGAAACGCGACAACAGGTCGCGGATGCGGCGGTCGTCGTCGACTAGCAGCAGATGGGGCGCATCATCGGCAGGCTCGGCCCGCGCGCGGTCCGTAATCGCGGCATCGATCATTTTATGTCCCTTGCCGCTCGCCGGCTGCTCTTCAGGATCACGTCCAGCACCTTGTCAGGATCGTCATGGTCAATCATGGCCAGCAGGAACTGACGCGTTCCATCTGCCCCAGCAGGACTGACGCCCTCCAGCGCCCGGTTGATACGGGCGGTCTGCAGGCCGGCCAGCTTTGCAACAAGGGCCTCGCCTTTGGCGGTGGCGAAAAGAAGACGTTGCCGGCGGTCCGCATCGCCGGCCTTCTGAACGATATAGCCTTCGTCCAGAAGCTGCTTGAGGACCCTGCCAAGCGACTGCTTTGTAATTCGAAGCACATCCAGCAAATCGGCAACCTTCAGCCCCGGATAGCGCGTCACGAAATGCACTACCCGGTGATGAGCCCGGCCGAAGCCGAACTCCTCCAGGACATGATCGGCGTCCCCGACAAAGTCCCGGTAAGCGAAAAATAGCAGCTCGATGATGTCCCACCGCTGGTCGGCGGATGCCGCGGAACCCGAAGCTCCGCCTTCTGCGGGGGTCTGCCCTGTGCGTGGCGCGTTGAAATTTATGTCAGTCATGTTGACATATTTCGGTTTCAATGTTACAAAAAACTCAAGCTTCACGAAATATTCGGATATTTCGTCACCTGCGGCGCTTGGGAAGCCAGGAAACCCCAGTCCTTGGCAAGCTCCAAAGTGAATTTTCTCGCCGTGCGATTGTCGATAGACATTCCACGAAACATACTGGACTTAACCGCTCACGTAAAACAAAGGGCGCACCGCCGGCTCTGGGACCGGCCGATCTGGAGACAAAGCGATGGGAGTGTCGTTCGACAAAATTGATGGCGTCATCTGGTATGACGGCAAACTGGTGCCGTGGGCCGACGCCAATGTCCACGTCCTGACCCATGGTCTGCACTACGGAAGCTCCGTATTCGAGGGTGAGCGCGCCTATGGCGGCGAAATCTTCAAATGCACCGAGCACTCCGAGCGCCTGAAGCGATCGGCCGAACTGCTTGATTTCGAGATCCCTTATTCGGTCGCCGAGATCGACGCGGCCAAGAAGCTGGTGATCGAAAAGAACAATCTGCCAGACTCCTACGTCCGCGCAATTGCTTGGCGCGGCTCGGAAATGATGGGTGTTTCGGCTCAAAGCAACACCATTCATCTCGCAATCGCCTGCTGGAGCTGGCCAAGCTATTTCAGCCCGGCCGAACGCCTCAAGGGCATCCGCATCGGTCTTGCCGACTATCGCCGGCCCGACCCGAAGACGATCCCGGCCTTGGCCAAGGCTGCTGGCCTTTACATGATCTGCACGATCTCCAAGCACAAGGCAGAACGCGAGGGCTATGCCGACGCCATGATGCTGGACTGGCAGGGCCGTGTTGCCGAATGCACCGGCGCCAACATCTTCTTCGTCAAGGATGGCAAAATCCATACCCCGATTGCCGACTGCTTCCTGGCAGGCATCACCCGCGCGACGGTGATCGATCTCGCCAAGCGCCGTGGCATCGAGGTGATCGAGCGCCGCATCATGCCGGAAGAGCTGGACGGCTTCACGGAGTGCTTCGTGACCGGCACTGCTGCGGAAGTGACTCCGGTTTCGCAAATCGCGAATTGGAAGTTTACGCCCGGTGCAATCAGCGAGCAGCTGATGAACGACTACACCGCTGAAGTGCAGCCGAAGGGCAAGCAGGCCGCGGCATAAAGACTCCGACAATGCAGCACGCTGAGCACTGGACTTAGCGTGCTGCCACTAGTGCGGTAGATCTGACGTTCGTATCAGTATTAACCGCTGGTCCATCATACGAACGTCAGATCCAAAACCGCACTAGATTCATATTTTTGCTAGTGTCCCTTAGGTTCCGACATTCGTAAACAAGCTAGTGTCCCGTCTCCGAATAACCGCCTCATTTGCGGCGCGCTCGCACAGTCATTCGGAGACGGGACACTAGCAGAATCAAAATGCTAGTGTGGCTTTGTCTCGCAATTGCCGATGAGAAACCAGCCGCAAGAGAGATCGGCAACTGCGAGACGCCACACTAGCCGCAAACCAAACGAATGTCAGAACCGGG